>NZ_JBXEOV010000001.1:0-492762 GCF_056856695.1 Psychrobacillus sp. Z16_25 | reverse complement strand
TAAATTCTTCACTATATTTAGCCATAGAAAAACACCCCAAAAGTTAGTTTTTACTCTAACTTTTGGGGTGCAGCACCCTCTTGGGTAGCTTTTTTGCTCTTCCTCCTTTTACACTATAGATAAAAAGGAGTTAATCCATGGTAACTTTTATGCTGATTAGTATCTTTATAGTTCTTATTATCTTAGGCTTATCTATTTTCGTTATTAATAAAGGCTATGCCTACAAGCAAACAATTGATGAAAAACCTGCTCCTTTTGAGAAGAAAGATAAATCCGAAATGAACTTTTAAAAAATGTCTCCTTATTTAATTATCGAACAGTTCGTGTATACCTTATTTTCTCTAAGTTTCTAATGGTTAATTCTTCTATCTCTTTAAGTTTACATCCGTCTTCCAGAGAAATAAATATCCTGTTTCTTTGTGTATACTTAAGAACATTGTCTAATACTTCTTTATACAAAATTAAGTCTGGACGCTCGGTAGATAAAGAAGGCAAGGTATAAAAAATTCGATTACGAGTTCTCCTTTTAGGCATAGGTTGTATTCACTCCTTTCAATATTCTATGCCTATAAAATGAACAACTATACCAATGAAAACAAAAACCGGCAGAAGATTTATCTCCTACCGGTTAAATAATGGATTTTGTCTTGTTAAAGATTTTTCAGCTTCTTCTACGGCTTGTTTATTATTCTCTAATAAAATACGTGTCCTCGGACTCATTCCAACTTCTCCTAACTGAATTCGAGAGCGAACTCGTCTCGACTTTGTGGAAGTGCTTATTTCTGTTGGACTTTTTTTTAGGACTGTTTTCACTAACAAACACCGCCTTTTCTAAAGAGTTTATAACTCTTTCATCGCAGAATCGAATGTTGATATTAATATACCCAATATTAAAGCATCGTAATCGTTAGGTAATTCGTTCGTTTCCATTTCAATTACATAATCTTTCCCCATACATTTTAATGGTTGAATGACATAATTTATTTTGTTGCTAAAATATGTTTGACCACTATTTATAGACTTTTGTAGTTGGTGTCGATCTGCCGTTTTTAAACTAAACTTGTCTATCTCATTGATTAGATAATCAGATTTTCCTTAATGATAATATTAATATTTTCAAGTGAGCCATACTCTTGTAGAAAACTATTTAACTCAATTAAATATTCTTCTTGTGTTTCATAATACTCTATATATTCATATGTCATCAAGACAGAACTAGCATTTTTTAGTTTTTCTCGTCCATCTTGAATCATTTCACTCGAATTATTAACTGCTTCAGTTAACCTAGTTAGCTCACTACTACTACCTAGTTTACTAAAATACATATTAAGGATAAAAAAGGCATCAATTAATATAAACGCCATAAAAACGATTAAATAATTATGCCAATCAGTAAATAAACTTGAAGGAAATTTCGTCCAATAAATTAACGCACCTAATAAATATAAGAAATACCAAGTCTTTCTAATGCTAATTATTTTCTCAGTCCACTTATATTCTTTCCAAGAAGCGAACAAATAAACTAAAACTGTTGAAAAGATTACCCAAACGAAAATCTTAAAAAACTGTTCCATTAAATTTATCCCCTTAAATAAATTTAAAAATAAAATCTATCACCTACTCTATAATAATTTCGTAAGAATATACTCCAATTACTTACTGTAGTAAGTAATATACGCTTCTTCTTCATAGGAAAGAATTTAAAAATCTTCTATCATATCTATTAAATTAAATGTTTCTAATTTCATATACTTATTTTAACAAATACCCCTCATCTTTACTATCTTCTTTTATTCTTCCTTTTTATAAAAATTATAAAATTTACTCTTAGAGAATGCATAAAAAAACACCATTTATAAAAATGATGTTTTCTTTTTAATGCTTACATATCCTATTATCAATCACGCAAAACTGGCATAGAGCAGCATCTAAACGATCCACCTGATTTAATAATCTCAGAAAAGTCTACTTCTATTACCTTGTAGCCATGGTTCCTCAGCTGCTGATTTACTTTTTGATTACACGGTAAGCTAAACACTCGTTTATGACCAATAGACAAGACGTTTGTACCCATCGTAAACTGCTCCTCTTCACTTACCTCAATTAAATGATATATAGAAGATAGTCTTTCAATAACCTCCGAATCAAGCGCGGCTGGATAAACGAGGGCATCCTGTGGAGATAAGATGTTAAAAACGCAGTCGAGATGTAGGTATTTCGGGTTGAATGGAACTGGGATTACTTCATAGTTTGGTAATTCGTTTTGCAGTGCTTCCACTGCCTCTATGCTTGTTCGGTCGCTAATTCCAATGAAAATTCGTTTACCATCAACCAGCACGTCTCCTCCTTCCACTGGGTGAGAGGTAAGTTTTCTATATGGTAGCTGATGCTCATTCATCCATTGGACCAACACTTCCTCTTCGCCTTGACGAATAGGATTAGCCATTTCAGAAATAAATAAGGTCTCCCCTATCGTAAAGCCGATATCCCTAGTGAATACCTGCTCCGGCTGATTCTTCTTGGGTGGTAGCTTGATTACCTCTACCCCTTCCTTACACAAAGCTTCTTCAAATGTCTTATGCTGCGAAAGTGCGAGTGATTGATCAATATTACTATTTATATATTTCTTTTGGACTTCATTAATCACGTCTTTTATTTCCATGTATTGTGGTTCACATAAGATGACTTTGTGAAGTACTCCATATTCGCTTTGACATTGTATTTGTAATTGGTCTTCCTTTAATTTCTCCATTAGTCATCCTCCTGTTTTGCTTCTCATATGTTTCTATTCCCGATAATATCCTTCTATAACCTTTTACATAATTTTCAATTTCCTATATAACTGGTTTGCAAGAAAATTCTTTTGGGTAAATAAAGAAGTAGTGAAATATACATAGTACAAAGGGAGAGGATTTTTTGCTTACAAAGGAGCATGCTTTATTAACAAAGGAAGATTTTCAAACAAGAAAAGACCTGCCAGAATGGCTATACAGGGAATACGAGACGTTTCATAAGACAGTTACGGATAAAACATTTCCTTGCTTTTTTGGTATGAGTGGAGAATTAAAGGGCGAGCTACGCTATGCATATATTAGTCAGGAAGATTGGAGCAATCTACCGAATGCTTTGAAAAGCTTTTTGGAATTATTTAAGGATCCGAATCACAAAAGACATGGTCTATTTGTCTTTGTAGAGCCTTTTGAAGTGGAAGGAGCAATTGATGACTACCGAAAGCAATTTTGGGAGATTCTTCAATATCTGCATGAAGTAGATGAAGTGGAATGGCCAGAAGACAGTCCTCGTGATCCTGAACATTATTTATGGGATTTCCGATTCCATGGTGAGCCAATCTTTGTATTCGGGAATACTCCGGCTTATAAAAAGCGGAAAACTCGAGACTTAGGTAATGCGATGGTTTTAGGTTTCCAGCCTCGTAAAATATTTGTAGGATTAGAGGGAACCGAAAAAGGCGGCATTATGTCACGAGAAAAGGTGAGAAAACGCGTAGAGGTATGGGATCAGCTGCCGAAGCATCCAGATATCGGACATTTCGGAGATCCAACACATAACGAATGGAAGCAATTCTTTATCGGAGACGATATTGAACCTATCCAAGGAAAATGTCCATTTCAGCATAAATCGCTTTCATAAATAGGAAAGAGCTTGGATACAATCCAGGCTCTTTTTGTTCATTATTCAAGTTGCTTCCATAGCTTTGAAAATACCTCTTGGTTCATTTCAAAATATACATCCATAAATCCATAATAGATAAACCCATCCTTTAGAAGAGTCATCTTGACCCTTGTACCATCTTTTAAATGAATAGTCAGTTCCCTGAAATCTTCATCACTTCTATAATCACTAATGGGATCTGAATTTTGTGTTCGAAGAAAGGGTTCTGCTCTGTTCAGTTCTTCTAGGAAGCTATTTAATGTTTCCAACTCTGTTACTGGATAAAAATTGTCAATGCTATTGTCCCAATCACTAAAAACGCGATACTCTGCAGAAACTATATTATTTTCTATCTTTAATTGGCCAAATACATCCTCCCCGCTCTTAATTGTAATTCCGTTTAGGTTTTCATAAAACTCCGCGTATTGCTCACCATTGATATCTTGGTATGTCATTATCCGAAAGTCTTTATCGTAACCGTTTACAGAATATACATCCGTTACTCCTATTGTGGAAGCAAGTTCTTCATAGGCTTCTTGTGAACTCCATTCATCAATAGAACCCTTCGTTGTTCCAAGTTTTTCACCTATCAGCAACTTTGCATCCTCAGCATCTATCTCGGTCTTTGCTTGGGTATAAATTTTTCCATTATACACTATTAAACCAATCATATTCGCATTTGAAGTGTCTTCTGGTAATTGAATAGCCGGGATTGTCACACTTCCGTCTTCCTTCACTGCTTGTTCACCTGGATTCATATTATCAAACGGATTACTAGTAAATAAAATAAAGGCCCCAACAGTAGCAAGTATTGCAGCGGAAATACCGATGCTTTTTATAGGAATACGTTTTTTAACACTTTTCATTTCCTTCTTCGCTTGATTTACGCCCATTTTACTTCTTTCACTAAGCTCATTTGGTATTGTTATTTTATTCATTTCTTGATGAATCTTATTGTTCATTAAAATCATCCCCCTTCCAATTTTTACGGAGCTTTCCTAAAGCTCTGTATAAAACCGTTTTTGTTGTACCCAAGGGAATATCTAATGCTTCGGAAACCTCTTTAATCGTCAGACCTTCATAAAACCTAAGCATAATCACACTTTTTTCCTCTTCATTTAACAGTTCAATTAAGTCTCGAATCGTCACTTCCAAATCAATATCTTCGTCTATATACTTCGATACATTTTCCTCAAAACTCGGCTTTAATTGAACAACTTTTTTACGTTTTCGAAGTAAGTCTAACGAGCAATTAACCGCAATCCTTATTAACCATGTTTTAAAAAACTTTACTTCTTTGAGACTTTTAATTGTTTTGAAGGAACGATATGCAGTCTCTTGAACCACATCTAGTGCATCGCTTTGATTTTGCACATATATATAAGCCATCCTATAGATTTCTTCCTCGTACTGCTGAAATAAAGTTAAAAATGCTTTATCATTACCCTCTTGAGCCTTCTTCACTAAATCAACCAAGCTATCCCCCCTTAATTACCCTTTCATATATTAGACGGATTAAGTTTTGATTTAGCTTTCATTTTCAGATAAAAATTTTAGGAATGTTGCGCATAATAAAGTGAAACTTTGATTGGTGGGGGTTTTCTTTCAACCCCCACCAATCATTAGTTGAACCAATCGGGCTTTTAGGGACAGTTGATCTCCCACTTAGCTTTCTCATTTCTTTTGCAATCTTGAAGTGGGAGTCTTACTGTCCCTTAATGCGGGATAAAAGACCTCTCCTTAGAGGTCCGATATTCTCGCCGGTAATTATTTCCACTAGTTCCGTTGACTTTTCCTTATTTAATTGAATATAGCTACTATCCCCCCTTATCAGCTCCACCGTATCTTTATTTGGACTGATCCAAAGCTCATATGGTACTGCTTTTGCTTCTATGTTAGGGTCTTTATATTGAAATAAAAACCTGTAATCAGCAGGACGTACCATTTCCACTTCTGCTTTTTTCCATTCGATATCATTTAATATCTCTATTACCCTTTGGACTTGATCATTATCCCAGATCTCTTGAAGGTCCTCATATTTATTTTCTTCTCCAACCCGCTTGTCAACCTTAATATATTGCTCGAAATTTCTATCTTCATTTGAACACCCGCCAACAAGAATGGAAATCAGCGCTACTAAAGTAAGAAAGTATTTACAATTCTTCACAGATACTTCCCCCTTTCTTAATAAGCTGCTTACAAATTAGAAAAGTATCTCTTATTCCTTATATTTACTTTTTATCCCAAAAGATTAAAACGTCTTATTTCCATCTACCTTACTCAGCACAAAAAAATATGGCTTCCCGCCTTGTGCTTGTTTTATATCCATCATTCCCAGTAAAGTTCGAGTATCCACTTTTCTAAAAACATCAATAATTTCTTTTTTATCGTACACCATGGCTGCACTTGTTTTTCCTCTGTACTCCAGCATACGTAGTCTTGCGGCACTCTTTTTTGTATGTAACACTCGTCGTGAGAGCTTCATTGCTGGAGTTATGAAGCTTTTAGGTATTTTTTCAAAAGGGAAACCTAAAGGGATGAAAACTGGATTGATCGCATAAAGCTCACCATTTTCTTTTTCCATCATAAGTGGATGAACTCGCTCCTCATCTATAAACTGCTTCCCATACCAACTTGATGCCTCTAAAAGTCCGTCAAAGGGATGTCCTGTTTTTATTTCCTCCCCTTTCCACATACCCCACATTTCCTTAGCTTCCACTGCTTCGAGTTGGTCAAATAGTGCAATGGCCTCCTCTGTGGTTGTACCGTGAAGCAGCATGTTATTTAACATTTCAGTTATATTCATTCGTATTCACTCCGATACAATGGGATATTATCTCTTGCATGAATTATTCATAGCTTACTATAAGTTACCCATTTTCGAAGTAAAAAATGTCCTCTACAAAAAATGGAGGACAATTATTAGAAAATCGTATCTACTTTTAAAGCCTGCTACCACCAGTAACACTTTATCTTATTAACATATTTGTATTTGCTCAAAAAAATTCATATAATTGAAAATAACAATTGATATGTTATACTAAGGGTAATAAAAGAGTATATTAAAAAAGACCATTGGTGTTCCAGCACCAACAGTCTTTTGCAACATCATAGTTCGCTTCAAAGGCGAACAGCACAGGGAACAGTAAACCGTCCACTTGCTTAGCGGCTAAGGGCGGTTTACTTTTTTTTCGTAAAAGTAAATGACAATGCAATAACCGCAACGATTAACGTTGAAAACGAAATCATCAGATTTAATGCTTGCTCTATTGTCATCAGCAACACCCCCTCTCTCTCACTGAGAAAGTGAGTTAAAAGAAAGATGTGCTGCCGCCCATGAATGCCTATGGTTGCTAACTAAATTATATCATATTTCCTGACAAGACTATCCATCTAAAGAGATGCTTCAGATAATTACATGTCATAGAGTAAACTTTAATAATATAGGCGTCCTCCTTCTCGGAGAACGCCTTATTTTTCGTATAAATTTAGTTTGAAACTTTGTCTTTTTTAATTTGCTTACTTCGTAACTGACCACAAGCTGCATCAATGTCAGAGCCCTGCTCCACACGTACTCCACAGTTGATACCACGGCTCTTTAATGTTTGGAAGAACGCACTAATAGATTCTTCTGAGCTGCGTTGGTATTGGCTATGCTCATCCACTGGGTTATAAGGGATAAGGTTCACATAAGATAGATGACGCTTGTTTTCCAACAGCTTCGCTAGCTGCTGTGCTTCTTCTACGTGATCGTTGACATCCTTCAATAAAATATATTCAAAGGTGATGCGACGATTAGTTTTTTCTAAATAATAATCTACCGATTCCATTACCTTCTCAATTGGGAAGGCTTTATTAATGATCATGATTTGAGAACGAAGCTCATCATTTGGAGCATGTAGAGATACTGCTAGGTTCACTTGGATATTTTCATCTGCAAAGTCTTTAATTTTCTTCGCTAAGCCACTTGTTGAAACGGTAATATGGCGTGCACCAATCGCAAGTCCCTTTTGGTCATTTACGGTACGTAGGAAGTTCATCAAATTTTTATAGTTATCAAATGGTTCCCCAATACCCATTACCACGATATGGCTAACTCGTTCGTCTTTTTGGATTTGGTCCAAGTGCTCTTGAACCTTCATAATTTGACCAACAATTTCTCCTGCATCAAGGTCTCTGCTCTTCTTCAACAGACCACTTGCACAGAAGCTACAGCCGATGTTACAGCCAACCTGTGTCGTAACACATACAGATAAGCCATATTTGAAGCGCATTAACACTGTCTCGATAAGGTTGCCGTCCTGCATTTCGAACAAGAATTTAATGGTGCCATCAGCAGACTCCTGCTTCACCTTTTCCTTCAACGTTTGAATCTCGAAGTTTTCCTCAAGAAGCTTTAGAGTATCCTTGTTGACGTTCGTCATTTCTTCGAAGCTTAGTACTCGTTTATTATATAACCAATCCCATACCTGCTCTGCACGGAATTTCTTTTGGCCACGTTCTAATAACCACTCTATTAACTGGTCTCTGGTAAGACCATATATTGACTTTTTCATTGTATTAGCCCTCATTTCTACAACTAACAATTTGCCCATTATACCACGATATCATTCATACGACAATTAATTATAAGGGATAATGAAGCAAAAAGATATTATAAAGTTTCATGCTTCCTTTCTTGGATGAATATAGTAGGTTGATTCCAACTTTACATAAAGGAAGTGTTTATTCTGCAACCCAGGATAATAAAAGGAAAATCCTATAAAATAAGAAGAGCCGTTTTAAAACTCATCATATTTTCCTTTAGCGTGGCTGCATTCCTGCCCGGTAGAGAAATTCAAACATATATGGTACATGATGAATTACATAACCAGCACATATTGCAAGCCCAAAGCTTGTTTGAAGGAACTCTTCAACGATTTTTCATATTATCTTACTCCATTGATTCTTTAGAAGCAGATGAGTCTCCACAGACATTGACCGCCTATACTTTATTTGGATTGCCTTATTTAGAAATCATTGTCCATGGTGACGATGCGTATATTAATCGTAAATTGTTGTTTAAGTAAAATCTAGTGACCAATTATTATAAGTAAATAATGACGAACAAAAAAGACCTTATCTAGAGGTCTTTTTTAGTCTTTATCAAGATCCTTATCAAAAATAGAAGGTTTCTTCTCTTCTTGCATACCTAGCTTTTTTATCGATGGTCTGCGCATTTAGTGCTATTTCTTTTAGTTTTCGGATAAAGCTGTAGAAAGCTTCCTCCGCCTCTCCTAGTCGCATTACTGTACAAATGACAGGTTAAGTAAGACAAAAAAGAGGCATCCTGATGAAAGGATACCTCTTTTTTATGTTTACATCCTAAAAATTAAAGTTTTAAGATGTTTGCAGCTTGTGGTCCACGTTGGCCGTTTTCTACTGAAAACTCAACTTTTTGACCTTCTTCAAGTGATTTAAAGCCTTCACTTTGGATAGCTGAGAAATGTGCGAATACATCTTCTCCGCCGTCAACTTCGATGAAACCGAAACCTTTGTCTGCGTTAAACCATTTTACTGTACCTTGTGTCATATAAATGACCTCCATTAATTCGTATTTAATAAGATAATATTTCTTCCAAAAGAAAAAATTCACATATTACAAAAAGTTCCAAATAAGACACGAATACTCTTTGTAATAGGTGAATTTTTGTTTTTCTTGTATACAATCTTATTAAACCTAGTATATAATTAAAAGTTACATTTGTCTAGTGATACGATTTCCTATTCCTTTGCCAGCCTTTAAAGCATATGCCCATATTAGACTACGATCGAAACATATCACCTACGAAAAAAAGAGACATCCTAATGAAAGGATGTCTCTTTTTACCTGGTTACATCATTAAAATTATAATTTTACGATGTTTGCAGCTTGTGGTCCACGTTGGCCGTTTTCTACTGAAAACTCAACTTTTTGACCTTCTTCAAGTGATTTAAATCCTTCACTTTGGATAGCTGAGAAATGTGCGAATACGTCTTCTCCGCCCTCAACTTCGATGAATCCGAAACCTTTGTCTGCGTTAAACCATTTTACTGTACCTTGTGTCATATAAATGACCTCCATTAATTCGTATTTAATAAGATAATATTTCTTCCAAAAGAAAAAATTCACATATTACAAAAAGTTCCAAATAAGACACGAATACTCTTTGTAATAGGTGAATTTTTGTTTTTCTTATATACAATCTCATTAAACTTAGTATATAATAAAAAGTTGCATTTGTCTAGTGAAAAGATGACTATTCATTTTTGGCCTTTTTACTATCATATAAAAAGGGAGATCAAGTCCAAAAACTTGAAGATGCATTTCCTCTTTGACTATAACTTGGACAAGCACTATCCAGAATTACCTTGGCAATCCATTCAAACTTCAGATCAAACAGTTGATTATCAATAAATCCAATCTTAAGTAGCAATGCAGCACATTCGTATGCTTCTGCACGTAAAAATTAGCCTCTTCCCCTCCTCGATCTCGATAACCGATACTAACCACTGCTTGCTGGACTTTCGTCTAAATAAATATATCATTTCAAAATGATTTAAGCTCTTTTCTGATTAATTTGAGTGTATTAATGAATTAGCTGTCAGTCAGCCTCTCTTTTAAGTTGCTTATGAAGTTCGTGGAGGATACTTTCCATTCTGTCTAACTTAACCAATGAATTATAAACATTATGTAATGCTACGATGCTTATTGATTACTAACAATCTACTATCTCTTTTACCTTTTCTACAAAACTATCAAAATCCTCTTCTGCCTCCACTCGTCGCTAGGATAAGTAGGACAAAACAAGTAATAGCGACGATAATAGACTACGTTTAGAAACTTACCGCCTATGAAAAAAAGAGGCATCCTGATGAAAGGATACCTCTTTTTATGTTTACATCCTAAAAATTAAAGTTTTACGATGTTTGCAGCTTGTGGTCCACGTTGGCCGTTTTCTACTGAAAACTCAACTTTTTGACCTTCTTCAAGTGATTTAAAGCCTTCACTTTGGATAGCTGAGAAATGTGCGAATACATCTTCTCCGCCGTCAACTTCGATGAAACCGAAACCTTTGTCTGCGTTAAACCATTTTACTGTACCTTGTGTCATATAAATGACCTCCATTAATTCGTATTTAATAAGATAATATTTCTTCCAAAAGAAAAAATTCACATATTACAAAAAGTTCCAAATAAGACACGAATACTCTTTGTAATAGGTGAATTTTTGTTTTTCTTATATACAATCTCATTAAACTTAGTATATAATAAAAAGTTGCATTTGTCTAGTGAAAAGGTGACTATTCATTTACTGGCCTTTTTACTATCACTTAAAAGCGAAATCAAGCCAATAAACTTCAAAGTTCAAATCAAACAGTTGATGATCAATAAATCCAATCTCATGTAGCAATGCAGCGCATTCGCATCCTGCTCCACGTAAAACCATGATCTGGTAGGAGTGTGGGAAAATGAACGCCAAATTCTTCGTCATCTTTTTTTAGTTTTACAGGAAAAGCTATTTCTTTACACACCATTAAATCTATACCTTCTCTCTATTACTGTACTAGCAAACTATGATCCATAAAAAACTTTCCAACATCATTTTTCATTCCACCGTTTTCTTCGTTTTCCTTAAGGAAAATAGTGAAATGATAAAACCACCGAAGGCTACAATAGGAACACCATCAGCATCCCCCTCCTACCATAATACAAAACAGAATTAAGTTAACCCCAAGAAGAAATATCTTAATGTTTGTAAATTTATCGGTATAAAAGAAAGAAAATAAGGAAGAAAACATCCCTGCAATAGCAATAAAGGGACCAAAGTCCAAGCTAAAAGCAAAAGCGATACTCATAAGATTTAATAGTGTTCCTAAAAGTATTAGCGAATTCCAGTTCCTAAAATCAATTTCAACAATCCTCCACTTTAACTAACAATCATCATGTTTCCCTGTTTCAAACTTCTTTCTTTATTTCTTTATTTAAATCCTCGAGCATTCTTTCCATTCTGTCGAGCTGATGTCTCCGACTTTTTATATAGCGAAACAAGGAAACAATCAGAATAATAGTTACAGCGATAAAAGCCAAGAACATTATCTGATATAAAGCATCTATCACACTAAAAGTAGCATGCACGTTTTCACCCCCAGTTAGTTATCCCTAATTATATTTTACCATATTTACCCTTTTAAGAAAATCTTAAGAAATATCCTACTAGTATCTTCAGAATATATTGATATGCTAAACCCACTAAACAACTTAGGAGGCTTTTCAATGGATTTTCAAACGATTGTTTCATCCCTTTTGCCTTATGCAAAATTTTCTTTCCTGATAGTACTTGCTTTTGTAATTGGATACTTTATCTATCGAAGGTTCTTTCAGAAAAAGTATCCACTTCGCTTAGCTACCTTCCTCAGTCTTTCTTTCCTGTTGTGTTGGGTGATGACCGTATTTGCTCTGACAACCTCTGACAGACCTGCTATGTATACTGGACAGGTAAACGTGAGCCTGTTTAGCGGCTATATAAGCGCTTGGAACAAGTGGTCTCTAGCAGAATTTCAGTTAATGATCTTTAATATGATCATGTTCTTGCCATTAGGGATGCTATTACCCTTTATTCATCCAAAATGTAAATCATTTTGGCGTGTTATCTTTATCTCCCTCACTTTCACCGCTGGGATTGAAGTCTTTCAACTTGTTACTGGAAAAGGTATTTTTGAGCTAGATGATTTATTCCATAATACACTCGGTAGCATCGCTGGATATTTTCTAATCATGGTTTTCCTATTGTCTATTGAGAAGCGCAAGCTGCATTGGGAGGCACTAGGAAGGGCTTTTGTAATTCCTTTATTATTTGTGGCCATTTTTGGAATTGGATATATCGCTTATCAAACACAGGAATACGGGAATCTTCCTTATAAGCCAGCACAAAAACAACCGATGGAGTCTGTGAAAGTCCAGTTAAAAACCGAGCTGTCGCAGAATTCCTCCAATGCTTGTATTTATTTGAATCAAAATATTAAAAACTTGGATGCTGCAAGAAACTTTTCACAGAAGGTAGCAAAACAATTCCAACTGGAGCAGCAAGGTGGCATGCGCATGGAAGGAGAAAATCGACTATTTTTCTATGAGGATAAAAACGGAACAGAATATTCATTAAACTACTTCATGCAAAGTGGAACTTGGGGCTTTTATGAGCAAAATAGAGAGGAAACGTCACAAGCGGATATTAAAAAACAAAAGCAGCTGTTGGAGAACTGGTTCCTAGAAGAGAATTTACTTCCAGCTAACGCTATTTATCAGCATCAACATGATTCCACTATTCGTTGGGATATTCCAGAAACCAAACATTTAGATTCTTTCTGCGAGGATTTTTCCCAAGGCTTCCTGATTGTGACTCTTTCGAATAATGAAATACCTTTCAATATCATGTACGATATCCAAAATAATAAATTCACTGGAGAAGAGAAAGTAATCTCTGAGCAACAAGCTTATAACAAATTGCAAAATGGAGAATTTAGTTTGTTTAATCCTTTAGAACCAGGAGATGCACTCACACTAACAGATGTAAAAGTTTCCTATACTTACGATACAAAAGGATATTATCGTCCAGCATATAAATTTATCGGGTTTGTAAACGATCCAGAAAACAATATAGAGATACTGATAGCTGCAATGGACTAAATAAGCTATTACGGAAAGTAGATCAACGTCTTACTAGGCGTTGGTCTACTTCAACCCTTTTCTTTCGTATAAACCAAAATACTATTGTGAGGATAAGAAGTAATATTGGGCTTAAACCAACATAAGCCCAAGCATTTTTAGCACCTATGAAATAAAGAGCTATTGGGATAAACGTAATGGTACTAGTTAGTAAGTATACCCAAGACTTTTTTGTGATACCGATTATAAAAGTAAAAATGGAAACGACGAAGGAAAGATTCCATAAAAACAGCATTTTTCTACCTCCCTTTTTAAGGCTTTACTCATTCGTAAAGTAAGCACCTGAAATCAATAAGATTTTATACTTTGTTAGTATCAAAGCGCACCTATTTTCTCCTGTTTAAGCCTTCCTTTATTAAACCAAGATTAACTACATCAAAAAAACTAAATTGTTATTCACTAAGCTCAAACTCAGTACCAAGAACTATATCCTCACCACTTACATAGAAGGATTTAACTGCACGATAATGGCCTTCTGTCAGTTGATAATCCAAATATCTAAGGTCTATAGTTTGTTCAAATTGGGAATTAGGTTCTACCTCTAGAACATTGTCTGTAAATGCCAGTCTTTCTGTATAAGGGATTTTATACCATTTGTCACCTTTCAACTTTTCTACATAGATTGGTACCCCAAAACCTACGGACTCTGTACTAGTATTATCAATCTTGAAAATTATTTCATCTTCTTTTTTTGGATATACATTTTTATCTGTAGATACTTCAATCTCCATTTTTTCTTCTTGAAATGTGCTCAGTAATTCGCCGTACTCAGATTCCGTAGTTAATGACTCTTCTCCTGGTTTGCTATTAATAGAACAGGCAGAAATAAACATAGTTATACCAATCAAGTAAAAAAAGATAGTCCTTCTCTTCATAAGCTTTACCTCCTATGTTTCCATTAATTTCTCTATTTAATAAGAAAAATGCTTTACTCCTGTATGAAGTAAAGCATAATACTGGTACATAGAAATATCTGACTTCTACTAGTTTTCTTCTTTTTTGCACTGAATATATTTTTGAGTAACTAATCCAGCATTAAAAACAGCTATAATCATGAAAAAGTAAAAGACAGTAGGTCCAAAAAATGAATTTTTATGATCAACAAAGTCAATATAAGAAAAAGAAGCGATAACAAAAAGACCGGCGAATATTATGTAATGTATAAATTGCCATTTGGCTGATTTAATCATGATGAACACTCCTTTATATTATATTAACAGATAATCCTAATTTTATCTATAATAACTAAATATTACCATTACAAATATTGGGTTGTCATCTTGTTTATAGTTTGATTCAAGAGGTTTGCTCTAGAAACCTTCTACTCCCCAAAATTTTGAAGGTCTTATTTATTTTAAAATAACTCAAAATACAATAGCATGGAAAAACTAAGTAGAGTGCAACTAAATAGAAATATTAGAGATAATTTCTCTTTACGTTTTTTGAATTGATTCCACCTAAAAAGTAGTACAGTACCAAGTGCTAGTGAAATACTATGAAGAATGATAGTAATAATAGGTAACAAAACTATTCCCCTTTCACTCTGAATGTTTGAAATAGATTACTGCCTCCTGGTTACCTGTTTTCTTGCAAATGTAGATGGCTTAAAAGAAACGTTATATTTTCCCTCTAATTCTTTTTGTACTTTTTCTGTAAGCCTTATTCCCTGTATATTATGTTTATCTTCAAGTTCAATTCCATTTGGGGAGATACGATCATTCCCCCAATCAATCCACGCCCCATATTTCATGACCCATGCCATCAATTCCGATTTAAGCTCTGTTGAAATTGGAACATCTTCTATGTCAAAGTTACAATAACATCTCTTACACCATATAGGATCTGCTCCTATATCCGCTTCAACTAATAAAGTATAGGTTTCATCGCATCTACACAGCTCTCTCAAATAGGTCATCTACCTTCACATTCATTTTTTAGATATTTTATTCATTGCTTCCTCTTTTATTGAAAACTTTCCTAAAAAGCCTCTTAGATGGATATCTAATTTGTAAGAAGAATCTTCTAAGTTTCGATATGTCCTTTTTACTTCCATGACAAAAATACCGGGTGAGTAGCTCCCACGTACTGTCTGCATTATAATCGGTTCTTTACCTTCTTCCAAAAGCTCAAAAGTATCACAATTTGAATAAAGACATTTTATCTCATAAGTTTCTTCCATCCAACGGAAAAGATCCTCATCATTAGGTTTTAATTTCACAGAAATAAAGGAACTCGTAAGTAAGAACACTACAGTAAACAAGAAGAAAAGTCTGGTCTTTTTCTTCATCCATATCCCCCTATGATTTTTTTGCTCCGGTATTAAAAATAATTTTCTCAACTACTATAGCAATAAAATAGAAAAGAATTAGCGCAATAGAAATACCAAGGTATAATTCATATGTTTCTAAAAACATTTCTTTTGACCAATAGTCTTCTGGTAATAAAAATGCAACTAAGAAATTGGAAATTCCTATACCATCGTTAACTTCGGGTACCAAGCTTTGTGTATAGTTTTGAGCCAAAGCGACACTTGAAAGAATAGAAAAGGCTAACATCGGTATAATAGCTTGAGACATTCTCATCTTTCTTTTTGAAATGAAAAAACCTGCTATCATGCCATACAACACTAATAGGATGAAAATCATGAACACACCCCTCTTTAAACCTGAGTTAGAAGTTTTAGCTTAATTATACGATGAAAATACACTCAAGTTACATTTTGTTCAAATTTTCCAAAAGTTTTTTCTCTAGGAAACCATTTAGTAGACACTAAAAATGCTCTACTCCTTTTTTGAAGTAAAGCATTAGCTAAGGCATGTTATTTTATTATGGTCCCACAACTATTAATACTATATCATCCGCTATTGTACGCATAACCGCAAGATGTCCTCCAAAAGGCTTTTCAATCGGCGGCTGAATCCAATGGATGTTTTGATTTTCCTTATGAGCATGGTAGAATTCTTTCACATCTTCTACAAAAACCTCGATATCAGGATCCTTAAAATTTTCACTGTCGTGTAAAACAAACTCTGTATTCCCATTAGCAAATGAAAAGCCTACCATTTTGGATCCGTCCGTCTGGTTGGAACGAAACAATTCACTTGCTCCAAACGTAGTTTTATAAAACTCTACTGATTGCTCCAAGTTGGGAGTGTAAAGCGATACTGCTTGAATATGTTTGATAGCCCCTTTATTCATAAAATATCCCCTTTTAAAATAATCGCACATGCGTTCTTATTGTACCATTATTTTCACAAACTGGGTTCCCTTATTCTTTCATTTTTCTAAAGAAGTCATATAATTCTTTGACATTGTCCGTTTTAAAAAGAAATTCTTCCTGGTCAAACACTAAAATTACCGGGAATTGTTCAATACCGAGCTCTTCTTTATAATCTATAATAAAATCTGGATTGTATTCTATCGATGCGGCTACCGCTTTGTGTTCTGTGTCTTCCAATATACTCAATACTTCTGGATAAACGGTATCAGGCATACTTGAAGAAAAGTATTTTCCAGGTTCGTACATAAAAACAATGTTAAACCCCTCAATATGCGAGAGAAGACTTGCATATTTTTCTTCGTAAGTCATTTCTAATAAAATTATTTCTTCTGGTGGAACCTCAAAATTATTCTCAATCGGTAGATTGATTTGCATTTTTTGCCCTATTTTTAATTCATCAAAAGAGGCTTTTGTTCCATTCTCATGCTTCATGACTGTTTCTTCCGTTATCTTTGCTGTGTAGGAATATCCTTCATCAGTGTGAGTACCTTTACTACCTCTTTTCATCCAATCAGAAATATTAACTACCACACTATTGCCCTTTTTATTTATTTCCCATATAGTTCCCACCATCTTATCATCTTCGTAGTCATTAGAAGAACTTTCTTCTTGGCGATCCGCACTATTTTGGCATGCAGTGAATATGAACAGACTAAATAATATACATACAAAAAACTGCACCCTCTTATCCAAGAACCTTCCCCCTCATTACATATTGCATTTGCTTTAATTACTTTGCTTATTACTAAAAATACTTAAACCAGATACAACACAAAGCAAAAACAATAGAACTAATCTTAGCCAGTCCATTGAAACCCAAAACTCTCCTCCATTGACCACGTCCGGGCTCAAATTATATTCATCTACAAATAGACCCATATTCCAAAACAATCTAACTGAAATAAATAATGAAATGAAACTTAATAAGAACACTGCAACCGATAAACCCTTTTTCCACATCATAAAATTTCTCCCCCCATATTCCAGTTTGTTACATTCTATTAAACCATGCCAAAAAAGTTAGTTGATATCGCTGTATATACTAATAGGACACCAAATGCTAGCTGACTTAAAGTGAAAATATAGTCGTTTGTATTTGGAATGTATCTCCATTCCATGAAAGCTCGAACAGCTTCCGTCATAATTGTTAAGCCAATTAATAAAGACCATGGCTCTATGTACCAAATTCTTTCTAAATAGCCTCGTTCTGCATTATAAAAAGCGCCTACTATGATAAATGCGATAAAAATTATTCGAAGCGTCCAATCTATTTTTTTGTGCATGTCATTCACATGGTTATGGGAAAACAGTTTCTTCTTTTCAACTTTCAACCATTTTCTCATGAGAAAACCAAAAATATAAAATGCTAATGCCGTAATCAAGAGCACCAAAATCAACTTAAGCCAGAATATCGGTTCAATAAAATAAAACAAATCTTCACCTCCAAATCGTGCAATTTAGAAAGAGAATTGCATTTGCCCCCTTTATAGGAAAAGCATTCATGCAGCTATCAATTATTCATTTCCTTCATTAGTTGATTCACTAGACCATCTATATCTTGATATTGGAACTTACCTATTTTCCCTTTTTCTGATGTGGAGAAGATTACTTCGCCTGTTACATTTGCTGTTCGTTCTTTCTCCCCATCTTTTTGATAACCAACCGTTACAACGAAGGTATATCGATTAGACATTTTCTCGCTTTGCTCAATCACCAAATCCTTCATACTTAACTGATGTCCAGAGAGATGAGCAACAATAGGATATGTCGTTCCAGATGAAGCTAGGAAAGAGCTAATATAAGAATCAAGAAAGTATGGACCGTACACTTCATCTACATACTTATCTAACTCTTTGTTCTCTTCTTTATTATCCACAACAGTTTTGTATTTAGGATTCCATACTAAATCCACAAACTTCTCATCAGGACCAGTAAATTGATGCTCAAGCACTTTTTGTATCAATTCTTTTTCTTCTGTCTTTTCTTGGGAACAAGCTGTTAAGATGAGCAATAATACTCCGAAAAACATACAGAATCTAATTTTATTCTTTTGGATTATCATGGTGACCTCCCTTTTAAATGTAATACATTCCAATTGGGAGGAGGATTCCCCTTACCAATTACTATTAAAAATGATATATAGAATGATTGCTCCAATAACGAGTAAGCCACCAATCGTTGGACTTCCGTATAAAGTTCGATTCCACCCATCATCTGTATCGATATTACTCTTTATATGGTTTTCTCTGTCTTCTTTCAAATGATTATCCCTTCATTACATTTCGTCTTCAAAATACCCTTCCTTCATTTCAAATAACTCAAAATAATCCTCTTTTAACACTAGAGAAATAACGGTAGCTTCTTTCTGAAAAAAATGGACATGTCCCATTCTTTCTTCTTTCAGCTCTTCCCAGCCTTCGAGACTGATTTGCTCAAAATAATCAGCTGGTGGATAAAGTCCTTGTTTTCCTCCGATATTTCTCAAGGTATACTTTTCGCCCTTTTTAATATGAGGATTGTTAAATTGCACTTCACTTACTTTCGCTTTAGACGGAACAGGAAAATCTTCGTTTATCCCTGACTCTTTATAACTTGTGATTTCCACATCGGAAGATGAACATCCGACAAAAAATAACAACACAAAGCATATCAGTAAACTAACTTTTATATGGTTCATCATATCTTCCTCCCTTTATTCCTATCTTTTCAAATGAACGATGAAAGATAAATTGAGGTGTACTCCTGCTTTACATACGTTAGAGGAAGAAGTAAGTTTCGATTTTATAGATAATAATGTATTTTATTACCAATAACCAAATAGCTTATTTCGAATCACTCTCTATTAGAGAATGAACATTGATGGTCTCTTTTGCTTGTGTAACGTGATCCATTCCCAATGCCTGGATAACAATATGATCGTGAAATATTCTCTCACCAAAATCCCACTTAATAGCCCATCCATCACTCCCGTCTATGTCGGTACCAATGAGCGTTCTGTCTTCCCAAGTCCCTGTTCCTGTTTCAGCAATCCAAAATAACAATGTTTCCACGTTTTCTGCTTCCACTAAAATAGTCATCGTACTTTTCCCTTTTGGAACAATCAGCCAACCATTTTCCTCCTCTAAATCTGTTTCGACCTTAAGTATTTGTGCTTTATAGTCTCTATTTTCAGACTGGTTAGTTGATGCATTTTCAGGCGAATTTCCTTCTACATGATTACAGGCACAGAGAATCAAAATTAGTAAGAAAAAAGTAAAGCTTATACTCTTTTTCATATGCATCCTCCTCTACTCACGATTTTAGAATGAACAAATCTGCATGTTCTTTTAGCAGTTTTGAAAGAAGTAATAGTTGAGGAAAAGGAGCTAATAGTAAATCTCCATCTATATCGCTTTTTAAGATCACTTTTCCGTTCTTTTTAATAAATTCATATAAAGTAATTTTATTAGTACAGATAAATTGAACATCTTCTGGACTTAGCAAAAGAAGTCCATTAGTTTCTGAGGAAGGAACTGGTTCACTTTCAGAGTACGAAAGATACATGATGGATAATGGTCCTCGCTCATTTCCTTTGACTAAAATCGGAGCAATTTTCTCGTTAAGCTGAATGATGGAAGGCTTACTTCCCCAATCACTTAAATGATAGGTAATAGGGGAATTCATAGGATTTATTTTCATAGAAGCCTCTTCAAATACTTCACATGCTGCGGTCTCTAAGGGGGTCTCATTAAGTTCTACATGTCCACCAAGTCTAACTACTCCCAGCGCATCTGCCTTTTTTGTAGGTCCAACCTGAAAGATAAACAACCCCTGATATAATACATAAGCACCCGATGTAATTACGTTTTTATGAATATTCACGTCACTTGCTCCCCCTAAATTAACCCCTCATGAAACTAATATCTGTTCAATAAGTAGAAAAACTAATATATTGATAGCCCAAAATGATAGGTAATATAAAAATCAAAAATAGTCCTGAAAACATGAAATTTATAAATCTTTTTCTATCCATACCAACTCTTAATTCCCATAATCCTAAACAAACTAAATATAAACCTAACATGACACTGATTATTGGTAAGATCACCATAAATATATCCATTTGACTTCCCCCTAAAAACTTCTTTCGAGTCCCATTGCCTTTAGCTACGGGTTACACGTGTTAGCTGAATCTTCAGTCTATAAAATCTAAAAACTGTTACTTTCTATTATTCCTTCTTCCACTAGTCGCTTCTTTTCGCTCAAGTTAAAAATCCCAGGAATCCAGTTCTCTAACCCTCCATAGCCACCTACTAATTCCCCATCTATTTCAACAATCGTGGCAGTTAGTTTATCACCAGTTTGTTGCTTTTCCTTTAGAAGATAAGTAGTTATGTTAGCTTCTATTCCTTTGTGGTTATATGGTTCCAAATTCAAGCCAGCACTCTGTAGAGACTGTATAAGCTCTGAGTAATATTCTATTACCTGCTTTCTTGCGCCACATGATGATTTAATATGCCAACCGTGTTGTAGTAAATACTCTTGATGACTTTTGGAGATAGATTCATCCTTCGTATTACATTCTCTAGTAGTTTGAGGTTCGTTCATACCATTTGTATTCATTGCTATCCAAACGATTATAGACATAGTTGTCACAAGGAGAAAAGCTGTTAATAAAAAATCTCGCATCCATTAACCTCCCATTGCAATTTCCTTCGAAAAGATTGAATACCCACTAACCAACGCGCTTTAGAAAACATCTAACAGTCTACTATCTCCATTATCTCAACATGGCATTTAGTAGCATAATCACTTAGTAGCTCACTCAATTCCTGACCAAGGTTAAAATATGCAGCGTCTGCTTTTTCGATAAGACCATAAAATTCTACTTCCAAGCTTTCAATTGGTGGATCTTCACTACTACTATTTTCTAATGCCAGAAAAGCACTCCAAAGTTCCTCCAGATTATTCTTTTCTATCTCTGCATAGCTGGATGCACCAATCTTTTCAAGCAAGTTCGTCAATCTATGGAGATACGTTTGAATACCCATTGCTTCTATATGCTCTGAAAACCAATTCAATAAGCTTTCATGGCCTCCGCTTTCGAGCTCACAAAAATAATTGAATAAAATGATGAAATCATTTATTTTCTCGTCTTCTGTCGGAAATAAAGATACGTATTCTACATAGGCTGCTAAAACCGCATTCCATATGTCATCGTTCGTTTGCAGTTCACTTTTATTTACTTGAAGTTTCATAGCCTTGACACCCCTGTGAGTTTAGATTCTTTCAAAGTTGCAAACTCTTCATCAAGTATTGAGTACATTTTTACATCTCGATGTTTTCCTTTTGCAACTATCCCTTTTCGGATGATCCCTTCAAAGGTCATGCCTAACTTTTCCATGACTCGTGATGAACCAAGGTTCTTTACGTCACACCTAGCTTGAATACGAACCAGTCCCATTTCGTCAAAACCAAATTGTATTACTTTATTAGCTGCTTCTGTCACTAAACCCTGTCCCCAATATTCTTTGGATAGGACATATCCAATTTCAGCAATCTGTTGATTTGGCTGCCACCACACAAAGTCGATTGTTCCTATCAATTTACTATTCTCCTTATATTGAATTCCCCATGGAGAAACCTGTTTGTTCCGATATTTCTCTAGTACAAGTTCAATATAATTTCGTGTATCCATTATTGTTGCATGGGTATCCCAGGTTACATACTTGGAAACCTCTTCTTTTGAAGCGTATTCATGTATATCTTCTAAATCCTCTAAAGTGATTTTCCGAAGAATTAGACGCTCTGTTTCTAGCATTGGTAAATCACTAAATATATCCTCTATGTACATCTTATCTCCTCCACAAAATACGAATCTTTCATCGATTGGCTTTCCTCATGTTTACCAAGTCTTCATCAGTCATTTTACGAAAGAACATTCAATTTCCCCCTCTCTAAACCCTATAAAAAAAGCGAGCAAGGAACCCCTTCCAAGCTCACGAAGATAATATACCTGTATAGGTTCTCGTTTACAGGCCACTTTGACTATTATATCGACCGACTTCTCTAGTGGCATCTGCTTCAGCAACAGTTTGGTTTAAAGATTTCTCCTGCTTATAGATCTTATATTTTCCCTTTGTTAAATAATCCACAACATAGCCACCTACAACTAAAGAAGCTAGCAGTCCCCAAAAACACCACATTATCCAATGCATGTAATGACCCCCTATCTATATCTAATGTTCTCTAATAAGCACTTCCTAAATAAAATCTTTGGTTCACCCACAGTTTTTATAACAGTAATCCTACTGTAAATGAAAGGATAAAGGAAAAAAGTGTTGCCACCATCACTTTTCCAGAATGCTCTGAACCACAAAAATAACCTATGACGAATGCTATGAACCCCATTAATGGAGAGAATATTGCTGTTACAATCCCCGATAAAGCATAAGCGTCTTTATACCAAGACTTCACAATCGGTTCTGCATTATTGATATTTAACATCCGCCTTACCCCCTGCTTCCATTTCTTTCTTTTCATTTGTTATACAGAATAAATTCAGAACTAGTATATAGAATGGATATACCAGCAAACCTCCTATTACGAAAAGTCCTGTAACAGGATTAGGAGTATCTCCCCGATTAGTTATTGGAAATAAAGATGCGAATATATAAATGAGAAGAACAAAGTAGGGAATCCAGAGAATCGCCGTAAAAAAATTTACCTTTCGCTCACCCAACCACTTCCTTGTTAGGAAAAAGAGTAATATTGTTCCACCTAAAATTTCTATACCAACTGTTACATTGGTCAGCATACTTACCTTTCCAACTTCCCAATTCGTTACTCTGCTAATCCTATACACATTCACCATAAGCTCAATTGGAACAAATATCATAAGAGCGTACAGAAGACTAATAACATGTAACTTCAAAAAATATTTCATATGAAAAGCCACCTATAATAATGATCTTATTGAAAAAAACTGCTTGGTTAGTTGAAAAATTAAGATAGTTATTCTGTTATTCTATTCAAATCTATCCGTTCTTGATTTTATAATAAAAATGGTGAGGACTTTCTGACCTTTGCCAGTAAATCACTGTTCATTTATGAGAGACCCTCACAATTCCAACAAGTAAATAATTTACATTACAACCCTATTTTAACACAAATATCCATAATAATCAGAAAAATTTTTTCGTTATAATGAATGAACCTTCTCCATTGATCCCCAGTTGTATTGAATTGGAGTTATCTTAAACAACGAAATGCATTGGGTCTTTTGAAACTTTAAGCTCAATTTCTTATCATATATCTTTTAATTGTTCTTCATCAAATTTAAGACCACGGATATCTTTATTTAATAAAGCAACCACTGCCCAAATTAACGTCCATATTCCAACGATTATATAAACATAATTAATTGCAAAGTATTCCGAAATAATAGAGTTAAAAAGCATTCCAACTGGCATAAATATACTCGATATAGATAACGCAAGGGACATAACTCTGGCTCTAAAATGTTCTTCAACTAAAATGATTAACATAGAGTTGATTGAAATGAACATTAATACTTCTGCACCAGCAATAAACATAAACCAGATAGTACCAATCCAAAAATTGGTCGTTATACTTATTAACAACATCGAAGCTCCTACTGAAAATAAGCAAATAGCAAACATAATTCCAGGTCGAGTAGTCTTTAATAATTTACCTGCACTTAAACCTACTATAAGTGTCGCAATAGTGCCTGCAGTATGAAATAAACCATATTCTTTTGCTCCTGCTTGAAATTGCTCTTGTATGAGCACAACGAGTAAGGCGCTACCAATCGATAAAATATTAATCATAGATCCAATAATAATTAATTTAAATACAGGTCGATTTTCCCTAAATTCTTTCATTCCATCTACTAATTCTTGAAAGAAATTTGGCTTTTGGATAGAACTAGTAGCAGATTGGGCTTGTGGTTTTTCTATAGTTACAAAAATAAATAATATTAAAATTACAGATAATAAATAACTACCTGATTGTATTAGTATGACACCAGCGTATCCTAATGCTACTAGTAAAAAACCTGCAATAGCATTGCCTACCATATCTGAAATCGAACTAAAGCTAGTTAATAAGCCCGAAAGCTGTGGTATGTTTTTCGTAGGTGCAATTTGGCCAATTAATCGACCCCTAGAAATACTTGCTGTCATTGTCAGGATAGTATTTATAAAAGTGAATAAATATATAAAGATCAATATATATCCTATTTCTAAATAGAATAAGAGTGCCAATATAAAAGTAGTTACACTAAGCAGTATAAAGCAGTAATGGACAACTGTCTTTGGTGATTTCCTTTCTGCAAATACACCAACTACTGGTCCTAAAAATACACTACTAATAATGGATATGATGGAATAGAACGTTGTTGCTATCGGCGATTCTGTTACCTCATAGATATACCAAATAATCGTTAAATAAAAAATGGATTCTGCTAATTTATTTACAGTGAAAGAACTGACCAATAAATTTCGGTTTTTTAAATAACTGTTTTTCATTCCCTTCCCTCCTATGTTATATTAAATTTTATTTCAGTTACAAATTACGATTGATTAATCAATCAAGTCTATATAAATATGTAGACTGCTCATCGCAGTCCAAATAATCGAATAGAAGTCTCAGCAAAAGACTTTAAAGACTCCTCTGGAAATTCATTTGTATTAGATAAAAATAGACCTAGAATAAATGAAATATAGGCATTCGAAATTATCCACGGGTCCCCTTCAGAAATTTGCCCAGCATCTTGCCCATTTTTAATAAGCAATTCTATTTTTTTCGCTATCGATAGAGCAAACTCGTGAGCTAATTCATATGGTTTAAAATATCTTTCCCATTGAGATGTTACATGAATTAATAACAATAGATAATTTCTATTTTGATGAAATAATTTAAAATGATGAAATGCCATCACTTCAATTTCCTTCTTATAACTTTGGGGGGTGCAGTCAAATTGGAGAGTTTTCTCTAAAAGATCTTTCATTGGCTCTTCTACACACTTGAACAACAACGTTTCTTTATTCTCATAATAAGAGGCAACAGTTCCGAACCCAACACCTGAGAGCTTAGCAATATCCGACATTGTCGTTGCTTCAAACCCGTTTTCAGCAAATAATTTAGTTGCAACATGTAAGACATCCTTTTTCTTTTGATCTATACTTCTTCCCATTTTAACCCTCCATTTTTGATTGATTAATCAACCATATATTAGATTAAAATTACCACTTTATGTAATTGGTTGCAACTGCTATTTTTGATTTTTTACTAATTGCTATACAACTTCATGGTAGCTTCTCATTCAACGAGGTGCTTTAGTTGAGAAACGACCTTTAACAATCGAATAACATACACCAACTTTCTTTGTGGAAAGAGCCAATCTAAAAATCTTAATCATTAAGCATAGTTTCTGCTTTCCTAAGCTAGATTAAATTGATTGAATATAAAAAACACTATGTTATAATGAATGTAAGAAATGAGTATATTAAAAAGACTGCTGGCGAGGGGTTCGCCAACAGTCTTAGTAATAACATAGTTCGCTTCAAAGGCGAACAGCACAGCGTTTAGTAAACCGCCATTGCTTCCAGGCTCGGGCGGTTTACTTTTTTTGTGTAAAAGTAAATAACAGTACAATGATTGCTACAATTAGCACTGAAAATACAATCATAATGCTTATTGCTTCATATACTGTCATCAGCTACACCCCCTCTCTCCCACTGAGAAAGTGAGTTGAAAAGATGTGCTGCCGCCCATGAAACCCTTGTTATTACATAACCTAATTATACCATATTTTAGGCAGATTCAAGATACGTATTCCTCTGAAATGGAGAATAAAAAAACAGCACTTTCTTTGGTCATCCAAATGAAAGTGCTGTTCTATTTACAACTCAGTTTCTACCTCATGCTCTCGTATCCAGTCACTATAGCTGCCAACATAAATTTTTACTTCTGGATAGCCAGCTTCTTTTAGGCTGGCATATAGCGGAGCTGCTGTTACGCCACTACCACAGTAAGCGATAACCGGAACATCCTTAGAGGTAAGGTCCGCTAGCTTTTCCTTTATTTCTTCAGAATCGGCAAATTGGCCTTCCTTCTTCAGCTGCTCCCAGTCATAATTGATCGCAGTTGGGATATGGCCTGCTATCGGGTCAATTGGCTCGAATTCTCCACGGAATCTTTTTGCCGCCCGAGCATCTATCAGCTGTGCTTTTGTAATACCAGCTACCACTTCTTCGACAACTGCCACATCTACAATTAGCTCATCCTTCCACTTCGGCGTGACAGTGGAAGGTGAATAAGCAGTGATTTCTGAAGTTGTCGGCAATTTTTTCTTTATTTCCTCGTAGCCTTCTCTTAGCACAAAGATATGCTCAAAGCCTGCCCACTCCAGTAAAAAGTAGGCTCTTAGTGCAAAAGGAGAACCGCCTTGGTCGTATAGATAAATCGTGTCCTCCAGCTGTAGACCGAACTGCTGGACAAGGGTAGTCATTTTTTCCTTTGAGATCATCGGATGCCTTCCACTCTTGCTGTCCATATCTGAGAGATCCTGCTCCAAATCCCAATAAACAGCACCAGCAATATGTCCTTCCTCATACAATTTCTTGCCCATTGTAGCATCAGCCAGATCAAACCTTGTATCGATAAAACGTGCGTTTTGTGTATCCTGGATATCCTCCAGATTTACAAATACCTTTGTCATGAAGCTTGCTCTCCTTCATCAATGCGTTGATAAATCTCCTTCCAAAGTGTCAGAATGTCTTCCTTCTCCAGCAGATTTCTCTCCGCATCTATTTGTTTTACGCTATCTTCTACAAGCTTGTTGCGTAATCCTTCTATTTCTTTTATTACATAAGCTTCTATCCATTCGGAAATGCGTGTTAATTCTCCCTGCAAGTAGACTTCTGCATCCTTTTTCGTTTGCTCTGCTAATGCATCACGCAGTTTTTCCTTTTCATTTTTCTCAAAAAATGATTTTTGATTTTTATAAAATGATTTTACTCCAGCATATTTCGTTCTATCCTGGAACGGTCCGCTAAAATCTAGCAGCTCCTCGTCGCTTGGTTCCATCGGTGTGAAAGCGAAGCTATCATTTAGCTCTTTTAAGAAACGAATTTCTTCCTTCTCCAGCTGCTTCACCTGCTTTTGACTATACTGAAGAATTCGGAAATTGGTAACACGTAGCTCTTGCTCCAAGTCAAAACGCAGCATTTCTAAAATATCTTTTAAGGCGATGTCTAATGCCACACTTGCAGACTGATTTGCAAATAAAGAAGGATTATAGGCTTCACGGAAAAACTCGTTAAACCGATAGAATACTCGTTGATGTAAATAGTAAATCAGTGATTCCAGCTCATCTATTGCAGCTTTCGTTATGTTAGTTGCATTTATTTTTTCATAGCGCCCAACAATTTGGTGCTCCTGCTGCTTCAGCTCCACTAAACGCTCCGACTTTCTAGCAAGGTTGCGCTCCGTTTGTTCAATTAGCGAATGCAGTTTCTCCTTCTGTCTCGTCGCTTCCTCATCTAAAGCAGTGACTGCTATTTGCTTTAAATCCTTCTCGAGGAACTGCTCGAAAGCAGACTCAAACTGTTTCATACCTTCGTGAAGAGGCTTGCCATCCACTTTTTCCTTTAGTGCCTCTAAGCTGGATACTCCGTAGACACGTGGGAAACGTATACCAAATCGTTGAAGCTCATCCTTCACGTACTGCTTCACAAGCTCCGCTTCTTCTTCATTAGACGCAAGATCAATCGCATTGACAATGAAGAACATCTTATCTAACTCAAAGGCGTCCTTCACACGACCGAGCTGAATTAAAAACTCACGATCCGCCTTTGCGAAGGCATGATTATAATACGTAACAAATAAAATCGCATCCGCATTTCGAATATAGTCAAACGCAACCCCAGTATGACGCGCGTTGATGGAGTCAGCCCCTGGTGTGTCTACTAATGTAACCCCTAGTCTTGTGAGCTCACAATCATAGTAAAAGTCAATATTATCGACAAAGCAGCTCTTTGATTCCTCTGCCACATAGCGGCGGAAGTCGTCACCATCAACCCGTAAAATCTCCCCGAGCTTGTCCTTCACATTCTCAAAGCCCTTATAATAAGCGGCAATAAAGGATTTGTGTACTTCTTGATGAGCTGTTCCTTCTAATATAGATGGTGCTTTCGTATAAGCCTCCTCTAGAGAAGAAACCTGTATGCCAAGCTGCTGATACGCAAACTGCACATCCGTTAGCAACTGAGATGCTGTTTTTAATGTAACGTCTGCAGTATTATGAGCATGCTCCGTTGAAACCGGATGTATTTTATTGATAGCTGCTGTGGTCGGATTTGGTGAGACAGGAAGCACATTTGCCCCCATCAGCGCATTCGAAAAACTGGACTTCCCGGCACTAAACGCACCAAACAAGGCAATGGTAAACTGCTGCTTTTGTACCCTTAAAGCCTTACGAGTTATGACTGCAGCCGCTTCCTTGAACTCCGGCAGCTCTGATAATATTTCACTGATTCGGTTAGCACGTTCAACAATTTGGTCAACTGGCAATACGTCCTGCTGTTCTTCCACTATTTCCTCTTGTTGCTGAACAGCAGTCTCTTCTTTCTGCTCCTGCTCTGCTGGATCGTATGCACGGATTGATTTCTCAAAGCGATCCTTTTCCTCCTGCCACCTAGCCATTAAGGAATCCCTGTCCTTACGAAGCTGGATAGATGGTGCAGTTAGCAGCTTTTCAAAAGAGTCGTGCTGATCGGCAATCTTCTGGATACGTAGGATCGCCTCTTGTTTTTGCTGCAGCTTGGAAAGCTTGGAGGAGGTGTTAGCTGTCCCCGCCTCTGCTTCCTTGACATGAGACGCACCCTTTTCCTTCCAAGCATCTGCTTCTTTAATAAAGAATCGGCTCACTGCCTCCGTTACACGGTTCGCATAGTTCAGGATAGCATCCCCTGTCACGCTTGCTCCCTCGTGAAGAGTATTTTGAATAATATCTGCTGAAATTTCGAGCGGAAGCTCCTCTATCTCTCTCATGTATTCATCCTTCGAGACACCTGCATCCTTTAGCATCGCTTTCATTAGCGCTTTCAGATGAGTCGTAATATTTGTATTTACAATTTTCGCAAGCTGGCTTCTAGCATCCTCTAGTCGCTTCTCTCTCTCCAGCTCTGTCTTCTTTTTACTTCCTAAGAAGCCGACCTTAAAGGAGTCCTGCTTACTTTCTGCGTAAAGTCTTAATTGTTCCCGCATTTCATAAGGCATGATGCCAGCGTTTTGTAGTAACTGCTTACGTTTCGCTTCAAATTCCTTTTTCCAAGCATCCTCATCCTGCAATGCCTCTTGCTTTAACGAAATCGCAAGCTGCTCCAGTATTTCCTCCCGATTCTCCCATTCGTCCTGGCTAAGAATCTCCTCGACCTCTAATAACGAAGAAGTCTGTTCTTCTTGTAAAAACCTCTTATGCTCGTCTATCAGTTTTTGAAGCGTTGCCTCTGAGGATAATAAAAACAGCTCTTCCTTCTGCTCAATAGACTTTCGAACAATCTCTTGTACCGAAGGAAAATCATTATGAGACAGCGTTGGATTCTTTAAAGAAGTGAAGAAAATCCCCTTCGGATAAACCGACCAAGCCGCAAAGGAATCGGCCACGGACTGTTGAAAGCTTTCAAAGGACAGCTCCTCTTCCCGATGCTTGTCAATCTGATTGACAATTAAATAGATATTTTCATTATAATGAAGCAATTCCTTTGTAAATTGAAAGTTCAACTCTGATTGCACATGGTTATAATCCATTACATAAAACACGATGTCCGCTAGATGTAGTGCAGATTCTGTGGAAACACGGTGCGCATCATCGGTGGAATCAACACCAGGCGTATCCATCACGGAAATGCCCTCCGGTAAAGCAGAATCCTTGTAGCCAATCTCAATTTGAGAAACCTGACTGCCATCCTTGGAGTATTTCTTCACCATTTGTATATCATATTCCCCTGAAAACCTCACAGGTGGCTGATCAATAAAGTGCACAATTGCATAGTTTTCTTCTGCTTTTTTAACGTTCACTATGTTCGCAGAGGTTGGTATAGGGCTTGTCGGTAAAAGCTGCTCATCCACCAAAGCGTTGATCATACTGGATTTACCTGCTGAAAAGTGTCCTGCAAAGCCTATCGTAAATGTCTGTTTCTCCAATTTATCTGCAAAGAGCTTTGCCTTCGCATAGCGCTCTTCATCGTTATGTAATTTAAAAATTGTTGCGAGTAATGCATTTTTGGTTTTGATTGACTGTAACTGCTCTAAATCATTCATGTACGTAATTATTCCCCTTTTATAAATCTTCACAATCTATGTCTATCATATCAGAAATTTCAACAAAATATGACTTAATTTATCCGAGAAATAAAGTCTTCAAGAGAGGTTCTCTATAACGATTTGTTTAAAAAATAGCTATATTCACATAACTTTTTTCGTTCTCTATGGTACAGTAAATAGGGAGGTGAATATGATGAAGAAGATTTTCTTGTTTTTATTATTAGTAGGTATATTAATGGGCTGCAATGATCAAAAGGCAGCCGAAGGAGAATTCCTCATTGGGAACTTTGGATTCGAGCCACAATCAAATGAAAGTTATCAACTAGTTGCTCCAATAGAGTGGACTGGAGAATCAGCAGTAACCATTCAATCAATCGAATTGATAAAAGATAACGATATGCCTATTACATATGAAGAAGACGGAATGGAGTATGAATTTTTTGGTGCAGCTCCTTTAAAGGAAAGCGGTATTTATGGCGGCAAAGAAAACATCGGAGATATACAAAGCCTAGGTGACTTTGAACTCACCGGCGAAGGGAAAATAGTTTGGAAGCTTAAGTTGGGGAATGTTGTAGAAGATGACTCTCGAAGAGTAAAAATGACCTACGCGATGGATGGAGAAGAACACCAGCAAATCGTGAAGTGGCCAACGCTTGAACAACTATCTACTAATTAATTATGAAAGCTGGGGGTTCTCCAGCTTTTTTCATTTATAGTGAAAAAAAGATCTTATTGCAAGATCGAACGGATTTATTGGAAGCTTCGAAGCTGTGCTCCCTGGTATCGGAAAGACCTCTAGCGTAATCGTGGAAATCACTCCATTTATCGTAAAGATTTCGTCCTTAATCGCCGACTTCTTAGCCGCGACTTCTTGTATCGCAAAGACCTCGCTCTTAATCGCAAAGATCTCTGCCGTAATCGTGGAGATTCCTCCATTATCGCAAAGACTTCGACCATAATCGCTGACTTCTTAGCTATGGCTTCTTGTATCGTAAAGATCTCGCTCTTAATCGTAAAGATCTCTGCCGTAATCGTGGAGATCACTCCATTTATCGTCAAGACTTCAACCTTAATCGCTGACTTCTTAGTTGCGGCTTCTTGTATCGTAAAGATCTCGCTCTTAATCGTAGAGCTCTCTAACGTAATCGTGGAGATCACTTCATTTATCGTAAAGACTTCGAACATGAACGATGACTTATTAGCAGCGGCTCCCTGAACCGCAAGATTTTTTCCATAATCGCAAGATACTATGGCTTAATCGCAAGATCCCCTGCCTTAACTGCAAAATAGAACAGGTTTATCGCAAGATTCGAAGCTCAGCTCGCTGCCCTCGCAAGATATTTTCCGTAATCGCAAGATACATAGGCTTAATCAAGATCCCACCTATTCTCACCAATAAAAAAAGAATGGCAAGGTAATAAACCCTTCCATTCTTTATTTTGGCTGTGGTGTGATTGATTTAAGAATATATTTTGTCGTAAGTCCGTAGATGATAACTGTTGCTGTGATAGGGATTAGAATCATCCTGTATCTCTCCTTTAATGATGTTGAAACTCATTCTCATTTAAATAATAACACAGCTTTAATATTTTTACTAGAGCCCCTATTCTTTTTACCTATGAATTGTGCTAACATTAAGACATACTTACTACATGGAGATTTATTATGACTACAACTAAGCAAATTCAAACTCTTTTAAACGGGACTATTTCCTCTCTACGGTCAGTAATTCCTATATCTATGGATTTCCAGTCCCCTTCTTCTTCGCAGCAGCCATTTGAGCAAAGTGAAATGGGTGTGTTAATTGGAATTATTGGGGATATGAAAGGTCGTATCATCATTGATTCAACCGGTGCCACTTTCTCTTCTATAAGTCAGCACATGTTTGGGATGCCATTAGAGGGGGAAATGCTCGAATCCTTTACAGGAGAGCTAGGGAACATGATAGCCGGAAACCTTTGCACGGTAGTTTCCAGTGATCAGCTGGAGATTGATATTACTCCCCCGACCGTTTTAGTAGGGAACACAAAATTCTATGGATTTCAGCGTGCCATAATGCTTCCCGTACAACTCTTGAATATAGGCAAGATCACGATTATTTTAACGGTTGATGATATTTAATACATACGAAAGCTGCGGTCATTAGGACTGCAGCTTTTTACTTTTTGACAATCTTTTATTCTCTCGAGCAGGAAATAGAAGGTAAAACTCTCTAGCTTTTCTAAGTTTCACAGTATCTTCACATTATCCGCTATAAGTGTGATAAAAATCACATCTTCTTTTTTCCAATCTCCTTATGATTGACCTATAGTGAAAAAAAGTTACGGAGGTGGTAACAAATGTCAAAAAAGAAGACAAAGGAACCTGAGTTAAAAGGGACTTTAATCTCAGTTACATTTGTTGGCGTATTTATCTTAATTATTTGGTTCATGGCATTTTACTTATTTGTTGATCGATTTTAATTGGATGGAGGTACAAAGCAATGCATATTCACAAGTATGAAAAATGGTGGCTAACTTTTGGAGTTGGGTCACTTGTACTATTTTTAGTAATAGTGGGATTCAGTGCGTTTCATTACGGCTCGCATCCACCTAGTGCAAAGGTCTACGTGGATCCTGAGCGAGTAACTGAAATAGCACCTTTTAATAATCCAGGGGTACATAAGGTGGAAGGAAAGGATTGGGATTATGAAGTAGTTATTCATGCATCTGCCTTTTATTATAACCCACCTGAAATTGAACTTCCTGTAGGAGCAAAAGTGAAATTTATCGCGACAACCTCTGATGTCATCCATGGCTTCCAGGTTGCTGGTACGAATATCAATATGATGCTAGAGCCGGGATATATCTCTGAATACGTGACGACAGTGGATGAAGTTGGAGAGTATTTGATTTTATGTAATGAATATTGTGGCGTAGGACACACTTCTATGTCATCTATGCTAAAGGTGGTTGAGTAACATGGCAACGATAAAAGAAAAAGCAACAGGCTTTATAAAGGTTGACCGTCGTGATGGAAGACTGGCGATGGCTCATATACACGTGGCCTTCATCGCCTTATTGATAGGTGGGTTATGTGGACTCCTTCAAACATTAGTACGATCAGGACAATTTACATTACCATGGGGAATTGGCTATTATCAGCTTCTCACTGTCCATGGTGTATTATTGGGACTTATTCTTACAACTTATTTTATCTTTGGTTTTCAAATTGCAGCAGTCAGTCGCACAGCTGGTACGTTAACTGATAAGCAACGCCTTTTCGGCTGGATTGGCTTCTGGGTCATGACAATCGGAACTGTTGCAGCTTCCGTAATGGTTTTATTAAATGAAGCATCTGTACTTTATACATTCTACGCTCCCCTTCAAGCACACTGGATCTTCTATGTAGGGCTTGCATTGGTAGTAGTGGGCTCTTGGATTGGCGGAGCAGGCCTTATAATGAAATATAGAGAGTGGCGTAAGGCGAACCCTGGCGAACCGAGTCCTCTGCTTACTTTTATGGTAATTGTCAATTTAACTATGTGGATCATCTGCTCCCTTGGTGTTGCAGTAGAGGTTGTTTTCCAGCTGATCCCGTGGTCATTAGGCTGGGTTGATAAAGTAGATGTATTGCTTTCTCGTACGTTGTTCTGGTATTTTGGACATCCATTAGTGTACTTCTGGCTATTACCAGCCTACATGGTTTGGTATGTAATTATCCCCAAAATTATTGGTGGTAAGATTTACTCTGATTCATTAGCTAGATTATCCTTCATGCTGTTCTTGATATTCTCTATTCCAGTAGGGTTCCACCATCAGTTAACTGAGCCAGGTATCGATTCCTTCTGGAAGTACTTACAGGTTGTTTTAACAATGATGGTTGTTATCCCTTCCCTTCTTACTGCGTTCTCTATGTTTGCAACCTTCGAGCTTCGTGGACGAGAATTAGGTGGAAAAGGAATCTTTGGATGGTTTAAAAAGCTACCTTGGAAGGATGCTAGATTCGTAGTTCCGTTCATCGGAATGGCGGCATTTATACCTGCAGGCGCTGGCGGTATCGTCAATGCATCCAACCAGATGAATCAAGTTGTCCATAATACCATTTGGGTAACTGGACACTTCCATTTGACTCTTGCAACAACTGTAGTACTCACATTCTTTGGTGCTGCTTATTGGTTGATCCCTCACCTAACAGGTAGAGTGTTAACGAAGAAAATTAACCGACTTGCCATCATTCAAGGTATTGTCTGGGCAGTTGGGATGAGTATAATGTCGGGAGCAATGCATATTGCCGGATTATTAGGTGCTCCAAGACGCTCTGATTATTCTACTTATGGCGGCTCACCTCAAGCGAGCGAATGGATTCCTTACCAGATTGCACAAGCAGTCGGTGGAACGATTCTCTTTATCGGGATTATCTTGATTATCTATATCGTTGTTCAGTTGGTATGGTTTGCTCCAAAAGGTGAAACAGAGTTCCCTGTTGGAGAAGTATCCGAGAATGCAGAAAAAACTCCGATGGCTCTAGAGAACTGGAAGATTTGGTTAACGATTACTGTTCTCTTGATATTGTTCGCTTACACTGTTCCGATCATTGATATGATTCAAAATGCACCACCAGGATCGAAAGGCTACAAGCTTTGGTAAAAGTATTTTAATAGAGTTTACGGCGTGTTCCTCATAGGTTCTCGCCGTTTTTTCATTTATAGATGATTTGACTAAAATGTCCAATCCTGTAGGGTTTGAGGTCCCCCCTACTTCCTCAACTGTAAAATTCCTTCTTACTTATATTTCTTAACTTTCATTTCCCTGTCAGTTTCTAACTAAAAAATCATTAACCTACGGCTACTGCTTTTGTATAACATACAGTTCTATTACCGTAATTCTACTATGATTGTTTATAAAAAATTGTACACCTGTGCCAATTTCAAACAGTTTAAATTGTCGAATATCATATTTAGGATTGTAAAGATTTTAACTCGATTGGCTATTTCATTCTAATTATTTATGGTATTATAGGTTTATTATGGAAATATAATAATCCATATTTCATCTGAAAAGGAGTAAATAAAGAGATGAGAAAAGTAATTCTAATGGTCGCTCTATTTTTAGGTTTAATTAATATTTCAATCCCCATAGGTCATGCAGAGGTAAATGATAAAATTAATAAGATTGAACAATTTGTAGAGGAACAAAGAAAGATTAGTCAAATTCCCGGAATATCATTAGTTATTGTAGAGAAGGGAGAAACAGTTTATCAAAAAGGTTTTGGATACGCTGATGTAAAGGAGAAAATACCAGTTACTTCTAATACTTTATTTGAACTGGCGTCAACATCGAAAGCATTTACAGGTCTTGCTATTTTACAGTTAGAAGAAGAAGGATTATTAAAACGAACTGATGATATACGGAAATACATCCCCTGGCTAGAATTAAAATATAAAGGCGAACTGCAGACCATTACAATAAATCAATTACTTTATCATAACAGTGGTATTGCTTCGAACACTATTGTACATATTCCCGAGAGCAACGCAGAAAACGCACTTGAATTAACTGTAAAAACCTTACTTGAACAATCCTTGAATCGTGAACCAGGCAGCTCATATGAATATGCAACAATCAATTATGATGTTTTAGGACTTATTATTGAGAAAGTTTCAAAACAGCCATATGATTTGTATATAAAAGAACTTTTATTTGAACAAATCGGTATGGATAATTCCTATGTCGGCATACATCAAGTTAAGTCCGATGCACTGGCAACTGGTTATAAGATTGGATTCATGAGAGAGCAAGTTTATACGCCACCTATTTATCGGGGAAATATACCTGCTGGTTATATTGTCAGTAATACAAACGATATCGCGAGATGGCTAAACCTACAGTTAGGAACCATTCAAAACAGTACATTTAGTAAAAAAACGATTGAACAATCTCACATCCCTGATCAATCCGTAGAGCCTTTCCTTCCAGACACCTATTATGCAAGTGGTTGGAGCGTTGAGCAAAAGAATGACAAACGATACATATGGCACGATGGTGCAAATCCAACATTTTCATCTTTCTTTATCATGCAACCTGAAGAACAAATAGGTGTAGCAATTTTATCCAATATGGATACAACCTTTACGACAGCAATAGGTCAAGGTGTAATGGATTTATGGGAAGAAAATAATGTCAGCTTGAATCATACTGACGGATATCAACAATTAGATAAAATCGTATCAATTCTCTGTATTATTATTGGCTTTCTAGGACTAATTTTTAGTCTTTTATTGCTAAGAAACTTATGGAAATTTAAAAGAAAACAACGATCCTGGGCATCATTGAAAGGAAAGAGACTCTTTCTATTAGTGTTCCATTCATTATTTGCAACAGCCATTTTGGTACTTATGATAGTGGCTCCTAAATTTTTATTAGGAATGACTTGGAAGTTTATTAGAGTATGGGGCCCCACTTCAGTATCAGCACTATATTATAGTGTAATAGGAACAATCATCATTTATTATTTCTCCATATTATGGCTAATTATTACCAAAAAGAAATCCTTATTAGATAGAAAGCAGTATTTATAGTTATAATAATGAGTTATTTTATGTTGAATACTTTTTGAAATAAAATCCTCTACAATCGGGCGCAATTCCTAAAAAAGAATTTGCGCTTTTTTTGCATTTAAGCACCATGGAATCTAAATCTCATGAATATATTTAGTTTTATGTTTAAGAAAACGATTGAAATTTTATTTCTGCTCTCTCCCTCTTATTCTATCTACTTCAGCTTACTTTTTTGTTTGTCATTATTATGTTCTTGTTTTACTAAGTCGTATAAGTAAGAGGAATCATATGGTGGAAATACAGTTTTCTTTGAAACATATACACTGTCGCTTTCCGAATAGGCCATTAATTCAAGCTCTAAATTATAGCCATCTTCTATCTCTTCTATAAATGGCTCCACATTTATTAGGGATGGTAGTGTTTCTATGGTTGATGGTACAGGATTTATATTTATAATCCCGCTTTGGAAAGAGGAGAATTTTGTATAGGCATTTGTATTTTTCGAAAGGTAGATAGGCTTTCCCTTATATTGCTTGGGATGATTAATCACATCCTCAGTTTCACTTGGAAGATTCCTATACATTAAGATATTGAATGGTCTTTCGGCTATTCTTCTTCGGAGTTTAAAGCGAGGCAGTTTCATTCGATGGTTACTTGCACTTTCTTTTGAATCCTTCTGATGCTCTCCATGTAGTTGCCTCGATAGGACATCCACTGCACGATAATTAAACCATGGTGTGGTTTCTACTTGTTGTAGAGATAAATCCGCATGAAGTTTCTCCACCAAACTAGCCCACTTTTTACTATCATGAGAATCCAATCGCAAGGTTTGTTCTGTAATATTCATCCCACCTTATAAAAGAATTTCACTTCTTAAAAAACCATATTACCTATACTATTCACTTCAGCGGATTCATGTGCCTAGATAAAGAAAAACCTTTCTAGCACAATGGCTAAAAAGGCTCTACTTTACATATTCTTTATTTTTGTCGGTAATACCGTCTCAAATCGTGGCATTAATGCTGCCTCTTCTTCATTTAACAATAGATGAATTTCTCCAAAGTCCTCTGATGTTCGGATTAATCTTCCTACACCCTGCTGAATTCGCAGCAGCATATAAGGAAGATCTACTTCCTCATATGGATTATTGGAGAAGGAGCGTTTTGCATCAAATAATGGATCCGAAGGAGGAAACGGTAGATCAAAAATGATTACACGTGTTAATGCTTCCTTAGGTAAGTCTAAGCCTTCCCATAAATGATAAGAGCAAAGCGTCGTCAATCTGCCTTCTTGGAATTCCTTTACAATGGTAGACAATTCTCTGTCTCCTTCAAAGCCAATTCCTTCTGTCTGGCTGATTGCTCCTCTAAACTTCTCCATCGCAGCCTTTGATTTAAATAAAATCAATGTTTGCTGATGGTCTTGCAGGATCTTTTCCACTGTTTTCGCTTTATCATCCTGTGCTACTTTATGAGAATAGATTTTCATCACTTCCTCATAATCAAACGGAGATGGAACCGAGAAGGATTGATAATCCTCCACACCTAACGAATCAGCAAGATAAGAAAAATCCTTTTGAATGGATAGAGTGGCAGATGAAAAAATAATAGGAAGCTTATTCGTAAATAGCTTTTCATTTAAAATATCTGTCACCAGTCTTGGCATGATAATTAATGTTTCATAGCCATCGATAATTTCTAGCCACTCAACTCCGTCTCCTTTTTCCGTGAACAGTCGCAGGGAGAAGGAATATTGCTCTAAAAATTCCTCTACCATTCTTAGCTCGTACTCCGGAATGGTGTACAGCTCAGATTCAAAAACGAACTCCTCTAGTAAATCATCTGTTATCTTGATGGCCAATTTACAGAGATTCATGAGCTCCTCTGTTTTATTGATTTTCATTCTTTCCGTTTCTGCCTGGAAGGTCCCTATGCGTAGGACATCAAAAATACGTTCATGGACCTCCTGCAATCTTTCCATTAGACCAAGTGTTTTTTCACGTACCCCGTCCACCATGACTTTCTCTAATAACCTGATAAGCGTTTCACTTTGGATTTCGTAAGTCAATGCCTTCTGGGCTGCGTATTCTAGCAGATGTCCCTCATCGAGTACAATCATGGACACCTCTGGTAAGAAAGGTAGCTGGCCTTCACGTATACGTGATTCCTTCGTCCAGATATGCTCCATCAAAAAGTCATGGGAGCAGATAATCAAATCGGTAGATTCACGATAGTGTTGCCTATGAATTGTTTGCCCGCATCTATTTCGTAAATCACAAGTATTACATTGCTGCGTCGGGTGGAAATTCACCTTTTGCCAGTCTTGGTCACTGATGCCTGGAAATTGACTCCGTTCCCCAAAAGGGAATACTTTTTGTAACGAGGAATGACCGTATACGAAATCTGGAATGACGTCTTCAATTACTTCAATAAAGAAGTCATTTTGATCATCCTTTTGTGCCTCTTCAAATCTCTTGAGACACAAATATTGATTTCTAGATTTCGCAAGTCTTACATCAATTTTTATATCCAGGTATTGCTGTAGCTTAAAAATGTCTCCTGCTTCTTTCACCAGTTGCTCAATTAATGTTTCATCTGCACAAGCAATTAAAGCAGGCTTGCCAGTATATCTTGCGTAAGAGATAGCAGGCAGCAGATAGGCGATTGTTTTACCAGTACCAACACCCGCTTCTGCGAATAATACTTTTTTATCCTTTAAGGCTTTTTCAATCTGATAAGCCATGTATATCTGTTCATCCCGACATTCAAAGCCTTTTTCGGGAAGTTCATCGTATAAGACGTCTCCCATCCAGTCACCAAGCGACTCAAAGAAAGAACGATCTTTTGAAAGCTGAAAAGGTAATGCTTGCTTCATATTTTAACTCCCTCAACATCATAATAAAAACAGGTTCCGCCTTTTATCAAAGCGGAGCCCTAAAAATTTCTTGCATGAAACAAATGGAAGGGAGCTCCCAAAGATTTAGACTGTGGGACACTCCCCATCTATAAGAGATACGAAAGTATTTAATTTCTCAATTTCAAATGTAGCCCAACTCCGGGTGCCTCCTCGCCGTACCCCATTTGCTTGTCGGGGCAGATCAGGCGCTTACGCTTTTCTTATGAACGTTTGCCCCAGAATTGGTAGTAATCTGTTCGAATAAAGCCGTTAAAGAGCTTACGTTTTTTGGTAGCTTTTTTTCCATAAAGAGCCTCGAAGTTCTCCATGGAGGAAAGCATGTATACAGACCAGGTTGGATATTGCTCCATTACACTCCCCAAGTCCTGGATAACTTTTTCAATTACTTCAACCTCTCCGATACGCTCACCGTATGGAGGGTTACCGATCATCACGCCATCCGTTAACTCGGTCGTGAAATCACTTGCTTGCATTTGCTTGAAACTGATTAATTCTCCAAAGCCTGACTCCATTGCATTTTGCTTTGCTATCTCCACCATCCTATGGTCGATATCTGAGCCGAAGATTTGAAGTGGCTGATCATAGTCGGCCAAATCCTCTGCCTCGATTCTTGCAGCATCCCAAACCTTAGCAGGCATCCAGCTCCAATCCTCACTTAAGAAGTCGCGGTTAAATCCTGGTGCGATATTCTGACCAATCATCGCCGCCTCGATAGGAATAGTTCCAGAACCACAGAACGGATCTGCAAATGGTCTATTAGGGCTCCACTTAGAAATTTTCACTAATGCTGCAGCCAATGTTTCTTTAAGTGGTGCTTCCCCTTGACCTTGACGATAGCCACGTTTATGTAGCCCCACACCGCTCGTATCAATGGTGATCGTGGCTACATCCTTCAATAGGCTAATTTCAATTTTATAGGTTGCCCCTGACTCATCTAGAAAGCCTAATCTTTTATAAGCGAACTTCATTCGTTCCACAATTGCTTTTTTCACAATTGCTTGACAGTCTGGTACGCTAAACAGCGTAGATTTCACTGATTTTCCTTGTACAGGAAAGTTAGCATCCACTGGAAGAAACTTTTCCCATTCGATTGCCTTTGTTCCCTCAAACAATTGATCAAAGGTCTTCGCAGGAAACTGAGCAGCTACAATTTTTACTCTGTCTGCCACACGAAGCCAGATATTCGCTCGAGCTATCGCTGTCTCATCCCCTTCAAAATATACCTTGCCGTTTTCTGTAGTTGTTTCATATCCTAGTGCCTTCACTTCATCTGCAACAATGGACTCTAGGCCCATTGCAGAAGTAGCTACTAATGTAAATTTTGTCATTTAGACAGTCCCTTCTTGCTTTTGGATTTCCCACATTTCCAGAAAATCCATTAGTTCTTTACTTGGAAGAGGCTTACTATAGTAAAACCCCTGAATAATATCACATTTCATCTGCTTTAACAGCTTAACCTGTTCCCTTGTCTCTACTCCCTCTGCAACTACCTTGATATGCAGACGGTGAGCCATTAAAATAATGGACTCTACAATTGCCTGTTTATCCGCCAAGGAGGTAATTTGCTGTATAAAGCTTCTATCAATTTTTAAATAGTTTAGCGGGAATCGATTCAGATAGCTAAGGGAGGAATAACCGGTCCCAAAATCATCTATCGAAATCATAAAACCCAGCTTCTTTAATTCAATCAGCTTCTTTACAATCATTTCGGAATCCTTCATGACGGTCCTTTCCGTCAATTCTAATTCAAGCTGATGTGGACTACAATTATATTGCATTAGTATGGTATTCATTCGTTTTAAGAACGCATCCTGTTGAAAATGTAAGGATGCAATATTAATAGACACCGGCAATTGATCTATCCCTAGTGTTCTCCATTCTAAAATATCTAAACATACTTTTTCTATTATAATCTCACTTAGCGGGACAATTAAACCAGTATCCTCCGCAAGCGGGATAAATTCTCCTGGAGAAACACTGCCAAACCGCTTGCTATTCCATCGTACCAAAGCTTCCACGCCTATAACCTCGTTTGTCTCTAACGCAACTTTCGGCTGGTAAACGATTTCAAAGGTTTTCTGTTGAATTGCCTTGCGAAGCTCTGCCTCTAAAAGCAGACCCCTCTCAGAATCCTCTTTTAGTTCTTCAAAGTAAAAGGCATATTGGTTCCTCCCATTTTGCTTTGCATAATAGGTTGCTTTGTCAGCCTTCTGTATGACCTGCTCCACTTCTTGACCATCCTGTGGAATCAGGCTGATTCCAATACTTGCAGTTAGATAGACTTCGCTATTATTGACATAGAAAGGGGCATCCAAGCTTCTAATGATGTCTTTTGCATATTGAATGGCTACATTAGGCTGAGAAAGGTCAGGAATGGTTAATAAAAACTGGTCTCCTGCATACCTGGCTAATATATCGCTTGAGTTAGTCATTGCCTTCACTCTGCCCGTAAATTCCTTTAGAATGGAATTTCCTCCCTCATTTCCAAGCGATTCATTTATTTGCTTAAATCGATCTATATCAATGAATAAAATTGCATGCTGTGTGTCTTGGATGGTTGTTTGCTGTATGAGGGTTTCTAAAAGTTGTATGTATAAGGTTCTATTGGGGATGCCGGTTAAATGATCCATTTGAAGAAGTGCTTCCAACCTTTTCTCTACCATCTTTTTTTGGGTAATGTCGCTAAAGATCCCAAAATAGTTGATATTCCCATCCTCTGTTTGAAATTCCTGTACCATCAAAAATTCAGGATAGATTTGACCATTTTTCCGCTTGTTCCATATTTCCCCTTGCCACATCCCATTAATCTGGATAGATTCCCACATCTTAACGTAAAAGTTTGCTTCTTGTCTGCCTGATTTCAATATCCTAGGGGTTTTGCCACGGACCTCTTCCATCGTATAGCCGGTCACAACCTCAAAGGCACGATTTACAAGCGTAATACGCAAATGCTCGTCCGTTACCATGATTCCCTCAGTTGTGGAATGAAACAATTGGTCAATCAAACCATCATCGTACACGGAAAATCGAGGTGTTCGCTGAATTGTCACCTTTCATTACCTGCTTTCGTAAAATATATATCACAAGAAAATTGCCGTATAAGAAGAAAAGCTCTCCGTGATGGAGAGCTTTTGTATGCATTATAAAATAAGTAGCCACTCATACACTCAATAAGCCATGTTTTGTTTCCACGGTACTCAAACGGTTTCTACCTCGTACGTATGTGGACGGCAATCATCTATCTACAGATAAATCTGTTTTTCTCTCCGTTCATTTCCTTCAAGAAAATGCCCCTACCATAATTTGGGTTTCTCACTCGTGGGGTTTACCTCGTTCCACCTGTATAGTTTCCTATACAGCTACGTCACTGTGGCACTTTTCAGGGACTGTCAGCCATATCCTAAGACTTAGGCCTTCATCCCGCCGTCAGCCGAAATCGACTGCCTTAGTTTATTTTTTCACTAAGCACGAACACTACATTCATCTCAGAACTGTGTGAGCATGGACTTTCCTCTACAATGTCAAGCATCGCAGCGATTGCCCGAATATATAAGTGGTATTAGTATTATATACGATTTTAAGAAGATATACAATATCCCTTTATTAATATAACTATTCGTACAATTTTGCACCAAATACGTGTTTCTCTAGGTGAGAGAGTCTTTTTAGAATGTCAAAATTAGTGGCACCTGCTTGCGGAGCTGGCGCAGTACGCTTTGGCATTTCCTCGATTTCCTCTTTCAGCTGCTTATTCTCTTGCTCTAGCTGAGAGATTCGCTTTTGAAATGTTTCGTAATCATGAATAATATCATCCAAGAACATGTCTACTTCCTCTTGGTTATAACCTCTTAAACCCGTTTTAAATTCCTTTTCTAATATATCTGAAGCCTTTAGTTTTAATTCCACAAAGCATCTTCCTTCCATCTACAATTCGCTACACGTATTATAGCATATTGATGTCGAATAATGGAGCATTTTAAGGCATCTAAACACGCTTTTTGTTAGGTTGTGCGCTTTCCCGGGAAATATTCCATTTCCTGATTATTCTTATTTTCCGCTTATGCAAGTCATGCCATAGCTTGGACTCTCTATCAGCGTTTATTTCCCGCAAATAACTAATGCATATATTGGTCTGCTCTAGCGCTAACTCATAATCCTTTATTCGGTGCTCATATAGCTTTGCGAGCTCGATCAGCGCATTCATTTTATATTTCCCAGACAATTGAGCTACGGCTGTTTGAAATGCTTGAGTGCTTTCTCTATATTGCTTTTGCTTTTTTAAATGAAGACCAACAAAGTAATAGGCAGTACCTGCTTCCTCTTCTGTGTATTGGTCAATCACGTATTGAAACCAATCTTGGCTTTCCTCTAGCACCTTTAAATCACGAAACCATTTCCCAATGTTCGTGTAGGTGATCGCTGATTCGTATCCTTCCTTTTCCTTGATCAGCTCCACTGTTTGAATATAGAGAGCCACAAGCGAAAGAATGTCCCATTCATTGTGCAGCAGCACCTTGAGTAAATTGGTAGGATCTCCACTGCGTATAGAGTCAAAGTAAATAATTGGTGCTAAATGACCTGGTATATCATTTTCTCGCCTGAAATCTAGTTTTGATTCTTCAATTTGCTTGAGCTTAAATCTTTCTATATCATCCTTCCAAACTCGTTTAGACGAATGCATTAAGTCAATATGGGAAATAGTTTGAAGATGTGGTAAAGCTGAGCGGTTCATTGTCCATCTAGAGACCAGCTGTGGGAAATCAAAGCTCTTGCCGTTATACGTAATGATGCTCTGCTCCTCTCTCCAAAAGTCCGAAGCATAGAGAAATGCAGCCTCCGAGCTAGGGTTAGCTAGGATGTGCTGAGTCAATAAAAAGCCATCCTCCACTCTTTTCAAGATGCCATTTAGAAAGATAAGCACGCCTGCTCCTTTTAAACCGGTTGTTTCCGTATCATAAAAGCGAAATGGCTGATCTATCTGCATGGTCAACGGGTGATCTGGGAAGGAATCCTGCATATATCGTATGGCATCATCTAGCTTGGATAAATCCACCTTTCCATGTATATGGTCCAGTTCATAAAATATTTCTCTTTGAAAATAAAATCCATGCTCATTTCTTTTAAGCGATAAGCCGGCATTCAACCACGAATCTGTATAAAAAGGAAGTGCAACCTCCTGCACTTCCTTTTTCTTTTCCACTGGCTTATTTTTGGATACAAGTCCCTTCAGCTGCATGAGCTTCTTCTCATAGGACATGTTGATTCACCTGCAATATATGAAGCAGCTTGATCACTTCACGTTTTAGATTTAGTTCTGCATCCTGTGCCCCGATACAAGCTGGGCAGCCATTCGAGCACGGACAGCTTTCCACCTGCTCTGTCACCTTTGGAAGCAGGTCATTCCATAGATCAAACATTCTTTCAGACAAGCCAATTCCCCCTGGATAGCTGTCGTATATATAAAAGGTCGGCTTCTCGTCGTTCACGGATTTTACTTGTGGAACGACATGAATATCCTTGGAGTCGCAATCCAATAATAGGGGAATAAAGGATTGTAAAGCATATGCCACTCCTGTCATTGCATCTGAAAGCAGTGTTTCCTTCCAATCTTCTGGCTTGTCAAAGCTAAACCAAGTGGAGGATGTATGAAGTTCAAGCGGAGGTATATGAATCTTACCTGACCCGATGTTATCATGTGTATCAAATTTTATCTTTTTGAAGATTGTCGGCTGGACAAGCACCACAATGTCTCCAAATCGTAAAGTTCCTATAGTTGCTTGTCTTTCTTTATCCTCACTGAGCACCTTCAATTCAATTGCAAGGTTAGCATCAGTGAAGTAGTCTACATCTACCTCTCTTACGAAGGCCTTCTTTTCCTCCCAGTCGAGCTTTTCGACTTGGAATTGAGTTCCTTGATGCAGATAGATGGCTTCCTCATGCAGAAGGGTCATGGCGCTATATAAGTCCATTTCTCCAATGACTCTCGTTTTTGTAGGTATAGATTGGTCGATAATAATGACATTATCCTGCGACGCAGAGCGAAGGCTAATATTGCTCGCCGGAAAGCTTTCAGACATCCAATGCCATTTGTCCGCTGTTTTTAATAGCACCCCTTCGCTCTCCAGAAATTCTAACAGCTCTTGTACCGTAAACTCACCATACGTATCGGAGGTAGTAAAGGGAAGCTCGAAAGCTGCACACTTTAGATGATCCATTAGGATAATCATATTGTCTGGATAAATACGTACTTCCTCCGGTGATTGTCCTAAAAAATAGTCAGGATGCTTGACCACATATTGATCTAAAGCGGTGGATTGCGCAACATAGATGATTAATGCTTCGTCTTGTCTTCTTCCCGCTCGTCCTGCCTGCTGCCAAGCACTTGCAATATTCCCCGGGTAACCCGTCATAATACATGCCTGCAGCTGGCCAATATCCACTCCTAGCTCTAACGCATTGGTACTCACCACCGTCCGAATCTCACCCTCACGAAGACCTTTTTCAATTTTTCTTCGCTCGGATGGGAGGTATCCTCCTCGGTAGCCTCGAATCGATTGATCATTTATTTTCTTACTAACCAATGCTTGAAGATAGGTCACAAGCATTTCCACTCGGACTCTGCTTTTCGCAAAGACAATAGTTTGAATCCCATTGATATATAATTCTTGCGCCAGGTCTCTAACTTCTAGTACTGCACTTCTTCGTACGTTAAAAACTGGATGAACAATCGGCGGATTATAAAAGACAAAATGCTTCTTGCCTGCCGGAGCACCATTTTGATCAATTAGCACATGATCAGTGTTGGTTAGGCTTTCTGCAAGCTCTTTCGGATTTTTAATCGTTGCCGAAGTACAAATGAAGGTTGGATAGCTACCGTAAAAGGCACATATCCTTTTTAATCTTCTAATCACATGTGCAACATGGCTACCGAAGACCCCTTTATACGTGTGCAATTCATCAATGACAATGTATTTTAGATTTTCAAAGAGCGTCACCCATTTTGTATGGTGAGGCAAAATCCCAGAGTGCAGCATATCTGGATTCGTTAGCACGATATGACCAGACTTACGGATTTTTTGTCTAATCCCAGGCTCTGTATCGCCATCGTACGTATAGCTCAGAATCTCTTCTCCACTAGCTTCTATTAATTCATTCAAATCACTCTTTTGATCCTGTGCCAAGGCTTTTGTGGGAAAGAGATAAATGGCTCTTGCCGTAGGATCTTCCAATATAGATTGCAGGACTGGCAGATGGTAGCATAGTGACTTCCCGGAGGCAGTAGGAGTGATTGTAGTAAAGGATTTCCCGCTTAACGCAGTATCAAAGGCTTGTCTCTGGTGAATGTATAGCTTAGACACTCCGCGAGACTCTAAAGCTTTTCGAATAGAAGGATGCATCGTGCTTGGAAAGGACGCATGGACTGCTTCTTTCTCTTCCATTGTATGGATATGCTCAATCTGTGGGAATCGCTCACTATTCACTCGCCAATCATCTAACAGCTCGGTGATTGTCTTCTTCTGTTTAAGCATGCTGGTCACCAACCTCCTTTATTGCCTGGAGAATAGTCTCTAGCGTATATTTAGAGGAATGCACCGATTGTAGGAAGCGTTTTTTACTTGTTCCTTTATAAAAGGACTGCACCACAAACTGCTTCATGGACTCCAGCAAAGAGTCTACTTGGCTTGGATGGATATACTTAGGTTTCTTCTGTTGAATCCACACCCTCACTAAATTTTCCCATTCCAAAAGAACCTCATCTAATTCAAGCGCATGTGGACGGACGTCTTGAAAAAAATCAGGCTCTTTATCTAGTTCTCTATATGAATAAAAACGTGTAATGCACTCATCGCATTCTTTTATTAACTTTGTACTCAAATGGAATAATGTCAAATGAATCCCTCGCATTCTAGTACCAGTTTATCAAATACAGCGACTATTTTCCAGCAGGGACGAACATATATTCTTTATAGCTTCCCTTCAATTTTTTCTATTTTTCCCAGAAGCTTAAACGATGACCTACTAAAGTCCTCTTGAAACTGATCCTGTTCGTCGTTCATTCTATTTTCCAGTAAATATTCTAGCAGCTCTAGTTGATCTATGAGTCTTTCTATTTTGTTCATCTCCATCACTCCTTTTTCTAGGTATTTAACCAATCTTGGTCAAATCCCTTCCCGCTCGACAAAGCTTCTATGAATAAGACAAAACAAGTAACTGCTCGACAATTAGAACTGTTCAGCGACTACTTAAAAGGAACTATGAGAAGCCAAATATTCCCCATCACACTTCCATTCATGGTAACAACAACCACATCGTATTTCCTTAAACAAAATGAAACTTCTCACCTTTGGATACGTCTAACTAACTTGTGATAAACTAATAGCATAAAGAGGTGATAGTATGGCTATACGTTATCCAAATGGAAAGATTTACAGTCCGGAGAAAAAAATAAAAGAAAAAAAAATAAAGGATTATTCTTTCAGTAATAGGGGAAAGACGTTAGAGGATGATATTAATGATTCGAACGAATACTATCTTCAACACAACATTGCTGTGATTTATAAGAAACCTATTCCGATTCAAGTCGTCAAGGTAGATTATCCTAGTAGGAGTAGTGCTGTTATTAAGGAAGCTTATTACCGTACTCCCTCCACAACTGACTATAATGGAGTCTTTCAAGGAAAATATATTGACTTTGAAGCAAAAGAAACGGAAAATAAAACAGCATTTCCTTTAAAGAATATCCATCTTCATCAAATTACCCACATGGAAAAAGTTAGTAAGCAGAATGGCATCTGCTTCTTGCTAGTACGTTTTTCATCTTTAGATCGGGTTTTTTATTTACCCTTCGAAAAACTAAACATCTTTTGGGAAAGAATGAATAGTGGTGGGAGAAAATCGATTGCCCTTCAAGAATTTGAAGAGCATGCCTTGGAAATATCCCCTAAATATGCTCCAAGAATTGATTATTTACAAATAGTTAATGACTTGTACGTATAAAGTGAAAGCGAGGAGACGTTTATGAGTGAGCAAAAGAGAACTCGTGAACAACGAAGAAAAGAATTACAAAAACAAAAGAAAAAACAAAAAGTCTCATGGAAAACATGGGTTAAACGTATATTTATTGCATTCGTAGCAATTGGCGTGATAGGTCTAGTGGCTGGTGGCTCCATGTATGCCTACTATGCAAGCACAGCTCCTGAGCTTGATGAGGAACTATTAAAGGACCCGATTAGTCCTATTCTGTTAGATAATGAAGGCAATGAGTTTGCTACTGTGGGGTCCGAAAACAGGAAGTATGTGCCTTATGACGAAATACCACAAATGATGGAGGATGCGATTCTTGCGACTGAGGACGTGCGCTTCTATGATCATATGGGGGTCGACTTTTTACGGCTCACGAAAGCTGTCCTTGCAAACGTGACTCAGGGATTTGGAGCACAAGGAGCTAGTACAATCACTCAGCAGGTAATCAAAAACTCTTTCTTATCGAATGAAAAAACATTAAAGCGAAAAGCACAAGAAGCACATTTAGCACTTCAGCTTGAGCGTAAATATGAAAAAGAAGAAATATTCGAGATGTACTTCAATAAGGTATTAATGTCAGGACGTATTTATGGATTTGGTACAGCAGCTGAAATCTTCTACGGCAAAGAGTTGAAGGATTTAGAGTTGCATGAAATGGCAGTTTTAGCCGGAATGCCTCAAAGTCCGAACAACTATAATCCATTTAAGCATCCAGAGGCAGCTGAAAAAAGAAGAAATACCGTGCTACATTTGATGAATATGCATGGAAAAATTTCCGATGAGGAAATGAAAGCTGCACAAGCTATCCCAATTGAAGATTCTTTATTGCCAGAAGAGAAGCGTATTACAAGAATGGATTCCAAATATGATGCGTTTATCGACATCGTATTAGATGAATTAGAGGCGAATGGAGATGGCGATGCTATTTCAGAAGGTATTACTATTCATACTACCTTACAGCCAAAAGTACAGCAGCAAGTTGAGCAGACATTGAATTCGGATATCTTCCCGAACGATAAAATCCAATCTGCAGTAGCAGTTGTGGACACGAAAACAGGTGCTATCGCAGCTGTAGGTGGTGGACGTAATTACGGAGCAGACCGAGGATGGAACTATGCACAGGATATGAAAACAAGATCTCCTGGATCAACAATTAAACCTTTAATTGACTATGCACCAGCAGTTGAATTCTTAAGCTGGTCAACCGGTCAAACCATTGTAGATGAACCAATCAATTACACTGGTACAGACCAAACGGTGCGTAACTTTGACGGTAAATATAAAGGTACCATGACAATGCGTGAAGCATTGTATCAATCTCGAAATGTTCCAGCGGTAAAAACGTTAAAAGAAGTCGGAACAAAAAATGCCAAAGAATTTATCAATCGTTTTGGAATTGACTTAGGTGATATTACAGAAAGTACAGCTATTGGTGGCGTATCCAAAGCAATGACCCCTATCCAAATGGCTGGCGCATATGCTGCATTTGGTAATAGTGGTGTTCATACAGAGCCATATGCCATTAAGAAAATTGTTTACAGAGATGGCAAGACAGAAAAGAAATATCAACCAGATGCGAAGCCAGTAATGAAGGATTCGACAGCATATATGGTGACAGATGTGTTACGTGACGTAATGACAAAAGGTACTGGGACACGTGCTGCTGTTAGTGGATTAGACGTTGCCGGTAAATCTGGTACATCCAACTATAGCTCGAAACAAATGCAGGATTGGAATCTTCCTTCTAGCGCATTCCCAGATGTTTGGTTTGCAGGATATACAACGAACTATTCCATCTCCGTATGGTCTGGCTACTCAGACTTGAAAGAGCCGATGACGACGAATGAGGAACGTTACCTTCCACAGACAATCTTTAAGCAGGTAATGTCAAATATTTCACAAGGAATCTCTACACCGACCTTCAAAAAACCAAGCTCTGTTGTAGAAGTGACAGTGGAAAAAGGAACAAGTCCCCTTCAGTTAGCTAGTGATTACACACCTGCTAACTTGAGACTTACAGAGTTATTTGTAAAAGGTACAGAGCCAACGAAAGTATCGGAGGAATATGAGCAGCTAGAATTAAATGCTCCTACAAACCTAACAGTCGAGTACTCTGACGTGGATTCTTCCGCAACACTTAACTGGGAGTTCACTCCACCGGAGGATGAAGAAGTAAGCGTACAATTTGAAGTATCGGTCGCAACAGATGGTGGACCAGTGGAACCATTACAAACTACCGATAAAAAAGGACTAATTGTCCAAAACCTGATACCAGGTAGCTCCTACGTTTTCTATGTGACCGCAGTCGCAGAGGATGTAAGAAGTGAGCCTGCTTCCGTATCCCTAACTCTAGAAGGAATTGGTGAAGACATGGAAGGTACAGAGCCTGAAGAACCAGCCGAAAATGAAAATCCGGATGAAGGAAACGAAGGAGATTCAGGCGGAGAAGATGGCACTGGAAATGGTGAAGGCAATGGAAACGACGAAGGAAATAATCCTGGAAACGGTGATGGATCTGGAGCAGGCGGAACTGGCGGTGGAAATGACTCCGGATCTGGAAACGGTTCAGACACGGGAGCTGGTGATTCCGGCGAAGATGCCTCCGCTAACGTGAACCAAAACGGTACCCAACCAGGAGCCGGCAGTGGCACATAAAAGATACGAAAGATAGACCTAAAAGTGGGTCTATCTTTTTTTGTTGGTGGTTTTGCGATATGTAGCTAGTAGGATAATGGTTCCAAGGTAAGCGTTCCATCTGGAGGTACTAATAGTAGATTTGAAAAGCACTACTGCTTTGCAGATTGGAAAATAAGTGGTAATAAGTGTGGTCTTCTCCCCTTTCCTTGCGGTTGTGGTCCAGTTACTTGCGCTGGGAAGTTACTTACTTGCGATAGAGGATTCGTTACTTGCGATTCCAGTCTCTTTAGCTTTTGGTTTAGTCACTTTCAGTAACGGTTTAGTCGCTCTTAATAATGATTTAGTCGCTCTCGTCAGCATTTTAGTCGCTCTTAGTAACAATTTAGTCGCTTTCACCCACCATTTAGTCACTTAACGGAATTTATTGGTAAAAACCAACTCAGTTATTCCAGTTAAATGGAATACATACCCTTACTCAATTTGATTACTTGCGATTGGTTAGCTGGTTCGTGCGGTCGTCAGTCGCTTACGTGCGGAAAACTGATTGTTACTTGTGGTTTTGGCTAAGTTAGTTGCGGTCTTCCTCCAGTTAGTTGCAGTCTCCCTCCATTTAATTGTAAAACAGAATTATTTGGAAATTAAAAACCTATCAATTTGGAAGATAAATGGTAATACTTACGGTAGCCATGACCTTACGTGCGGTCCCCTAGAAGTTACTTGCGTAAACTCGTTAGTTACTTGAAGTCTCGTGCCTTTTACTTGCGGAATGAGCCAATTTACTTGCACTCTCAATTTATTCAGTCTCCCCTCTCAATGGAAAAGTCCAACAAAAAAAGGAGCAAGAGCATCATTGCTCCTCTCCTTTTTTCTTTTGAAGTATCAAGTACCTGGCGATTTTCTTTTCAGTTTCCTTGAACAACTCATCTAGCTGGCGAAACGCCGAGTAGTTGGTGATGTTTTGCTTAATGAAGGCTATTCGCTCTTCGTAGTTGACTGGCGCTATTCCATCGGTTTTCACTTGAATAGCCTCTAATAGCTCGATGCCTTTTGACATCAGCTCCATTGGCTTTTGCCTTTGTCTGAAGGCCTCGGCAATAGAAGGCTCGATTGATTTCCAAGCCTCCAAGTACTCTGTAAAATCCTCTTTACGCAAGTTTGACAACTTTGTTCATCCTTTTCTTACCCTCTCTGCAGACCGATAGCAACGGACATTCTGGACAGTTGGGACTTTGCGCCTTGCAGTGGTACCTACCGAAGAAGATTAGCTGATGATGAGTTTTCGACCAAAGCTCGATTGGAGTCTTTTTCATCAACGTTTCTTCTACTTGTAAAACCGAATCCTTCCATCTGCACAAGCCAAGTCTTTTAGATACGCGCTCCACATGCGTATCCACTGCTATTGCAGGAATATCAAACGCTACGGAAACGACGACATTTGCTGTTTTTCGTCCCACTCCCGGAAAGGTTGTTAGTAGATCACGATCCGCAGGTACTTCTCCCCCATGCTGATCGATTAGCTGTCTGCTGAGTGCTTGAATATTCTTTGCCTTGTTACGATATAGACCGATAGAGCGAATATCAGCTTGCAGTTCTTCTAGGGAGACAGCAAGGTAGTCCTCTGGCTTTTTATATTTTTGAAACAGTGTTCTGGTTACTTTGTTTACTAATACGTCTGTACATTGGGCGGACAGTAATGTTGCAACCAGCAATTCGAATGGATTGTCATGTACAAGCTCACAATGAGCATCCGGAAACATTTTCTCCATTTCCTCTAGACAAAAGTTCCACTGCGCTTTTGTTAGCATGCTACCACCTACTCTCTCTCTTCTAGCCAGTTGTAAAATGGTACCTTTGTCGCTCTGGCCGGCTGTTCTGTTCGTTGCTCAGGCACGAACTGACGAAACTGGGCAGATTGCTTTTCTGCCTCCTGGACGGTCCGAATATTTTTCTTCTTCCATTCAAATAAAATCCGATCAATGTAGCGTAAGCTTAGCTTTTGAGCGAGGACTGCCTCTTTTAATGCATGACGAATTAAGGAAGGGGAATGCTTGTCCTGATCAAACCACATGCCAATTGTTTCGTATTCCATCGGAGATAGCAGACGACCAAACTCTTGTTCAAACAGCTTGTATATTTCGCCTTCTTCTCCTTTTATTTCTTTTTCTTCGCTAGAGATGCTTTGTTGCTCCACACAATCAAGCAATAAATCCCATAGCTGATGGAATGCGTAATATTCATAATGGACACCATTTTCGTCCGTATGCTGCTCTATTTGAATTAAACCCTTTTGTACAAGGCGTTGAAGGATGGAGGTCACCCGGTCCTCTGAAAAATGGGTGCGCTCCACTAAATTTTGTGGGGTCGGAAAATGGTTTCCTGCTTCCCCATATGCTATTAGATGTAGAAGGATAATTGCTTCCTCATCTTTCATATTTATTGCTTTATAATGGCTAAAAAAAAGCTGGGAAATGTTCACATTTCCCTGCTCAATCCAGATACGGAGTCGGTCTTTTTTAGACATAATCGCACTCCCTTTCTAACATCTATCTATTATGGATACAGTCTGTTCAATAGTCTTGGGAATGGGATAGACTCACGAACATGCTCAGCACCGCTGATCCAAGCAACTGTTCTTTCTAGTCCTAAACCAAATCCTGAGTGAGGCACAGATCCTTGTTTACGAAGCTCTAAGTACCATGCATAAGCAGCTTCATCAAGACCGTGTTCTTGAATACGTTGTTTTAGTAGATCATAATCATGGATACGCTCTGAGCCACCAATGATTTCTCCATAGCCTTCTGGAGCTATTAAGTCCGCACATAGCACTACATCGTCGCGCTCTGGGTGTGGCTGCATGTAGAATGGCTTAATGCCTACTGGGTAGTGTGTAATGAATACTGGCTTATCAAAGCTTTCCGCAATAGCCGTTTCATGCGGAGCCCCAAAGTCGTCTCCCCATTGAATATCATCGAAGCCTTTTTCATGCAAGAACTTGATTGCATCATCATATGTAATTCTTGGGAAAGGAGCTTTGATGTTTTCTAGTTTAGATGTGTCACGGTCTAGACGCTCTAACTCCAATTTGCAGTTAGCTAGTACAGATTGAGTAATATGCTCCACATATTGCTCTTGCACTTCTAAGCTCTCTTCAAATTCTACGAATGCCATCTCCGGTTCAATCATCCAGAACTCGATTAAGTGACGACGTGTTTTTGATTTCTCTGCGCGGAATGTTGGTCCAAATGAGAACACTTTTCCAAGAGCCATTGCAGCTGCTTCCATATATAATTGACCAGATTGTGAAAGGAATGCATCCTCGTCAAAATATTTTGTATGGAAAAGCTCAGATGTTCCTTCTGGAGCTGAACCAGTTAGGATTGGTGGATCCATCTTCACAAAGCCTTCTTTATTAAAGAACTCATAAGTTGCACGAATGATTTCGTTTCTGATTTTCATGATGGCATGCTGTTTACGAGAACGAAGCCATAGATGACGGTTGTCCATTAAGAATTCTGTTCCATGCTCTTTTGGTGTGATTGGATAATCAACCGCAGCATGAATGACTTGGATGTCCTTCACTTGTAGCTCATAGCCAAAGGAAGATCTTTCATCCTTCGTTACTTCTCCAATTACATACATAGAAGTTTCTTGTGTTAATCCTTTTGCAGTTTGGAAAACTTCCTCTTCCACATCTGCCTTTACTACGACACCTTGTACGAATCCAGAGCCATCGCGTAATTGTAAGAAAGCAATTTTACCGCTTGAACGCTTATTTGCAAGCCAAGCTCCAAGTTTTACTGTTTCACCGACATGGTTTGCCATGTCTTTAATCATAATTTTTTTCATTGTATCCTCCGTAGCTATTATTATAGGTTTGATATTCTCTTCCACCATTCTCCGTTTTCAAAAAGAAGATAAATGTAGTTTAAGGTATCAGATTGCGTGACAAATGTTATTTCCCATACTGGGCCGACCTCTTCTACCCCTAGCTTTGCATGCAGCAGCTTACCGTTTGGTGCATTCTTCATGACGGCAGAAATGGCATCCTCCTTTGATATTCCATCAGCAAGGTTGATTTCCATGATGGTTTCTTCGCTTCCCTTTTTAGGAATAAAGAATGCTTTTTCTTCACCCTTATCAGTAATTCCAACCACAGTATGATAACTAGTCGTGCTGTTATATGGATAGGATTCCACTACCTCTTCAATCAGGTTATTTTGAATCAAGTAAGATTCAGCAGTCTCACTCGCTTCCTCGAACGGAGATTTTGCTTGAAAATAGATTAGCAGGGTAATGATGACGGCGAGACTCAATGTAAATACAGATAAAAATATTATCCATCTTTTTAGAGCCATGCTTACGTCCTATAGATCGTAAAGACTGCTTTTTCTTGGTCTTCTTTGTCTAATGCCAAGCCAAACATCAAATCCTGCTCTTTAAGAGAACGATTTAATACATCCACAATCTTATAAAGATCTGATTGATACTTAATCGTTACAGTTGAAATAACTTCGATTTTATTTTCCATATTTCTACCTGCTTTCTGAAACTCATCCTAATTATTATACCAATTTTCGAGCTCTAAGACTATATTTTCTAGAGATACTTTCTTAACCGGAATATTAGGTATTGCTCGCAAGAAATTACTTCCATATGATTTCGTTTCAATTCGTCTATCTAGTACAATAAAGACCCCTTTATCCGTCGCTGAGCGAATCAATCGTCCAAAGCCCTGTCTAAAACGTAAAATCGCCTCGGGAAGTGAATATGCGGTAAAAGCATTTTCCCCACTCTTCGTAATCAACTCGGCTCTACGTCTGAAAAGTGGGTCATCTGGGGAAGAAAACGGCAGTCGAACCATGATGACCACTGAAAGGGCTTCTCCCGGAACATCTACCCCTTCCCAAAAGCTATTAGTACCAAATAAAATCGACTTGGAAAATCGTTGGAAGGATTTCAACAGCTTCATCCTACTCCCAGAGGTAATGCCTTGTGCAAATAGCATGTAATCCTCTAAAAGCTCGGTTTCTTGTATCAGCTCTACTGTCCTACGCAGCATTTCCTGTGATGTGAATAAAACAAAGCATCTTCCTTCAGTTACAAGGGCCGTTTGTACAATTGCCTCCGCAACCGATTCAATGAACTCTCCTTGGGAAACCTGTTGGATATCCGGCATATCGTCTATAATCAGAAGCTCGGCTCCTTGATAAAAATCGGGAGACGAGGAAAACTTGTAAATGGGAATATCCTCTGACAAGCCAAGCTGACTGGTTATAAAGTGCTGATTGGTCGGGACTGTTAGTGTTCCTGAAGTCCATACGATTCCACCATTTTGTCGGAATCCCTCGACTGCATCCTTTATTGTCTGCTGGTAATTCAACGGCTTTTTAATCACGGTGATGCTTCCTGGTATGCTTCTCGTATCCAATTCAAGCCATTTCGCTTCTAAAGGCACATCTACTAGGAATATTTCATCCCATTCGCTCACCTTGATCTCTAGCTCTCGTAACCAAAATTCCCACTCATGCTTCAAGATGCCCTCTTCTTTATCGTCTGAAAAGCTGCTATGTGTAGCAAGAATAGACTTCGCCAAGTCAATAAAATCCTGCATACAGACAGAAACCTGCTCGAAAGTCGACTTGTTTAGCATTAACTCTTCTAATGTTAAGGACCTTTTTGTTACTTTATTTGAAGAAGGAATTGCCTGCACAACGTTTAATAAATAAGAAATCGATGAATCAAAGGCCTCTATCACATAGAATAACGACTTCTCCAGCTTGATCCGATTGGTCAAGGAAACGTTCAACAGAGTTAGTCTGCTTAACAGCTGATCCGTATCCAAGGAGCCAAACTGACCAAGTACATACTTCCAATTCGTATAAGAGAAAATACGTTCATTTTTGGACATACTTGCCGTAATCATTTGATGGGCTTCATCAATAATGGTGCCACAGCCATGAGCAAGCAGCTTATAATCTCTATCCTTGTCAGCCATAATCATCGCATGATTCGTGATAAGCAGGTGACAAGCTCTGCTTTTTTGGATAGCGCGGAGATAGAAGTCTAGCTCTCTTCCCTCTACCGGTAATTGATCAGCCGTTCTTCTAATCTTCTCGAGAAAAAGCTGCCCACCACCTGAGGCATTTAACTCAGATAGGTCCCCCTCTTCCGTAAAAGTCAGCCAAACAAGAATTTGCATGATGGTAAAGGTTTCATCATAAGATTCGTCCTCTCCATGAAGCTGCTCATAGAACCTATTTAAATCGATATAATGCTGGATTCCCTGTAGCTTGGCAACCTGAAGGTCGACCCCCAATATACGCTTAAGCTTTGGAATCTCATCCACGATCAATTGATCAATTAAGTTTGACGTATGCGTACTAATAATGACCGGCTTCTGCTCCTTCAGTGCATGTATGAGTGCGGGTATCAGATAACCAAGCGTCTTGCCAATCCCCGTTTCCGCTTCACATACGATTTCTTCTTGATTGACAAAGGATTGGTACACTCTGTCCATTAGCTCAAACTGTCCTGCTCTCTCTTCAAAGGAGGAGAAGCCTCTTTTCAAAAGCTTCTTCTTTTCTAACATATCAGTTGGATAGCTAATATCCTCATAAGTCACTAGTGGAAGAGAAGGTGCTTTTCTAATGGGAATACCTTTGAATAAATCGTATTCCTTGCTAACTGTCTCTTTTCGCTTTTCATTCAACATATCATAAAAGAGAAGAGATACATTCGATTTCAACTGAAAGGATCGTTTATGCAGTAACTCGAGCGTCTTAAGTGGAAGCTGCCTAGCCCTTTCACAGCATTTTAATAATAAATGAGCAGTTGCAAGAGCATCATCATCCGCTCGATGTGCTGATTCTAACTCGATCCCCAGCTCCACTGCGATATCCTGAAGCTTAAAGCTATAAAGGTTCGGATACATAAGCTTCACAAATTCCACTGTATCTATCGTTTTACAGACGAGCTTTGGCAATCCAACTCTCTTCAGCTCCTTCTGTAAAAAAGAAAGGTCGAACAGCACGTTATGCGCTACAAAAATCGTATCCTGCAGCATATCAAGCACGTTCGGCGCTACCATTTCAAATGTAGGAGCATCCGCTACATCCTCATCCTGTATATGGGTTAAATCTTGTATAAAAGCAGGAATTTTTCGCTCTGGATTAATAAATGTTGTGAATGTATTCGTCACTTGTTGATTCTCTATAAACACAATGGCAAGTTGAATAATCCGATCGCCACCAGAAGATGAATGACCTGTTGTTTCAATATCCACAACAGCATATTTGTGATTTCTCAATTTTCTCAACTCACCGTCATAATTTCATTTTTTTACTTCTCAAGGTTAACGGGTGTCCTTCTCTAGCCCAAAGCTAGAGCAACGTAACCCTTCATTTATATAGCTTATTCCTTCACCAAGAAGGTCGATGTACAATTTTACCCCAAAAAAATTGTACCATATTCTTTCATAGGATAGGAAATGTTGAGAAAGGAAACATGATGATGTTTTTATGTATAGGACTGCTCGTTATTCTTGAGTATTGGGAAGGAGTTCCGTTAGATAGAGTATAAGCTATATAGCGAAAAGATTCTTGTTGTAGAAATGAGCTCTATATCGGAAAATGTATCCGCCAGGCATTTAAAAGTTGGAATGTTGTAATTATGGGCTCCAATGTTGTAAAAATGGGCTTGAAAGTTGTAAAAATAACGCCTAATGTTGTAAAAACGAAGCCGCCGAATAACGGAAAGTTGGAATGTTGTAAAATGATACTTAATGTTGTAAAAATGGGCTTGTATGTTGTAAAAATTACGCTTAATGTTGTAAAAACTATTCCTAATGACTTAAATATGACCCTGCTGGACTTGAGAAAAATGATTGTTGCAAAAATGAACTTGATTGTAGCAAAAACCACTTCCATTGTCGCAAAAATAGCGATCATTGTAGCAAAAACGCTCCAGCAGATCTCCCGAGAAATTGATTGTAGCAAAAATGAGCTTGATTGTAGCAAAAACCATGTCCATTGTCGTAAAAATAGCGACCATTGTAGGAAAAGCGCTCCAGCAGACCACCTAAGAAATCCATTGTCGCAAAAACCATCTCCATTACCGCAAATTCTCACTGCCAGTTGTCTTTACTAACCTCAAGCACCTTCACCAACCCCTCCACCTCAAACTAAAAAGACTGTATACAAGCGATAGGACGCTTGTATACAGTCTCTCGTTTACATTACTGTAGCTTCTGGCTCGTAGTGAATGATTTGATTAATTGTATTATCTGGATTCATAATTGCTACTGTTGGTTGGTGGTCATTCGCTTCTTCATTCATGACATAAGCATATGAAATGATGATTACTACGTCTCCACGTTGTACAAGTCGAGCAGCTGCGCCGTTAACGCAGATAACTCCTGAGCCTCTTTCTCCAGCAATGATGTATGTTTCAAAGCGTGCACCATTATTGTTGTTGACGATGTGCACTTTTTCGTTTGGCAGCATGCCTACTGCGTCAAGAATATTTTGATCGATTGTAATGCTTCCCACATAGTTTAGATCCGCTTCTGTTACTACTGCACGGTGAATTTTCCCGTTTAGCATCATACGTAACATCATTACACTTCCTTTACTTCTACTATTATATTATCTATTAAACGAGCTTTTTCAAAAAATACGGCAGTTGCAAATAAAACCTGTGTTGCATATTCAGTGACTGGCTGCAAAGTTGGATAGGTTAGGACTTCAAAGTAGTCGATTTTACCTGAGGTATTTTGGGAGATATACTCCTTACCACTTTCAACCGCTTTATCGATGTCCTTTGTTTCGGACCATACCTGTTCTGCTAGCTGTAATGCTTTATATAAATGTGTAGCCTCTTGTCTTTCCTTATCGCTCAAAAACACATTACGAGAGCTTTTCGCTAGGCCATCTGCTTCTCTCACAGTTGGTACGCCGATAACCTCCACCGGGAAGTTATATGCGACAGAGAATAGCTTCACAATGGCAAGCTGCTGTGCATCCTTTTGACCGAAGTAAGCTCTTGTCGGTTGCACAAGATGGAAAAGCTTGGTGATTACCTTTAGCACGCCATCGAAATGACCGGGTCTGCTTGCACCACACAGCTTGGTGGAAATATCGCCCACGTGAATGCTGATGCCACTTTCAAAGGGATACATTTCCTCCGGAGTCGGAGTGAATAGTACATCAACGCCTGCTGCAGTGGCTATTTTTTTATCACGCTCTAAATCTCTTGGATAACGGTCCAGGTCCTCGTTTGGACCAAACTGAGCCGGATTTACAAAGATGCTGGCAACTACAAGGTCATTTTCCTCGCGTGCCTTGTTCATTAAGGATTGGTGACCCTCATGTAAGTATCCCATGGTTGGGACAAAACCGATAGTTTTTTGCTTATTGGCTTCAATGATTGTACGAAGCTCCTCAATTGTTTTCGCTATTTGCATGACTACCTCCGTAGAGTTGAAGAAGTTGATCTTCCTTCATTGTAAAAGAATGTTCCTTCGCTGGGAATACTTCTGCTTTCACTTCTGCGATATATTGCTCGATGCCTGCTTTGATTGGCTCTCCCACATTGGCAAATTCCTTTACAAATTTCGGAATATGGTGGGAACCGAATTTGACCATGTCATGGAATACAAGTACTTGCCCATCCGCTGTGACACCTGCTCCGATTCCAATGGTTGGAATGGTCAGTCTCTTAGATACTTGCTCTGTCAATTGGAAAGGAATACATTCTAATACCAAGGCAAAAGCTCCCGCTTCTTGACATTTTAAGGCATCTTGGATTAATTTCTCAGCAGCCTCTACTGTTTTCCCTTGCACTTTGAAGCCACCAAGCACTCCAGCAGATTGCGGAGTCAAGCCTAGATGAGCAACAACTGGAATTCCAGCACTTGTCAGTTTTTTAATAACAGGAATGACATCATCTGCACCCTCTACCTTTAAAGCCTGTGCTCCTGTCTCTTGCATTAAGCGAACCGCGTTATGCAATGTCTCATTCAGTGAGCCGTGGTATGTTCCAAAAGGCATATCGACAACGAGGAAGGTGTTTGGCGCTCCTCTTCGAACGGCTTTCCCGTGATGAACCATATCGTCCAATGTCACTAGAACCGTAGAATCGTAGCCTAGTACGACCATTCCCAAAGAATCTCCGACTAAAATCATATCGATGCCTGCCTCTTCGGCAAGCTTCGCAGTCGGATAATCATACGCTGTCATCATCGTAATTTTTTCATTGTTTTGCTTCATTGTTAAAAAGTTGCTAGTTGTTTTCAACTTTTTCCCTCCTTAATTGTTTGAAGAAGAGAAAACCAAATAGAAAGCCCTTCATATCCAAATGGACATAAGGGCAGAAAAGTCATAATCAGGTTTTCTCCGTCCCTGTCAATAAAAGATCAAGGCAGAACTATTCATTTATGAATTACTGTTTTCATTGGTGCAGTTCTTTAAAAGATACTACCCATCGCTTACAGAATAACAGAAATTTCTTCTTACGTCCAAATTATCTTTTTCCAAGAAGAGAGATATCTGCAGAAATTATTTCTTTTATTTCCCCAGTGTCGAGCTGAAGTAGTAGAATGCCCTCGTCAGTAATAGCAGTAGCCACTCCTTCAAACGTGTCCCGTATGGTAGTGGCTCTAATACGGGAGCCGATTGTGCAATTATAGCTCTCCCATAACAGTTTGATAGGCTTGAATCCATGTTCTTCGTATAGCTTTGTGTACTTTTCTAGATATTGCATTACTTTAGCTGCGAGAAGAGCACGGTCGACTGTCTTTCCAGTTGAAAGCCTGATAGAGGTCGCTATGGACTGGAGCTCCTCTGGAAAGGCAGCTGCCTCATGGTTTACATTTATCCCTATCCCAATGATGATGCTATGCACTCGGTCCATGTCCGCTTGTAGCTCCGTTAAGATGCCGGTTACCTTTTTCCCGCCTATTAGTAAATCATTTGGCCATTTAATGCGAGGCAAGGCGTCAGTAACCTCTTCTATTGCTTTTGCTACCGCAACGGCAGCGACAAGCGTATAGGCGGAGGCATATTGAGGGCTGATGTCCGGTCTTAGAATCACGCTCATCCAAATTCCTTTGTTTGGAGCAGAACTCCAGCTGCGATCTAGTCGACCTCTCCCTGCTGTTTGCTCATCGGATATGACGACCGTTCCATGAGGTACTCCTTCTCTTGCCTCGATTGCTGCGATTCGTTGGGTAGAATCACATGTTGGATAATAAAGAAGAGTGCATCCAATATGCTCCGTTTGAAGAAGAGGCTCAATTCTTTCCGGGCTTACCAAATCAGGGGTACTTTTTAATAAATAGCCCTTTTTCTTGATTGCCTCAATTTCATAGCCCTCTTCCTCGAGGATTTTTAGATATTTCCAAATCATCGTCCTAGAAATTTGAAGCTCATCGGCTAGCATCTGGCCGGAAATCGGCTCTTTCGCTGAACCCAGCTTATCCAGAATGATTTTCTTTGTTTGGATATTCATGAATGAACCATTCCTTTATGGTAGCAACGTCGTTTGCTACTTGGTTTGTTAGCACCTCTTGGACTAAGTGCTGTAATACTTCCTTAATCCATGGACCTCTTTTCTTTCCAGACCAATTCATCAAGTCATTCCCGTTGACCGCAAGCTCCTTGACCGAACGGATAGGCAGCCCTTCCTTTATTGCACAAAGCTCGTCCATCGTATAGAGCGTACCAGTTTCCGAGCTGTATGCTTGAGCGGCTTGTAAGACCTCTGTGGAATACAGAAAAAAATGATTTACTGTCCATGGTCCCTTCTTTCGCTCTTCTATAGCTTGTAATACCTGTCTTACATGCTTTTTTTCCTCGTTGGAGCATTTGTAATAGGAAAGAAGTTGTTCGACATTTTCTTTTTCTTGGCATGAAAAGAAGTATGCCCAACCATTTTTCTTTATTCCAAAGCTATGAAACTCGTTCCAAACAGTTTCTGTCCATTTTCCTTGAAAGCAGTTAGCTAGTCCGGTTTCCACAAAAAGTTGCATCCCTTGAGTTGGATAGGGACTCATCCAGATTTTCTCGAGCTCTACCTTTACCCGTTCCATGGATACGTGAGATAACAAGGGAGCAAGCTCTTTTATCGCCTCATAAGTAGCCGCATCCAGCTGGTAGCCAAGCTGAGAGGAGAACCGAACTGCTCGGAGCATACGAAGGGCGTCCTCAGAGAAACGCTTAAGAGGCTCTCCGACCGCTCGGATGATTTGCGCATCTATATCTTTTCTTCCGCCAAAGAAATCAATAAGCTCATCCTGTTTAGAAAGTGCCATAGCGTTCATCGTAAAATCGCGCCTCATTAAATCCTCTTGGAGAGAGCGTACAAAGGTCACCTCATCGGGTCTCCTATGATCGGTATAGGTAGACTCGCTTCGATAAGTGGTTACTTCGATTGGCGTGTCCAAGACCACTATGACCGTTCCATGCTCAATTCCCACGTCAATCGTATTGGGGAAAAGCGACTGAATTTCATGAGGGAGAGCATTGGTCGTGATATCCACGTCATTTGCTGCCACTCCTCGCACGTAATCTCGAACAGCACCACCAACCACATATGCTTCAAAGCCCGCTTCTTCCAATACCTCGATGATTTTGTAAGCATCTGGCCAGCGTGTTCTCATCATTTTACCTTTTCGCCACTCTTTCATATAGCGCTTCATACTGCTGAACAATTTTTGCAGAATTAAATTTTTCTTGCACTGTTTTTAATGCATTTTCCTTTAAGGTGTTATGTAAGTGATCATCCATAAGAATTTGGATTCCATAATCCGATACTCTTCCTATATCACCAAGGGGAACAAGGAAACCATTCTCTCCATGGGTAATTACCTCTGGAATCCCACCTACTTCAGTACCTATGCATGGTACTCCACAAGCCATCGCCTCCAGTAGCACGAGACCGAATGATTCTTTCTCCGACAATAAAAGCATTAAATCAGCTATAGAGTACAGCTCTGAAACATTCTCTTGCTTTCCAAGGAAAAGGATGTCCTGCTCAAAGGGAGATCCCTTGATATATTCCATAATCGGGTGCTTTTCCGGACCATCTCCTACGAGCAAAAGCTTGGCAGGAAGCGATTTTCGAATTAGCTCGAAGCTCTTTACCACATCTGGTACATGCTTTACCTTCCGGAAATTAGAAACATGGATAACAACCTTTTCATCCGGTTTAATCCCGAGCATTTCCTTTAGATGACTACTATCCTTTTTATGATATTCTCGTTCATCTAAGAAATTATAAACAGTTTCTATCTGCTTGTCCGTATCGATCAATTCCTTCGTCTGGTCTACTAAGGATTGAGAAACAGCAGTAACCACGTCTGATTTCTCTATTCCATAACGGATGGCGCCGGTTAAGGAAGAATCATATCCAAGAACGGTAATATCAGTACCATGAAGGGTGGTGACAATCCCTACATCTGTTCCGGCAATGTCTCTTGCTAATATGGCACAAACTGCATGTGGGATCGCATAGTGAACATGCAGTACATCTAGCTTTTGGTCAATGATTACCTCTGCCATTTTGTTTGCCAATGCAATATCGTAAGGAGCATATTGGAATACAGAATAGCTATTCACCTCTACTTGGTGAAATGTAATAGTAGGATATACTTTATTCAACCGAAAAGGAATGCTGGACGTAATAAAATGTATTTCATGTCCCTTTTCAGCAAGCATCTTTCCTAGCTCGGTTGCAATAACACCTGAGCCTCCTACTGTTGGATAACAGGTAATCCCAATTTTCAACTTTCTCATTTTATGCTCCTTTCCCTCTTAGAGGGCTCGTCTTTCTGCTAGCTTTCTCCAATCTAAGAAGCCGCTCTCGATTCCTTTAAGCAAAACCTCCGCAGTTCCCATGTTTGTTGCTAATGGAATTTGGTATACATCACAAAGTCGAATTAATGCAGTAACATCAGGCTCATGAGGCTGTGCAGTTAACGGATCTCGGAAAAAGATGACCATATCCATTTCATTGTTTGCAATGGCTGATCCAATTTGTTGATCTCCTCCAAGAGGACCTGATTTATAACGGAATACCCTTAAGCCAACCTCGTTGATAATGCGTGTACCAGTTGTTCCAGTAGCGAACAAATCATGCTGGTCTAAAATAGGCTTATAAGCGGTAACAAATTGAATTAAATCATCTTTTTTCTTATCATGTGCTACTAATGCTATCTTCAAAATAACTTCCTCCTACAGGATTATTTCTTCTAAACCATAAATTAATTTATTTTGCTTCATCACTTCTTCTATGGAAAGGACAATACCAGACATATAAGATGAACGATGGAAGGAATCATGCTTCAACGTTAACAATTGCCCTTCTCCGCCTAGTAAGACCTGCTGATGGGCGACCAAGCCTGGAAGTCGAACACTATGGATACGCATCCCATCAAGCTCAGCTCCACGTGCACTTTCCATTAGCTCCTCTTCCTTTTCGTTCCCTTGTGTTTTACTGTTTCTTACTTGTTGAATCATTTGGGCCGTCTTTAGAGCAGTTCCTGATGGTGCGTCAAGCTTTTGATCATGATGCATTTCAATAATCTCTACATCCGGTAAGTATTTTGCTGCTGTTTGTGCAAATTTCATCATTAAGACAGCTCCAATAGAAAAGTTAGGTGCAATTATACAGCCAATTCCTTTCTCCTCCACCATGTTGCTAATTATTTCCAGTTGCTCCTCAGAAAAGCCCGTTGTACCGATTACTGGTCTAACCCCATATTCCAATGCAGTAATGGCATGCTCATAAACAGAGGAAGGAACCGTTAAATCCACTAATACATCCGGCTCTGTTTCCTTGATCAGCTCCTTTAAGGAAGTAAAAATAGGAATATCCCCTAAAGAAGTTTCTACTTTTTTGTTATCTAATAAACCAACCAATAAAAATTCTTCATTTTTAATGATCGTTCCTACAGTCTCTTTTCCCATCTTGCCTCTTGGTCCAGCAATTGCTACTTTAATCACCATGCTTAGTCCTCCTTTCTCGTCCAACGGTCTTTATCTCGCGTATTAAACTTGTGCAGGACTTTTTCTAAAGACTGCTGCAAGTCAATTCCTTCTGAATTCGCCAAGCAGATTAAGACAAAAAAGATATCTCCCATCTCTTCTGCCAATTCTTTTTCAACCTCTGTATTTTTCTTCTTTTTCGTTCCATATTTATGTTGAACTTCTCTAGAAAGCTCACCAAGCTCCTCTGTTAATCTTGCAATCAGCTCCATTGGCGGAAAATAGCCCTCTTTGAATTGACTTATGTATGCGTCCACTTCTTTTTGTAAATTATGTAACGTTTTGTTTTCTGGCATAATTTCACTCTCCTACACACATCGTAATAAAAATGTACTGCAGTTGTCAAAATGTATAAAATAATATAGATTAAAGTATGGACGAACGAAAGAGGTGGTTCAATGGGATTGGGACTAAAATTTAAAAATATACTCATGATAATAATTGGTGCAGCCATCTTTAGTTTTGGCTTTGTTCATTTTAATATGCAAAATGCTTTAGGAGAAGGAGGATTTTCAGGAATCACACTAATCCTTTATTTTGCATTCAACTGGGATGTTTCACTAATGAATTTATTATTAAATATCCCCATATTTTTTATTGGTTGGAAGCTGCTGGGTCGGAAAGTATTCTACTATACTATTATAGGAACAATCTCAGTGTCTGTCTTCCTGAAAATATTTCAAATGTATGAACAACAGATGGGACTTCAAGATGATTTATTTTTGGCATCTCTATTTGCGGGGGTATTTGTAGGAGTAGGCTTAGGAATTATATTCAGAGCAGGCGGGACTACTGGTGGTGTAGATATAATTGCAAGGCTTGTACAAAAATACTTCGGATGGAGTATCGGTAAAACAATGTTTGTATTCGATGCAGTTATTATTCTGATATCTTGGATCACCTTCTTAGATATGCGCTCGATGATGTATACGTTGGTTGCCGTGTTTGTAGGAGCGAGAGTAATCGACTTTGTACAAGAAGGTGGATATGCTGCTAGGGGTGCATTTATTATATCTGATCATCAAGACGCCATTGCCAACCGGATTATTTCGGAAATGGGTCGTGGGGTTACCGTACTTAAAGGCTATGGTCACTATACAAAAAAAGACCGGGAGATTCTTTACTGTGTCATTTCTAAAAATGAAATTATCCGTTTAAAAAATATTATCACCTCCGTAGATCCTCATGCCTTTGTTTCTGTTACCGAAACAAACGATGTCATGGGTGAAGGGTTTACATTAGATGAAGAAAAGAAACCAATCCATTAAAGACAAATACCTTCTATCTTTTCCTCTTGAAAAGACAGAAGGTTTTTTTTATTGCTATTTGTTAGGTAACTGGTTAATTCCATTGACTAGCAGTTTTACGTTGTTTCCCTTTTCTTTCCGTTCATTTTGCTACTCCTAAGGAGAGCATTCAAGACCCTCTTCCACAAGAGGTAGCACAACAAATTTTTGAATATACTAAAAAATACCATATAATAACAGATAAGATAGTTTGGTTTTCTAAAGAAAGGAATGAGAAGTTGAGTAGAAAAAAGTACTTCATGATCACAACAGTTATCTTAATAGGTAGCATTTTATTCTTTTATTTCATAAACGAATCAAGCACAAAATCCTTAGTAGATGACATTTTGACCGAAAAAAATAAGCATCTAGAGAAAATCAATGCTGCGACCGTGATAACTTTAGATGAAGAGGTTAATATGCAGGATTTATCTGAAGAAGAGGTTACTCAACTAAAGGAAATATTAAAAAATGTAGAACTAAAAAAAGCTTGGCTTTCTAAAAATGACCCTGCTGACTATATTCTTACGGTTAGAGGAAGTAATATATCTTTCCATATCGATATCTCAAAAGACGGTTATCTATCCATTTTTGATGAAGAGAAAAAAGAAATTTATCAAATCATTGATCAAAAATTCAAGAGGATTTCTTTGAAATAGTTGGAGATTAACAAATAAAAAAGGATTGTGCGCATAGTTGCTCCACAATCCTTTTGCTTATTATTCGTCTCTTGTCATACCAGTATAGATTAACACTAAACGCAATAACTCAAGTACTGCAACTGCTGCTGCTGCAACATATGTTAACGCAGCTGCGTTTAATACCTTTTTGGCATGCGGCTCTTCTTCGTTTCGGATAATGCCTAAGGATACCATTTGATTCATGGCTCTATTAGATGCATTGAACTCTACAGGTAATGTAACTAGTTGGAAAACAACTCCAGCTGCCATAAGCACAATACCTAAAAGTAATAACTCGCTTATCGTTGAAAAAATACCTATCATGATGAAAATCCATGATGCATTAGAAGAGATGTTCGCAATCGGAACTAGTTTGTGGCGGAAAGTTAAGAAAGAATACGCCTCTTTATGTTGAATTGCGTGTCCCACCTCATGCGCTGCAATCGCTGCTCCTGCAACAGAAGCTTCATGATAGTTATGAGAAGACAGTGCTACTATTTTGGTCATCGGGTTGTAATGATCACTTAGAAAACCTGAGCTCTCTACTACTTTTACATCATATAGACCATTTGCATCTAGAATCTTTCTTGCAACTTCTGCACCAGACATCCCTGATGTAGAACGAACTTTTGAATATTTTTTGTATGCACTTTTGACTTTCATCTGTGCATAAAGTGGTAGCAAAATTATTATCCCGAAGTAAATAATCATCGACGTCATTGACATTTTTTACAGATATCCCCCTCTCGTTCTATATATAACATTTTAATAGATATGTGGCTTCAAATCAACTTTCTCGCTCTCCACTCTTTTTGTTACAATGATTGCCAGAGCAATACATGCGATTGATAACCAAAAAGTAAAATACCCCACATTTTCCGTATATTTATTTATAATACTGTATACCGGCATTTGACCAAATAAATAGTCTATGACGTCATTATGCAATGTCCAAATCGCAGCTATAAGCACATGGATCCAACGAAAGCGGTAGAATGGAATATAAAGTACGGCCTGTAAAGCCATCGCAAAATGAGATCCTACTAACATCCATCCGGTCCAATGTAGATAGTCATTCTCAAAATACGTCCAAATATTCATCACGACAGCCCACAAACCATACTTTACTAATGTAATCAAAGCCAAAGCCTCTATCAACTTCCAGTTTTTCTTCATTAGCCAGCCAAACAATGCAATCGTAAAAAATAAGCTTGCTGTTGGACTGTCAGGTACAAAAATATAATATATTGGTTCTGTCACGGATAGCTGGTTTCCATACCATAAGTACCCATAGATGGTGCCGAATAGATTAATAATGACTAACAACCACATAAATGTCTTATTAAACAAGATTAACTGTAGATAATTCTTCACTTAGCTAGACTCTCCCGTATGCAAGGTAGACATAAATTTGAAAATATAAATAAACATTCCTATTTTCAGAAAAAGAGAGTCAGAATCTGACTCTCTTACAAATAAATTATTCTTCTGGTTGAAGCGTTGTGATAAATTCAGCAAGCTCTTGTAACTCTTCTTCTGTTCCAGAAGTCCACTGATTACCAGGCATTGATCCAATACCTTCATGAGCTATTTCAACGATTTCTTCAGCAGTGTAGGTTAAACCAATAAGTGGCTTACCTATACCTCCCTCAAATGCGTTACCGTGACAGCCTATACAAGTAGAACCTTGGTAGATTTCGTAACCTGGAGCTGTTTCATCGATTTCAATCGCAACTTCTTCTCTAATTTCACCTTGAGCTTTTGCAGCTTCCCAGTCGTGGTTTGCTACTGATTCCCAAGTTAAATAGATAATAGATGCAACTGCTAATAACATGAAGCCTGTTGGTAATGGACGTTTCCATGGACTTCTTTCTTTGCTTGTATCTAAGAATGGTACTAATAATAATGCACCAAACGCTAATCCTGGCATAATAATTGCACCGATAATATTATACTGACCAGCAGCGAATTCATATTTTAATAATTGGTATAAGAATAAAAAATACCAGTCTGGTAAAGGTATATACGCTGTATCAGTTGGATCAGCTGGTCGTTCTAATGGTGAAGGATGTGAAACAGTCAGTACTAGATAACCGATTAAGAAAACCGCTCCTACTAACCATTCTTTCAATAGGAAGTCTGGCCAGAAAGCTTCTGTTTTCCCAGGATATTCTGAATAATCTTTAGGCATTTTCTTTTTTCGGCTAGAAGGATCTGTTACACGTGAGTCACCTACAAATTTTAAACCTTTTCCGCGATGCATATTGTCCCCTCCTTTTACGAATTATCAGAACCACTTACCCATTATAGTGGTCCAGAAACACCTTGACGACGAATCATGATAAAGTGTGCTGCTAAAAGCGCAAACAACGCGGCTGGCAGGAAGAACACATGAATCGCAAAGAATCTTGTTAATGTTTGAGCACCGAGAATCGCTTCGTCACCAGCGAGCAATGTCTTAATTACTCCACCAATAACTGGCACAGATGCTGCAATTTCAATACCTACTTTTGTAGCGAACAATGCTTTCATGTCCCAAGGAAGTAGGTAACCTGTAAATCCTAAACCTAACATAACAGCGAAGATTAATACTCCGACCATCCAGTTTAGTTCACGAGGCTTTTTATAAGAACCAGTAAAGAATACACGTAATGTATGTAAGAACATCATAACAATTACTAGAGATGCTCCCCAGTGATGCATTCCTCGCACGATTTCACCAAACGCTACCTCATTTTGAAGGTAGTATACGGATTCCCAAGCATTTTCTATATCTGGAACATAGTACATTGTTAAGAACATACCAGATAAAATTTGAATTACTGTAATAAAGAACGTTAATCCTCCGAAACAATATACAAATGCAGAGAAATGGTGTGCAGGGTTTACGTGTTCTGGCACTTCATGGTCTGCTATATCACGCCAAATCGGTGTAATATCCAGACGTTCATCCACCCAATCATAGATTTTATTAAGCACTGATGTCGTACCCCCTTACTTATGCTATTGTGTTAGGTATAGCTTTTCCAATTTCCAGGAAGCCATCTTTTTCACGAACTTCAAATTGATCCAACGGACCTAGAGGTGGTGTTCCAGGAACATTTTTACCACTCTTTTCGTAACGGCCTGCGTGACACGGACAGAAGAACTGACTTGGTTGTTTTGGATCTCCTCCCCAGTTAACTGTACAGCCTAAGTGTTTACAGATAGGTGAAAGCGCAATAATTTGATCGCCTTCTCTGTACACCCATGCAGCGTTTGTAACATCAGAAGTATACCAAGCATCTACTTGCTCAAAAGTAAAGTCAACTCGTTCTGGTGTTTCCGTAATATCTGCAATTTTCTTTTCAGTAGTGACGAAATCTCCGTCCTCTTTCTTTTGCAGAATTGGATCAGCTGCAAAACGAACCATTGGCATTAAAGCACCTGCTGCCATGAATCCACCAACACCGGTTAGTGTGTAACTTAGAAATTGGCGTCTTGAAACTTTATTGTTACTCATCCTTTTCCCCCCTCTAACTTAAAGGTCAGTCCAATGGACATACTTGCTTGAAATGACAATACTAGGACATATCCATGATATATCAATAAAAATCCAAGGTCAATAATCCTTTGCCAAATTATACACTTTGTGAACAATTTATGAAAGATATTGTCACTGATTTGCCCAATTTTTCGCAAAAGTAGGAACAAGCTGTCTAAGTTGATCCTCCAAGATTGATAGTTTCATTTTTTGATCCATCGATTCAAGCGGGACGGATGGTATCCAAATTATGCTATCTTCTGCTATTGTACTCCACTCTCTATCAGAAGTAACGAAAAAAGTATGCTTAAACCCTGCTTTTCTTAGTTCACCCTTCCAAGCCTCTAGTAAAGAAGGCTTGTCCTGTGATGGTGTATAAGAAAAGGAAGGAAATAAAACAACCCTTCCCTTAAATTGATTTTCAATTACATTTGCTAGCGACAAAGTAAAATCCGCAGCAGATGCTGCGAATTGAAATCCTTGCTCTGAGCCATCCACTAAAACTAACGGTACTACTGCTGTGTCAATGTATTCTTTTTGTGTTTGAAATACTGTTACGTCTTTCCCATTCCAATGCATGCTCATCTCTCCTAATTTTCTCTGTTCATTAGCTGCTTCCATAAGGAAGAAAGCTCGAGAAATTTCTCTTTGTTGTTTTCGTCGATTGCCTGGTCAATTTGTTTTTTAATCAGCTCACGCTGAAAGGATTGAAGGCTTTCATTTAAAATGTCCTCTGCGAGCATCTTATCCTTCTCACTTATATGCAAGTATTTTGGCATATAAGGATTTTCCTCTAAGACCGCAAGATATTCCGGACTTGGTGGAAGTGTTTGAAAGTTTAATTGAATGTACATCTCTTCATCTGGATGAAGGCGTAAATCATGGAAAGATTTCTCCGCATCCGCCGTCATGATGCTTCCCTTATAGAAACGGAAAGGGATTCCGGAGGATGTTGTCACCGACATGATCATTGCTCTTGGACAATAGTGCGCCTCTTCCACAAAGTGTACATTGTTTAACATCGTCTCATGGCTGATTAAGTAATTTAAAATCCAAACACATTCTCTTCTTTTCATTTGATATTTCTTCAAAAACCAACGCACAAACTCTTTTTTCTCTCCAACTGAAACAGAAGCAGTCACATAACCTCTCCTTCCTTTTATCTAAGGTATTGGTTCTCTCAGGATAGTACAAATTCGGCTTCCGTATTCATCAACAGGTTATTCCATGATTTCAAACCATTCACTATTTTCAGGCTGAAGGCGTTGAAGCTGCAAAACGATTTCTTTTGCTTCGTCTCTTCTTCCTTCCTCTAATAGGAAATATACGTATTTTTCTAGGAATGCTGGATCCTCTATAAAGTCATTATATGCAAGCTTATAAAATTCGTATGCTTTTTCGTACAATTCTAACCGATTATATGCTTCGGCTAATAAAGGGTATAAAGAGGACCACTCAAACTGCTCCTGCTTCAATAGTTCATAAAGCTCTACAAGCTCTTTATCCATCTCCTCGTTGGAGTAAAGAGTGGATAAAACATAAATCGCTTCCATATATTCTGGATCTAAAGCAATTGCCTCCTGTAAGAATTGCTCTGCTTCCTTCATTTTACTCAATTTCAAGGAAATTTTACCAGCGAATAAATAATATTCTTTCTCGAACTCATCCCGTGAGATTCCTTCCTGAATAATACGCAATGCGTCTTCGTTTCTCTCTACCATCGCATATGCTTCTGCAAGCAGCATATAACCAGAAAAATAATCCGGGTCTATTTCCAAAAGTCTTTCTAAGTGCTTGATCGCTGTTTCATAATGGCGGACCTGAAAAAAAGCATAGGCTGCATGGAACAGCACATCTGGTGCTACCTCTTTTTTTAATGCTTCTGTATAGTAGGAAATGGCTTCCTCATATGCAGCGCCAGCACTGTAGATTTCCGCTATTTTAAGAGGGAGATTTACCCCTTGGATAGAATCCTTTAACGGCAACAGTTCTTCCATTAAACGTGCAGCCTCTAAATATCGACCCGTTTGCAACAACAGCTCACCTTTTGCGTATTGCAGAAGCGGCTCATTCGGCATTAGTTTAATGGCCTCATTAATCTTTTGTTCTGCCACCTCGTATAAGCCGATCATTTGATAATAATCTGCTAAAGTTAATAAGGCTTGAGGATACGATTCACTTGCCTGACTAACAGAAGAAAGTAATTCAAGCGCCTCATCTTCCTTATCTAGCTCTAAATACAGCTGGGCTTGATCTATTTTCAGCTGCTCTTCCTCTGGGAATAGATAATGCAAATGCTCTAAAATTATTAGTGCTTCCTGCAAAAATCCGTACTCGGTTAATTGATCAGCAAGCTGATACTGCTCATCAGGGTCTCCCTCCAAAAGAAAAGTATCAAGCATTTTTCTCAGCTTTTCTATATTTCCTTCTTCCATTACCTTTAAAAATGGAATTATTTTTTCCACATCTATCACCAATCTTTCTATCTTCTAATCGTACAAGAACATCCGTTTTTGAACAAGAAAAAAACTCTCCAAAAAAGGAGAGCGCTAAAGAAAATGTCCTATCACTTCTTTGAACGGATAACCCCGTCCAAATGCTCAAAAAAAGCTGGGTAGGAAACTGAAATACAGCCAGCATCGTCAAGCGTGACTGGTTCGCTTGTTAGTAGGGAAGCGATTGCACCCATCATCCCAATCCGGTGGTCTCCATAGGTTTTTAGATTGCCTCCGGAAAGTGGAGTTGGTCCTTCTATAATCATGCCGTCGTCCGTTGCGACAATATTGGCACCAAGCTTCTTCAGCTCGTTTACTACCGCATCTATGCGGTTCGTTTCTTTCACCTTTAGCTCCTCAGCATCTCGTATGACCGTTTTTCCTTTGGCCTGCGTGGCTAGTAGTGCGATAATAGGAATTTCATCAATTAATCTTGGAATTACATCTCCGCCGATTTCAATCCCTTGGAGTGTAGAGCTTTCTATTGTTACAGTACCTGTTTCTTCATGACTTATATTCTCGTCCGTTTGAATGGTCAAAGATGCTCCCATTCTCTCCAGAACTTCGATAATACCAATCCGAGTTGGATTAAGTCCGACATTTTTCAGGACAAGCTTACTATTCGGAACAACCGCACCTGCAACCAAGAAAAATGCAGCGGAAGAGATATCTCCAGGCACAATAACATGTGCTGGCGAAAGCGTCTGTCCCCCTTCGAAAGAAATAGTTGTCCCGTCTACCTGAATGTCTGCCCCAAAATGGCGGAGCATTTTTTCTGTATGGTCGCGGGTGACTTCCATTTCCTCCACAATCGTTTTTCCCTCCGCATGTAAAGCGGCTAGGAGAATCGCAGATTTTACCTGTGCACTTGCGACAGGCATCTGATATTGGATCCCCTTTAAAGAGCTCCCTTGAACAGCAATCGGCGTATACTGTCCATTTTCTCGTCCGATGAGCATGGCGCCCATTTGTTTTAAAGGCTCAGTCACACGTTTCATTGGTCTCTTTTGAATAGACTCGTCACCAATCAATACAGCCGAAACATTTGATCCCGCTAGAATACCAAGCATTAAGCGGGTAGTCGTCCCAGAGTTGCCAGTATAAAGTATTTCTTTTGGTTCCTGCCAATTGGCAATACCAGGGCTAGTAATTTGAACCTTCTCTCCAGATACCTGAATGTCTACACCCAGCTTAGAAAAGCAGTCGATCGTGCTAAGGCAGTCATCACTTTGTAGAAAGCCTTCTACTGTTGTCGTTCCTTTTGCAATAGCTCCAAACATGATGGACCGATGAGAAATCGATTTGTCACCTGGAGTATGTATGACGCCTTGTAAAGAAGGCTGTTGATAATCTAACACCTTTTTCCCCAAATCCAATCCCACCTTATGAAATATAAGTTTCGTAATCTGTATGTGCTGCCAAACAATGAACAGCCTTTTCGCGATCCTCGGCCGTCTGGAAGCTGATAACGAGGATCCCATACACATCATCTCTTGTTTCTACGATACGTAAATTCGTAATGCTTATCAATTCCTCCGCCAAATAACCAGTTATCTCCGAGATGATACCAGGATAGTCCGGAATATCAACATGCAAATCATAAACGGTGTACAATGCACCTTGCGTAGTAATAGGTAGATTATCTCGAATCATTTTTGCACTTTCAAAATAAGACTCGATATCCTGAGAGGTCCCCTCACCTAGTAGCTCCTGAAGCTTTTCCATTTCTCTCATCCATACAGCAAGCTGTCCCTGAAGCTCTTCTCTGTTTTGGAGAGTTATATCCCTCCACATAACAGGACTCGAGGAGGCTATTCTAGTAATATCTCGGAATCCTCCTGCGGCAAGCTGTCTTGTAAACGGGAAAGCTCTATTTTCTGCTGATAACTGATGGACAAGAGAGGCTGCGATTAAATGAGGAAAATGACTAACAACAGCGGTCATATGGTCATGTTCCTCTGCATTTAATTCCACCACTTTTGCCTTTGTAGGCTTCAGCAAGTCCATCAGTCTTTGTACATGTTGTGGATTGTCGTTTGGAAAAGGAGTAAGTACATAATAGGCATTTTCAAATAAGTATGCCTTTGCTGCCTCGACTCCACTCTTATGGGAGCCGGCCATCGGGTGACCTCCTACGAAGTTGGCTCCTTTAGCGACCAGTTCAGCAGCTGCCACCATTATTTCCTTTTTCGTGCTCCCTGTATCCGTAATGATTGCAGTGGGCTTTACCCGGTCAAGCGGCAATTCTTTTATTAAACGAATCGTCTCCTTTACAGGTGTCGCAAAGACGATTACATCTGCATCTTCAAGTCCATCCCAAACAGAAGCTACCTCTTCATCAATCACTCCAAGCTTTTTAGCGGTAAGCAATGAACGAGCATTGGCATCATACCCAATTACTCTATTAAACTCGTTCCTCTTCAGACCTAAGGCCAAGGATCCACCTATTAAGCCTAGGCCTATGATGAATATGGTGTTTTTCATTTATAAAACCCCTGCCTCTTTTAAAACCTCATCCATTTTTTCTAGTAAACCAGTATTTTGCTCCTTTGTCCCGATTGTCACACGAACATATCCAGGCTTGCCAAGTGCGTTGCCGCTTCGGATAATATATCCTCGCTTCATCAGCTCTTGGAATACAGTATCACTGTCCGTCTTAACCTCCATTAATACGAAGTTCGTTTGAGAAGGATAGAAATGTAGATTACGAGCTTTACAATATTCCTCATATTGCTTTCTGCCAGCATTGTTCTTTTCCTTACACTCTGCAATAAAATGCTGGTCCTCTAATCCTAAAATTGCTACCTCTTGGCTCAGAACGGTATTATTGAATGGCTCTCTAGTAGGCTCCAGCTGACGAATCACTTCCTCCGATCCAATGGCATAGCCAACACGGAAGCTCGCCAAGCCATATGCCTTCGAGAAGGTTCTCATAATTAGCACATTAGGATGATCCTTTAGAAGATGGATAGAGTCCTCATAATTCGGATCCGTAATATACTCTGTATAAGCCTCATCCAGAATAATTAATACATCCTTAGGCGCTTTTTCTACAAATGCTTTTATTTCATCGCTTGGTGTTAGGGTGCCAGTTGGGTTGTTCGGGTTACAAATCCATACAATGGCTGTATGTTCATCAATCGCCTCTAACATCTTCGGAAGATCATGTCCTCCGTCCTCAGTTAAGGGAATAGCACGAACCTCTGCTCCCTCTACTACAGCATTATGCTTGTATTGTCCAAATGTGCAATCAGCCATAACAGTATTTAACCCTGGCTGAAGGATGGCCCTAGAAACGATTAATATATTCTCGTCTGAGCCATTCCCGAATAACAGTTGATTTTCATTAACCCCTAAATGCTTTGCTACAGCAGAACGAAGCTTTGTTGCATAGCCATCTGGATACATGGCAAATTCAATTTGGGCATTCGCCAAATACTCTTTTATCTTCGGAGAGGCACCATAAGGATTTTCATTAGATGCAAGCTTTGTCACGCTATCTAAATTGAATGCCTTTTTTACCTCCTCCGTAGATTTTCCTGGTTGATAAGCCTTTAACCCAGCAATTTGTTTTTTGAACTTCATACGACATCCCCCAATTATTTATTTACTAAGTCTGGTCTAAGCTGAACTGCATCATTTAAATAGATATGTACGATGTCCTGCTGCTCTCTATCTGTATTTACATGCATTAGTAGTCGTATACACTTTTCCAAAGACCCTGGTACATCCATCTCATGCGTGCACATCACCGGAACATATGTCCATCCCTCTAGACTCCTCACTGCCTTCGCCGGAAACGCAGATGAAATATCCTTCGTCGTGCTGATTATAACAGAGGCGATGGATGATGGAGAAATATCATTTTTCTTCGCCATCTCCAGTGCAAGCCTTGCTGTCTCCGCTAAAACCAACTCGTTCCGATCCTCTGGGACAGTTGTTGCTCCTCTTACTCCTCTAATCATCCAAATCCCCTCCTATCCATTTTTTTAGTAGTCGATCTGCATCCTGTATATCCTCCATCGATATTCGTTTTACAAAGGGGTTGCCGATGGATTCTAATAAAACAAAATGAAGCTCTTTGTTTGTAGTCTTTTTATCCTTTAACATATATTCTGCTAACAGTTCAAAGGGAATATCCTTTATTTTTGAAAAATCATACCCTACTTGGCTAGCCCAGTCAAAAAGACGTGCCGCTTCTCCTTGCTTGAGTGCGCCATGCTTCTCACTAAGCAAAAGTGCCGGAATCATTCCGATCATGACCGCTTCACCGTGCGTAATCTTCCCATAACCGATCGACGCCTCGACAGCATGCCCATATGTGTGACCAAAGTTCAAGAATTTCCGAACGGAGCTTTCCTTTTCATCCTGAGAAACAATCTTAGCTTTGACCTGTATGCCTTTCCCAAGCCATTCAAGAAGTTTTGGGCTGTCTAGCTTTGGCATACGATCAAGCAGAAGAAAATCTTCCACCCACGACTCGTCACTTATATATGCATGCTTGATCACCTCTGCCATACCTGACATCACCTCGTGAGGCGGTAGGGTTTGAAGAAAATGAACGTCATACACTACCTCTTTTGGCTGATAGAAGGCTCCAATCATATTTTTCCCTAGCGGATGGTTAATAGCCGTCTTTCCACCGACCGCACTATCATGCGCAAGTATCGTAGTAGGAAGCTGATAAAACGGAATTCCTCTCATAAATGTTGCGGCAACAAAGCCTGTTAAATCTCCAATAGCTCCTCCGCCAAGTGCCAGTAAAGCGGAGTTTCGCGAGCAGCCCTCTTGTAAAAGGAACGATTGTACCGCAAAAAAGGATTCAAAGGTCTTGCAAGCCTCTCCATTTGGTGCGATAAACAGCTTGTAAGGCAAATGAAAGCAAGCATCAAAATATGCCTGGTGACCGCTCCAAACATGCTCATCTGTTACCACAATTAGCTGATCATAGCTCCCAAGCGTTTCTTGGTTTCTATCACTGAAGTCCTTCAAGACATTCTTCCCTAAATGAACAGAATAAGTGGATTCTTTTGTGTGTACAGGGATGATCATATTAAAACCCCTTTGTATATGCTCTATGTTCTGCGACTTCTTTTTTCAGCTGATCCATTCGGTCTGCGTGGAACGTATCTAATAAAGCTGCAGCAATTTCCCACGCAATCACATTCTCCGCTACAACAGATGCTGCCGGTACAGCACAGCTATCGGACCGTTCGATGCTTGCTTTAAACGGCTCCTTAGTTTCAATGTCTACACTTTGAAGTGGCTTATATAATGTAGGGATTGGCTTCATTACCCCTTTAATCACAATCGGCATACCAGTAGACATGCCACCTTCAATTCCTCCAAGTCGATTTGTATCTCTAACATACCCGTCTTCTTCATTCCAAGAAATTTGGTCGTGTACTTGGCTGCCAAATAAGTTTGCCATTTCGAAGCCCAGTCCAACCTCGACACCCTTAAACGCATTAATACTCATCATAGCCATTGCAAGCTTTCCGTCTAGCTTACGATCGTAGTGAACATAGCTTCCCACACCTGCTGGCATACCAGTAATCACTACCTCTACTACACCACCAATCGTATCGCCAGCCTTCTTCGCTGCATCAATAGCTTCAACCATTTTTTCTGAAGCTTCAGAATCCAAGCAATAGACAGGATCCTTTTCTACAATTTCTTTTATTTGTTCAGGTGAAAGTGTCGATGCGATATCCTTCGCTTGTATGCCACCGATTTTCGTGACATGGCCTACCACGGTAATCCCTAATTCCTTTAATAGCTGCTTGGCAACAGCTCCCGCTGCCACTCGAATCGTCGTTTCCCTTGCAGAGGATCTTTCTAAAACGTTACGTAAATCGCGATGTCCATACTTCATTCCACCTACTAAGTCAGCATGCCCTGGACGTGGTCTTGTAATCTGGCGTTTTATTTCCTCTGGATTTTCATCCTCCCCAAGAGGTTCGATGCCCATAATTTTCGTCCAATGCTTCCAGTCGTCGTTCGTAACTGTCAAACATACCGGGGAACCCAGCGTCTTCCCATGTCGAACACCTGCAGTAATAGAAACGGTATCCTTTTCAATCTGCATCCTTCTGCCTCGTCCATGTCCACCCTGCCTACGTTTTAATTCTTTATTAATCTCTTCTGCGGTTATCTCTAATTGTGCCGGCAACCCTTCGATAATTGCTGTAAGTTGAGGGCCATGTGACTCTCCTGCTGTTAAATATCGCAAAACGCTTTCCTCCTTCAACTCGCTAAAGTGTTTGTTTTTTACTATATCATATTAATGTATAGAAGAAAACTGCCCTTCTGAAGCGGCAGTCGTTAATTTTCTTTTCTATAGAAAAACGTATCCTCTGTTACAAAGCCATACTTCGCAGGGTTAAAAATTTGCTCTGTGCTTCCCACAAACAAAATACCTCCTGGACGAAGAGCCTCACTAAACTTTCGATAAATTTCATCCTTTGCTTGCTCAGTGAAATAAATCATCACATTTCGGCAAATAATGAGGTCATAATTTTTATCATATGTATCTTTTAAAAGATTATGTTTTTGAAAGGTCACCGTTTGCTTGATCCCCTCATCCACCTGATAAAAGGTGTTCTGCTGCTCAAAAAACTTCTTCTTCATTTCCTCCGGCACCTCAGCTAAGGACCGCTCCGGATAAATTCCTACCTTTGCCCGATCCATCGCCTTTTCATCCAAATCGGTTGCCTTAATGGAAACTTGGGATAAAGGAACATGCTTCGACAAAACCATCGCTGTCGTATACGGCTCCTCCCCTGTAGAACAAGCAGCACTCCAAATCTTCAGTCTGCGATTTGTCGACAAGAGCTTAGGAAAAATCTTTGTATCTAGCACTTCCCACCGTTTGAGATTCCGAAAAAACTCCGAAACGTTGATCGTCATTCTATCCAGAAACTCATTCATCAAATCCCGGTCTTTCTCCATTGCCTGAAAGAACGCTTGGAAATTCTCAAATCCTTTCTTCTCATACAAGGACGTCAGCCGCCTTTTCATCTGCGCTTCCTTATAGGCACCTAAGTCAATTCCCGTCCTCCGCTTCACACTCTCTATAAATTGAAGATAATCATTCATCGTACCCTTTCCTTTCAAATCCTTCTATTTCAAGTATATCGTATACCGAATGTTTCGAACATATCAAAATAAAAGAGAAATATGTTGAATGGTGATGGCTTCCTGATGGAGATGAGATGGTCAGGCAAGGGAATGGTGTTTAAATAAGGGTTGAGGGTAGCTAATGCTGTTGACAATCGCAAGTAAAATGGAGGAAATCGCAAGTAATGGAGTGCGGACCACAAGTAACCAAATGCCGAGCGCAAGTAACGTTTGGCTAATCGCAAGTATTACCATATAAATGGATAATCCGAGTTTATAAATTTCCAATAAATTCCGTTAAGTGACTAAATGGGGGATGAGAGTGACTTAACTTGTTTCGAACGTGACTAAATGTTGATGGAGAGTGACTAAAGTCGAAGTGGACGTTACTAAATGAAACAGGAAATCGCAAGTAAGCCACTGCCCAGCGCAAGTAACAATTGGATAATGCAATTATCACCAAATAATTGGATAATATAAGCTTACGAGTTTCCAGTAAATTCCGTTAAGTGACTAAATAGGGCAAGAAAGCGACTAAATCGGCTGCGAACGTTACTAAATGGGGACGGAGAGCGACTAAATTGGAAGTGAACGTGACTAAACTCATCATGAGAGTGACTACTTTTAAGCTAGCATAGGTGAGAAGTTTGGATATACGCACACATCACCATCCCCCCATTTGACTAGGAGAGCAACCATACATGTTTTGCAACTAAATCAGGAGTGAGCGCAACTTACATCTACTAGAAGTGCAACTAAATTAAGACTTTGTACAACTAAATCTCCTGCTAAACCCTTTCCAATCCAGTCTGCTTTACAGCTAAATATCAAAAGCATCCTATAAGGAGAATCCTCTCAAATCGGCATTTTGCATCTAAATCTATTAAAAATACCAAAAGATGTTTTAGACTGCAATTAAGTAAATTAGCTAGCAACCTAGAAAATATCCTCCCTTCTTAATAATCAAAAAATACCGCAGACACGGGGGTCTGCGGTATGTTTCTTATTAGTTGATCCAGTTGTTAGCGTCTTTTGCGTAAGATACTAGCTCTTCTTCTTTGAAGAATAGGCCGATTTCACGAACAGCGCTTTCAGGTGAATCTGAACCGTGAATGATATTTTTTCCAACTGTCACAGCGAAGTCACCGCGAACAGTTCCAGGTGCTGATTCTTTTGGATTTGTAGCACCCATCATTAAACGTGCTGTTGAGATTACATTTTCCCCTTCCCAAACCATTGCGAAAACTGGTCCAGAAGTGATGAAATCTACTAATTCGCCGAAGAATGGGCGTTCTTTGTGCTCTCCGTAGTGTTGTTCAGCTAATTCAGTAGGAATTTGCATTAATTTCGCTCCAACTAGTTGGAATCCTTTTTTCTCTAAACGACCTACGATTTCACCAATAAGATTACGTTGTACACCGTCAGGTTTTACCATTAAAAATGTTCTTTCCATGCATGACACTCCTTCAAATATAAATTGGATAATATTTCTCCACCGTTAAAAATACTATCATTGTAATCTTCTAATTTCAATTAAAAGTTACGTTTCCCCATAAATAATGCGATATTTTGCAGTGATTTTTTCGCAGAGCTTGCGGGTAGCTGCTTTAATTCATGTAAAGCTTTCTCTAAATATCGATTACTAAGTTGCTTTGCACGTTTAATTCCTTCGGAGGAACGAAGCTCATTTAATAGAATTTGAAGTTTTTCATCCGAAATGTTCCCTTCAAATGCCTCCAGCAGAAGTGGTGCAATGGTTGGATCATTTTTTGCATAGAGTACCGGTAAGGTAATGTTCCCTTGTAGTAGATCACTTCCGGCTGGTTTACCAAGCTCTTTGTCAGAGGCTGTGATATCTAGGATATCGTCGATGATTTGGAAGGACATGCCCACATAATAACCAAATCTCTTTAACCTTTTGATTGTTTGCTCATCTGCACCGGATGCGATGGCTCCTAGCTCGCAGCTTGCAGAGATTAAGATTGCGGTTTTTCTTTTAATTCTTTTTAGATAATCTCGGACAGATTGCTCGAGGAAACGCTTGTCCTCTATTTGAATAATCTCTCCAATACAGAGTTCGACCATTGTATTGGATAAGACTTGATGAGCATATGTATTATTTATTGCTGTTATGTATTTAATTGCTTTCGCAAATAGAAAATCGCCCGTGTACATTGCGACACGGTTGTTCCACTGGGACTTTACAGTTTCTCTACCTCTTCTCGTTTCTGCGTCGTCAATCACATCGTCATGCACTAGAGAGGCCATGTGAATCAATTCCACTGTGACCGCTACGCGCTTAATAGATTCTATGGTGTAATTGCCAAACTTCGCAGATAGAAGGACGAAAACAGGACGGATTCGTTTCCCCCCTGCTTGTAGTAGATGTAAGGAAGCATCGTTTAATAAGTGAGAGGAGGAATTCACAGCTGTTGCCAGTTCGTTTTCAATGACTTCTAAATCTGATTTTAAGTCAGAATAAAGCATTCTTAATTTCATTTTATCCACAAAAACCAAACCTTCTCCCACTTATTGTTCTTTTTTGTACCCGATATGCCTTGCAGCAGCTCCACCACTATATGGCTTACTAGAAACGTTGACCATCCCAACCTCTTCAAACAACTTAGATAGCGCGGCTCTGTTTGGAAAATCCTTTTGAGATTCTTGCAACCAAGAGTATTCTTTATAGCTCTTCGCAAATAGCTTTCCAAATATCGGCATGATAAATCGGAAATAAAAGCGGAAGGCTGCATTAAATAGCTTGGAATCCGGCTGGGAGGTTTCTAAGCAAACAATCATTCCACCTGGTTTCGCTACTCTCGTCATTTCCCTGAGGACCTGAGCGTAGTCCGGAACATTTCGTAGTCCAAAACCAATTGTCACGTAGTCAAATGTATTATCTTCAAAGGGAAGCTCCATTGCATTTCCATGGACAAGCTCTACTTGCGGAAGATCCTTCACCTTTTCTTTTCCTACGTTTAACATGTTTTGACTAAAATCTAATCCTTTTACCATCCCTGTTGGACCTACATCGCTTGCAAGCGCTATCGTCCAGTCTGCTGTACCACAGCATACATCTAGCGCTGCACTGCCCTCTTTTACCTGCATCGCTTTCATCGTATCGCTTCTCCACTGCTTATGCTGCTGAAAGCTGATGACAGAGTTCATAGAATCATAATTAGTAGAGATTTTCTCAAAGACCTCATGTACATGTTGCTCTTTTGATTTTCCCACTTTAAAACCTTCTCTCAGCTACGCTTGAGCGCACATGCGGAAACCGCTCTAGAATAGCATTCTTTACGTTTTCATTTAATAATTTGGAATTTCTGATATCTCGCAAGAGATTCTGTTCTTTTATTTCCACCTCAGCGTGCATAAGTCCAATTTTGGCTGCTAGCTCCTCTGAATGAGTTAGATAAAAGGAGACTTGCTGATTTTCATAAGCCTCTAGTTCTCTCTTAAGAGCGATGATGAGCAATGCTTCCTTAACGAAAAACACATAATCATGGAAGGAAAAATGCTCCATAAACCGTTCAATTGGATTACTTTCAATCAATTCGATGGAATGTAGAAGCTCATCAAAAGAATACTTCTGCAAATCATAAAATCTCGTCTTATGCTCCGTAATGATGGATACGGCATCAGATAAGGACTGAATCAGCTCGATCTGCCCTGTACGTGCAAGAAGTTGATAGTATTTCCCGCTATAATAATCTCCAGCCAGCACTTGTAGCTGCTGGTCCTTCGTGGTAGCGTTATTTTCTTTTACTAGGTCATGGGCAGCTAATGCTGCAAATATCAAAGAAACTGCAATAGCTGAAGTATGATGAGTATCGGTCCAGTCTTCTTCGTTAAAAAAAGGTAGAAGTGTAAAAAATAAACGATCTTCATCAATAATAGGAGTCCCTGTATAGATTAATAGGGTGCTATATTTAATATAAGAAAAAATATCTTCTCTTGTTTGTTCTAGTTGCTGTGTAATTAAAGATTCATTCATACACTTTTACTCCATTTCCAACTGCAGTTAATCTTAATGCATCCATCCGTTAAAGCTTTTATTTCTTTGAGTCACTTTGTATAATGCCGTTTGTTGAATGGATTGAAGCCTTACCGCGTATTTTCATCGCTGATGTATGCTCTGTAAATTGAGCAATCATCACTTCGCCATTATCGAGCTTCTCTGAGTGATGAAATTTTGTATCAGATCCTCGTGTTAATCCAATAACATGCACTCCATCTTCCTCTGCCTTGATGATGATATAATCTGAATTAGCCATTTTGGATCTGCTCCTTTATTCGACATACTTCTTTAATAATAACACAATATCTATGAATCAGACAAAAGTGTTAGTTCATTTGGATGAAAGAAAGTATTTCTGAACGCTTAATACTATCCTCTTCCAAAATACCTCTCGCAACAGCGGTAACTGTTTTAGCACCTGGCTTCTTTATACCTCGCATTGTCATACACATATGCTCAGCTTCTATTACGACATAGACTCCATGAGGATTTAACATTTCCATTATGTCATCTGCAATAGTAGACGTAATTCTTTCTTGGAGCTGGGGCCTTCTTGCAGTTACTTCAACCGCTCTGGCTAATTTGCTTAAACCAGTCACTACCCCGTCCCTTGGTATGTATGCTACATGTGCCTTCCCGTAAAAGGGCACAAGGTGATGCTCACACATCGAGAAAAATGGTATATCCTTTACTAGCACTAATTCTTCATGGTCCTCATGGAAAATTGTTTTGAAGTGCTCCTTCGGATCTTGATGTAGTCCTTCGAACATTTCTGCATACATTTTAGAAACTCGTTTAGGAGTGTCTAACAAGCCTTCTCTCGCTGGATCCTCTCCAACTGCTTCTAGTATCATTTTTACTGCTTCTTCTATTTTTTTCAGATCGACATTCGTCATCTGCTGACCCCCTGAACTAACTCATATCGTATGTATCTTAGCATACGAGAGCAATATTAGAAATAACTTTTGCCTGTAACTTGGCCACAAAATAATATTATATAGAAAAACGAAAAGAACGGCTACCGTGAAGTATTCTTCACAGTAACCGCCCTATGTACAACATCAATTATTTAACCGCATCTTTAAGTGCTTTACCAGGTTTGAAAGCTGGTACCTTACTAGCAGCGATGTCGATTTCTTTACCAGTTTGTGGGTTACGTCCTTTACGTGCAGCACGCTCGCGAACTTCGAAGTTTCCGAAACCGATTAATTGAACTTTGTCTCCACCTGCAAGAGCAGATTGGATTGCTTCGAATACAGCGTCAACTGCTTTAGAAGCGTCTTTTTTTGATAAATCTGCAGCTTCTGCTACAGAGTTCACTAATTCTGTTTTGTTCATCCCATTCACCTCCTCTCAAGGAAGATAGCTTTAACCTGTAAAAAGAGTATCACAACGTAAAACCCTTCGCAACACTAATTACGCTGGTTTGTGCAAGTTTCCTAAAAAATAGCGGAAATAAAGGCATTATCGGGACTTTTTTCTCATGTCCCTGTCTAGGAAGGAGGGAAGAAAGAGAGTTCGAAGGTCTCTTGAAAGCTGAACGAATAAGGGATAACAAGAATTTTTACAACTATATAAATATTGCCCAACTTTCAATCTTTACGTAACTTTAGCAAAAAAGATTAGCAATGGCGTGTTAGCCTTATTGGTTCATCATTACTGAATTTTTTCCCAAAAAACAAAGCGCAAAGATCGATAATTCATCCTAAATATATTTATTCAGAAACGGACAAAATACTGACATATTTCATCTGGCGTTAATTGTTTTCTGACACTTGTACATCCACAGTAAAGGGGTGAAAGCCGTTGTTCTTTGCAGCCAGATCTACGATTTCTTGTATATCATGTACGACTTTTTCATCCACTTCCTCTATATTTTTCAAATAAACAGCGATCATCTGATTTTCTGGAGATTCTACTAAAAAACCAAGTGAGTCATTGTGGTCATACCCTTTTTGGGTGACGCCCTGTAAAACATCGGAAGTTAAGTTTGTACTTTCTAATTTAACGGAAAATTCATTTGCGTAGGCGTGCCTAAGCTCGTTTTCGGCAGCTTGGTCTGCTAAACGAGCTTCATTTTTTGAAAATAACAGTATCGCCACAACCCCTATTACCCCTAAAAATCCCATCAATAGTTTGTGATTATATATTTTCACCTAATACCTCCTTGGATTTTCCCATAGAAAAAAGCCAAACGGTTATCTAGTTCCCGTTTGGCACAAGTCGTCGGACATATTTTTGCCTACCTCTATTCTTAGATAATAAATGTGACCATGCCTCGATCGCCTTCGTTTACCATCCGCTCAATTGTTTGGCGCATTCTTTTCTTCGCAACCCCAGTTACACTTTCTGTTTTGAAACGGATGCTTTCCTTCATTACCTCCACTAAAGAACTTCCAAATACCTGTGTTTGCCACAGTGCCTCTCTGTCATGTAGGAACCCATGCTTTAAGTCTTTCAGCAGCTGCTGACTATGAAACTCTGAGCCTAGCAAAGGTGCAAACTCTGCCTCCATGTCAATACGGATAATGTGCAAGGAAGGAGCCTTTGCTTTCAAGCTGACTCCATAGAAATTATTTTGCTTAATAATTTCTGGTGCGGACGGCTGGAAGTCTTCAAGAGTCGGAAGCGAAACTCCATAGCCTGTGGACTTGGCTGCCTCCAACGCATCAGCAAATCGATCATACTCTTTACGGGCAGTGGAAGCCCCTTTTACAAATAAAAGCCAATCTTTTTTCGTTTTAATCGGTTCATCCAGCCATTCATCACAAACTTCTTGGAATACCTCTGGCTTTAGATCAATTCGAATGGTTGCCGAGCCTCTTCCGGGATTTGCCTCTACTACTTCCGATGATTGTATAAAGGCAACCTCTTTAAATTTTTCTGCTAGCTCCTTTACATCACGCATTTTGGAAACTATTTGGAGCCATTCTTGTAAAGAGGTATTGATTTGATTGTTCACATAGTGATCCTCTTCCAACACATCTGTCCAGTCAGGCTTCATTAATTCTATATCTGTAATAGGAAATTCAAAGAGTGCTTGTTGGAGTATGTATTGAATTTCCTCTCCGGTCATTCTATCCACTGCTACTGGAATAACTGGAACTCCATGAGCTCTTTGTAATTCATCACTTAACTGTAAGGTTTCCAGGTTCCCAGGTAACTTACAATTTAATACGATAACGAATGGCTTACCAATTTCCTTTAGCTGATCGATTATTTCCTTCTCAGCAGTTTCCGCCGCTTTTCTCGGAATATTATTGACAGAGCCGTCTGTCGTAACCACTACGCCGATGGTGGAATGGTCACGGATTACCTTATCTGTTCCGATTCTTGCAGCATCCTCAAATGGTATAGCCTCGTTATGCCAAGGAGTGTGAACTAACTTCTGCCCTTCCTCTCCAGAATGCGTCTTAATCCCATCAATCATATAGCCGACACAATCTACCAAACGGATTTGCAGCCGTAGCTGTTCCTCACCCAGATATACATTTGTTCCGTGGGCAGGGACAAATTTAGGCTCAGCTGTCATAATCACATTCCCTGGGGAGCTTTGGGGAAGTTCATCTTGTGCTCGGAGTCTTTCTGATTCCTCTAGAATATTTGGAATCACAACCAGTTCCATTACTTTTTTTACAAATGTAGATTTTCCAACCCTCACAGGACCTACAACGCCGATATACACATCACCATTTGTTCTTTCCGCTATTTGTTCATACAGTTTACTCGTCATGGGTACTCTCCTTTCTTCGCACTTCAATATATGCACAAAAAAAACGTTTCATGCACAGTGCATAAAACGTTTCTTTTTACTTATCTAACATAAAGATAGGCTCGTTATTTTCATTAACCGTATATGGCAGGGAATAAGCAGGAACAACAGCAAAATTGTCTGTTAGTAGGTATCGAATATCTTCTCCTGGCTTCGGTTTCTCTTCTGCTTCCTGTAGCATTCGATTTAACTCAATGGAATAATCGACATAAACTTTCCCCTCTCCTGATGCCACGAGTGGAAGCTGGGTATCAGAATAAGGACTTTGAACGGACGGCTCCGTCTTGTATCCCATTTTCTTATAATCTAAGCGATACACGCCCTCCGCAATTTGCTCGGCAATTGGTCCATATTTATTGATGGTAATGCGAGAGTTCAAATCACGTAAAGTATCAGCTAAGCGTAAGTCTACTAGTTTTACAGTTGGATCTTCATCCACATTCATCAAGACGTATTGATAAATACCCCCGGCTTCATAGGAATTGGGAGGAGTTTCTGCCATAAAACTAGGAATAATCTTTTTAAAGTCTATCGGGTATTTAATATATTGATCAGTTTCCATATCTCTCGTCTTAATAGGCAGGAGACCACCATTTGTTTCTTGATAGCTGTCCACCGCTGTTTGAACGGAGTTTATCTGATCCTCATAGGGTAATAGATTTTCTGGTTCATAGCCACTTTTATATGCACAACCACTTAACAATGCCACTATAACTAATAAGACACAAAAGGTACATTTTTTCATTGATATCTCCTAACTAAGCCTTGGTTGGATTAAAGATGATATAAATCATCGTAATAAAACCTATGAACAACAGTATGTATGCAATGAGTCCAAATAAAAACTTCAAAAATCTGTTTTGTATTTTTGTTTTCACAAAAAACATAAATAGCATCGCTAAAAACATGCATCCCATCGACCCGAAGGAGATCCACATTTTATCCATTGAAGATACTAGTAGCAACAGTTCCCCCACCTTTCTTATAGCATTATATCACAGAAAAAAAGAGTTGCATTTTTCCTACAACTCTTTTTTTGACAATTTTAAAACGTTTTATAATCCTCTAGCTCACTCTTTTTCGTTCTATGCATGAGTGTATCAACAGCTTCCTTAGGATGTACTCCTTCAAATAAAACACCATAGAGCGCTTGGGTAATCGGCATATCGACCTGTTGCTTTTCTGCAAGCTGGTAAGCTGCTTTTGTTGTTCGAACACCTTCTACAATCATCCCTATCTCTTCAAGCACCTCATCAAGACTAGCACCCTTCCCTAGCATGTTACCTGCTCGCCAGTTTCTTGAATGAACACTAGTACAAGTAACGATCAAGTCACCCATACCAGTTAATCCTGCAAAGGTAGAAGGCTCGGCACCTAGACTGATACCTAGTCTCGAAATTTCCGCCAAACCTCTTGTAATCAAGGCAGCCTTCGCGTTATCTCCATATCCAAGCCCATCGACAATACCGGCAGCCAAAGCAATGACATTTTTCATTGCTGCTCCTATTTCCACTCCAATAACATCTGCATTTGTATACACTCTAAAGGCTTTATTCATAAAAAGATCCTGAACCTTCTCCGCTGCTTCCATATTGACGCTTGCAGCCGTTACGGTTGTTGGATGCTCCAGTACTACTTCTTCAGCATGGCTCGGTCCTGATAGAACAACAATTGCTTGTACTAGATGTTGTGGAATTTCTTCCTCTATCATTTCTGTAATACGCTTTAATGTGTCAGGCTCAATACCCTTCGAAACATGCACAATTAGCTTTTCTTGATCTGCAGTTTTCGCAACAAGCTGGCAGACCTCACGAATCGCTTTCGTAGGTACTGCAATAACAATCGTAGAAGAATGACTAATCGCTTCTTGAATATCACTAGTCGCTCGCAGATTATCTGGCAGCTTCGTTCCTGGTAAGTACTGCTTGTTCGTTTTATACTCATTTATCTCTTTAGTTTGGTCTTCTCTAATGGACCATATTAGACAATTATGGTTGTTATGGGCTAGCACCATAGCAAGGGCTGTTCCCCAGCTTCCTGCTCCTAATACTGTTACCTTTTCCATTCTATCGCCCCCTCTTTTCTTACCTATTCATCAGCACGTATAATTTTTTATGTTCTTGCTCGAGTAATAATACGAATTGGAGTTCCTTCAAAGTCAAAGGATTCTCGTATACGATTTTCCAAGAAACGCTCATAAGAGAAGTGCATAAGCTCCGGTTCATTTACGAATACAACAAAAGTCGGTGGCTTAATTGCAACCTGTGTTGCATAGTAGATGCGCAAACGTTTCCCTTTATCTGTTGGTGCAGGGTTTCTTGCAACCGCATCCTCGATTACCTCATTAAGAACGGATGATTGAACACGTAATGCGTGATTTTCACTCACTTGATTAATAACTGGGAATAAGGAATGTACTCGTTGCTTCGTTTTTGCAGAAACAAAGACGATTGGTGCATAATCAAGGAATTGAAAATGCTCACGAATCGATTTTGTCATTTCATTCATCGTTTTATCGTTCTTTTCAATAGCATCCCATTTATTCATTACGATAATAACGCCTTTTCCTGCCTCATGTGCGTATCCTGCAATTTTCTTATCCTGCTCCTGAATTCCTTCTTCAGCGTTTAATACGACTAAGACGACATCAGAGCGTTCAATTGCCTTTAATGCACGAAGCACACTGTATTTTTCAGTGGTTTCATACACCTTTCCTTTTTTACGCATACCTGCTGTGTCGATCATGACATATTCTTGATCGTCAAAGGTATACTCTGTATCGATTGCATCCCTAGTAGTTCCTGCAATATCACTTACGATTACTCGCTCATGGCCTAAGAAAGCATTGATTAAAGAAGATTTTCCGACATTTGGTCGTCCGATAAGAGAGAACTTGATAACATCCTCTCCATACTCCGTATCATCTTGTTCAGGAAAGTTCTTTGCAACCTCGTCTAATAAATCCCCTAAGCCTAGACCATGGGCTCCAGAAATCGGGAATGGCTCTCCCATGCCAAGAGAATAGAAATCGTAAATCATCTCTTTCATATCCGGATTATCAATTTTATTCACAGCCAGTACAATCGGCTTTTTCGTTTTATATAAGATTCTCGCCACGTATTCATCGGCATCCGTCACACCTTCTCGTCCATTTGTTAAGAAGATAATAACATCTGCCTCATCCATCGCAATCTCGGCCTGTTGTTTGATTTGCTCTAAAAATGGCTCGTCGCTAAGCTCGATACCACCAGTATCAATAATATTAAATTCATGTGTCAGCCAATCTGCTGAGCTATAGATTCGGTCACGTGTTACACCAGGGATATCTTCCACAATGGATACACGTTCCCCGACTATTCGGTTAAAGATTGTCGACTTCCCTACATTAGGCCTACCGACAATTGCTACTACTGGTTTTGTCATTCTAATTTCATCCTTCCAACTTCATCTAAAATGTATTATACAACATAGAAGCGTTTAAATGTAATGAAAGCTATATTTTCACGGAAGCATGCTTCATATTTGAGTTCGAAAGTACAACATTGTCGGCGAAAATTACAACATAGCGACCCATTTTTACAACATCGCTTCGAGGGCCAAGCGTTTTTACAACATTCCTACTGATAATTACAACATTGTTAGTGGAAATTACAACTTTGTGACTCGTTTTTACAACATTACTCCGAGGGCCAAGCGTTTTTCCTACATTCCCACTGAAAATTACAACATTGTCATTGAAATTTACGACATTGTGGCTCGTTTTTACAACATAGCGACCCATTTTTACAACATCACTTCGAGGGCCAAGCGTTTTTACAACATTCCTACTGATAATTACAACATTGTTAGTGGAAATTACAACATAGTGACCGGTTTTTACAACATTGTGACCCATTTTTACAACATTGATTCGAAGGGCCAAGCTTTTTCAATGCAATAAAGCAATTACGATTGGATTAGCGACTGAATACTTTTTTACTATGTAAAAAAGCAAGCGATTTAGCTATCGCTTGCTTTTCAACTTACTTATTCGTAAAGTTTTTTAGTTTATCCCCAAGGACATCGCTGATAGAGAAACCTTTTGATTCCTCTGGTGCTTGGTAGTCCTCTAGGTTGTAATCTTCTTCATTTTCCACTAAATCTTTGATGCTTAAGGATAGACGTTTTTCTGCGCTATTAACCTCTAGCACCTTCACTTCGACCTCTTGGCCCTCCTGCAATACTTCATGTGGAGTTCCAATATGCTTATGCGAGATTTGAGAAATGTGTACAAGTCCCTCTACTCCTGGGAACACTTCTACAAAAGCTCCGTATGAAACTAAGCGCTTAACTGTTCCAGTAAGCACTGTTCCCTTAGCAGCCTTCTCCTCAATATCAACCCATGGTCCAGGTAACGTTTCTTTAATAGATAGAGATATTCTTTCAGAATCCAGGTCTACAGATAAAACTTTTACTTTTACCTCTTGTCCTTCTGCTAGAACATCGCTAACGTTGCTTAAGTGTTCATGTGAAATCTGAGAGATATGAACAAGTCCATCTACTCCGCCGATATCTACGAAAGCACCAAAGGAAGCGATTCGTTGTACTGTTCCAGTTAACACATCTCCTGGTTTTAGAGAGCTTAGGGTTTGGCTTTTCGATAAGGATTTTTCGTCCTCCACTACTGCTTTATGAGACAGAATCAGACGGTTTTTATCTTTTTCTAGCTCCACAATCTTGAAGGTTAATGTTTTTCCTTTATAGTCATCAAAGGATTCTACGAAATGATCTTCGATTAAGGATGCTGGTATAAATCCTCGTACGCCAAGATCTACTACTAATCCTCCCTTAACAACCTCTTTTACTTCTGTTTCAATGATTTCTCCAGCTTCAAATTGTCTTTCTAACTGGTCCCATGCTTTTTCAGCATCAACTTTTCTTTTAGATAAAACAAAATTTTCTTCTTCAACCTTCGTAATCATTAATTCTAAAGTATCGCCAACAGAAACGGCGTCGGATGCTTTTTCAATATGCAGGCTAGATAGTTCGCTTATTGGAACAATCCCATCGAAAGGTGCACCTTCAATTGAAACGATTACGGATTTATCATCTACTTGTGCAACCGTTGCTTTCACTAGATCTCCTTCTTTAAACTCTTGCGTGTTTAAGTTCATTTCTTCTGACATATGATATTCCTCCTTCACAGCGTCTCAGTATTATTTTATGCCAACTAGTCCAGAAATACAAAAAGAAGCCCTTTACTTTTAAAAATTTTCAATTATCTCTTTTGTGCTGGTCTAATAATTTTTGGATGTGCTCCATGATAACCTCCGTTACTTCGTCGGCACTTGCCTTTCTTTCACGATAGGGCTCCATATCAATTACATCCCCATAAACGACCTTTAAACGCTTAAATGGCTTGTAAGGTCCAATTATTGCGCAAGGTACCACATTTGCATTTCCTCTTAATGCGAAAAAGCCTGCTCCACTAAAACCCTTTCCAAGCTTTCCATCTTTACTGCGCGTACCTTCAGGGAATAACCCTACTACCTCTCCGTCCTTTAGTAGCTTTAATGCTTTGCGGAGAGCATCACGATCACTCAACCCTCGCTTCACTGGAAAAGCACGAACTCCCGGTAATATAGACTTCAGAATAGGTACATGAAATAGCTCTTCTTTCGCCATAAAATTCACTGGTCGAGGAGCATTAATACCAACCACTGGAGGGTCAAGATTATCTATGTGATTTGCGCAAAGTAAGATTCCACCTTCCTTCGGGAAATTCTCTGCACCGATTACTTCAAAACGATAGATGGGCTTTAATAGTGCATATACCACCGTTTTTGCAAAAGTATAAAGCTCCAAGTTACACCATCCTTTCTTTTGCCAGTTGCATAATCTTTTGAGATACTTCATCGATAGATAAAGATGTGGTATCAATGAAGATCGCATCCTCCGCTTGTACTAAAGGAGAAGCCTCGCGTTCACTATCGAATTTATCTCTTCGCGCAATATCTTCCTTTAATTCTTCAAGACTTATGTCGATTCCTCTTTTTTGATTTTCTAAGTATCTTCTTTGTGCTCTTTCTTCCACACTAGCAGACATGAAAATTTTCAGCTCTGCATTGGTAAGTACTTTGGTGCCTATATCTCTTCCGTCCATGACCACTTGTCCATTTTTTCCCATTTCTATTTGTCTTCTAACCATTTCTTCTCGCAAATTTGCGTGGGCTGCCACTAGAGAGACATTAGATGTCACCTCCATGGAACGTATTTCATCCGTAACATCTTGACCATCTAAGAATACTAGCTGTCCGTTTGGTGATGGCTTTAGTTCAATAGAGGTTTCCTTCAGAAGCTTCGTGAGCTCTTCACCATCCTCCAAATCAACAGATAAGGATAAGGCCTTATAAGTGATGGCGCGATACATAGCTCCTGTATCCACGTATGTATATCCTAATAATTCCGCAGTTTTCTTTGCAATCGTGCTTTTTCCAGCCGCTGCTGGCCCGTCAATGGCAATTTGTATATGTTTGTTCATTTCTTATTTCCTCCACTCTATTCGCCTATATTTTATCATAGAACGACATGAAAAAAAAAAGCCTGTATATACAGACTTTTAACTAATTCCTTTTTTTCTTAAAAGGAGCTGTCTTTCAAAGCAAAAACGGACGATGTGCTGTTGATCCGTATCGTCTGCATCTATAAACTCTAGAGAAGCAATCGTAATATCCTGTTTATCCCAGATGCGAATCACTTTTGCATCAGAAAAGACATATTTCATATCACCATTGTTAAAGGCAAGGGGTAATACAATAGACACTCTATCCCCGTCATGAAAGTTAACTTCCTTGTTTAGGATGACCGCAATTCCGCCAGCGCTAAGATCCTCTGTTATAAATTGAAACTTTTCTCCCTCATATTCAATTGCGATGTCTAGGGCATGCTCAATCCTCACATAGTTTCTTCTTTGAATTTTTAAGATTTCCGTTGGGTTCGGTATGGAAAGCTTAATCATCGGAACCTGTCCTAGCTTTCTTCCTAGCACCTCTGTCGGAAAAGCATACACTGCCTTCGTATCGTCCACAAAGGTCACTTTCAGCTGTGTCCCATCTGTTAAAATAACTGATTTGTTGGTAGAAGTGTCCACTGGATAATTAATAAAAATAGAATGATTATCCTGATCAACTACCTTACAACGATACTTTTCAGCTTTTGAGCTAAAAGTAGGCTCTAGAAGTAAATTTGTACCAAGCTTTAAATCCATATTTTCCCCTCTTTAGTCATCATAATTATTTATTATGACATCTAAAGAACTAATTTACCACAATAACTTTTAAGTATTTCGAAAGTTGTTTTAGAACTATTAGGGAAATGCCAAGGTAGTTTCTACCCCGACTTTTTCCCTGCTAGTATTATGGCAGCTTTTCTGTTTGTATAACATCATGAGTTTCTGTGTCAATATACACTTTATAGGTACCAATTCGATCACTTCTTAATAATAACTCATAGGCAAGCCTTTGAATTAGCTGATCATTTTCTACATAAGCGAGTTTTTCTTCCTCAATTTTTAAATCGTCAGAAAATTTATCTTGGAAGTTTAAAGGAACAATTTTTTGATTGCCCAGCTTTTCTTCCTGTATATATTCCATTGCATTTAGACCCAACAGCTCTCCAGTATCCTTTGCAACCTTTAGCTGGATACCGTCTGCATAGACAAGGGCATTTGTTTTTGGATCCTTCCTAGCAAAGGATAGATGCCAAGCTATGTTATTTTCACGAAATTCTACTAGCTCTGTATCACTATAACCTAGTGTTTTCGTGTACTGTATTGCTTTTTCCTTCATTTGCTCTACACTTATGGTCTTATCTTCAAAAGGTCGTTCTAATAAAAACGATAATAAGTGACCGCCTTTTTTAGTAAAATCAGCATAGCCGATACGAATTCCCTCATGGAATTTGACATGATAAAACGGATAGGCAGCGTTTTCAGAGCTTTCTGTGATATGGATTTTTGCATGTTTCAACTCTGGAAACGCTTCTATAAATTTTTTCTTAACCTCTTCCACCGAAATTTCTTTTTCCGTTAAATGAGCCAGATCCCGCTTCTTTTGTCGGTCCGTTTCACTTGCTGTCATTGGAAAATCACTTTCTGTATAGCTTTTAACTGAATTTCCTAGATTGGACCAGTTCTTTTGATGATCTTCACTTACTTTATTGTTTACGAACGAATTCACGATATAATCTTTGTTATATCCCTGGTTATTGGCAAATGACCACTGTTCAGATAGAGACCGAAGATTTTCTCTTGCAGCTGCCATGTTCTTTTGCCACTCTTCCACAGGAATTTTACCTTGTCTAACTTGAGAAGCCCCATTGCCGATTCTCGTTAGATAATTCATCCAAGCTGCTGTTGCCTCATTGTCAATTGGAAGTGCAGCGATGGACGTTCTTATATCGGAAGAGATACGCCAAACATCCTCTAATGACTTGTCTAAGGATGTACGGTCTTGAAATATCAATGTTTCATCAATCGAGTCGCTAAGCTCTGTTAACTTTTCAGAAGCAGAGGTCAACTGATTAGCGTATTGTACTGCCAGCATATTTTCAAGCTTGGTATTTCTCTCTTGTACAGTGAAATGATATACAATAAATACAGCAAGTGCCGCTATTCCTATAATCCATGTAGTTTTTTTCATATGAACTCCTTATGAACAAAATATGTGCTTTCCGATTGTCTTAATCTGAGGTCGTGACCATATCCACTCACTTGTTGCGGTTTCAGGGTTGAAATAGTAGATGGCATTTTCAGTAGGATCCCAACCATTTAGAGCATCTAAGACAGCCTCTTTTGCCCTTTCATTCGGCTCCAGCCAAATTTGTCCATCTGCAACAGCTGTAAAAGCTAGCGGTTGAAAGATTACCTCACTAATTGTATTTGGAAAGTCAGGATGTTCTACTCGGTTTAAAATCACGGCTGCTACGGCAACCTGCCCTTCGTAAGGCTCACCACGAGCTTCTCCGTAGACAGCATTGGCAATCAATTGAAGATCCTTCTCCGAATATTTCGGCGGTAGCTGATAGCTGTTATTTTTATTGTTAGCTGGTTTTGCCGTATTATTATTTTTAACTTGTGACTCTAAGCTTTTGCCTCCATAATGCGTGAAGCTATTTCCCTTGTTTATTTGGTTGTGTACAAATTCTTTGTTATAATCGGATACGCTGACTAGTTTTTGTTTCGTTTTACCGCCCAAAAGGCCGTCAACAGGAAGCCCATATTGCTCTTGGAAGTTTCGCAAAGCCCAATAGGTACCATATCCAAATTGCCCATCAATCTGTCCATGATAAAAGCCGATGTACTGTAGCCTTGCCTGAAGCTCGATGACATCATCGCCAAATGCGCCCCTCTGTAAAACCTGTTCAGAGAATGCTTGAGTGGGCTCATCCTTTACAAAGAAAAAGTAACCGGCAGTACAAACTACCAAGCTTAATAAGATGTATGTTATTCGCTTCATTAGACACCTCTCCTTTTCCCGTAGCTTGCTACTAAAATGGCTAGAATATACAAAAAAAATCTAGCACTTGGCTAGATTTCTTCTCTCATATAATATTCATGCTGTAGGTATCTATTTTTTCTAGATAATATATGTGCTTTCTTCACCTTTGACAATCCAAGTATCCACAAAAACAACATAAACGGAACTAATAGCAGCAGTTCAAGCCCTGCAATAGTCAAAATTCCATTGTAGAATATGTGGAGGGATATTGGAGCAAACAGTGCTAGCACTAGCTGGTATCTCAGCTTGGAGATTGTACTGAATTTCGCTCTTCCAAAGTAATATCCCATTACCACTCCAAAAAGTGCGTGGCTGGATACTGGAAGAAACGCACGGATTAAGGCCTCATCCATTCCATAGGCTATTAAGTATAAGATATTCTCCACTGTGGCAAAGCCTAGAGAAACACTCACTCCGTATAGTATACCGTCATACGGATCATCAAATTCTATATGCTTAAAAATCGCAACCAGCAAAACTAACCATTTAAAAAATTCTTCTAGCACACTACTTACGATGGCATTTCGAAGGAATAAAGACTCAAATAGCTGCTCCTCTGTAAAAACATGCTGAATAAATAAAATTGGAAAGGTCAATATGGCGCCATAAATAAAAGTATGTAACAATAGCCTTGAAGGCTCTTTAGCAATTTCCTTTCGTAAATAAAAATAACTTAAGAGTGCAAGAGCAGGTGCAATTGCACAGGAAAGTAGTACAATCATGATCCTACTCCTTCCATTTCATTACTTTTATTATACAATATTATTACGTACAAATGTCATTTTGGGAGAGATTTTTATGAAAACTATTTTACTAATTCATACTGGTGGAACTATTTCGATGCAAGTGAATAATGAAACAGGTGCAGTGGTTCCATCGTCACAAAATCCATTAGTAATTGAAGCAGATAAACTGAAACAATTTGCGGATATTATAGAAGTAGAAGCATTTAATCTTCCTTCTCCTCACATCACGCCATTTGAAATGCTTAAGCTAAAGCAATTAATTGAACAGTTCCTGGAAAAGGAACAAATTGACGGCGTAGTTATCACACACGGAACGGACACTCTAGAAGAGACTGCCTACTTCTTAGACAGAACAGTGAAAACGAATATTCCGATTGTCTTAACTGGTGCTATGCGCTCTGCCAATGAAATTGGCTCAGACGGTTTATACAACCTTGTTTCTGCTATAAAAGTAGCATCAACTGACCAAGCTTTTGGCAAAGGTGTTCTGGTGGTATTAAATGATGAAATCCACACAGCTGAAAATGTCACAAAAACACATGCCAGCAATGTAAGCACCTTCCAAAGCCCTCAATATGGACCAATCGGCTTTGTCTCCAAATCAATCGTTCACTTTCATCACTCACCAAATCATCGCTCTGTTTTTCCTATACAGACTATTGAAAAACGCATTGCCTTATTCAAGGTGTATGCAGGAATGGAGCCCGACGTACTTCAGGGAGTCATTCATTTAGGATATGACGGAATCGTGTTAGAGGGTCTGGGGCAAGGAAACGTCCCACCTGTCCTCGTTCCCATCATCCAAGACATCATCGAAAAAGGGATACCAATCGTCCTCGTTTCAAGATGCTTTAATGGAATTGCACAAGATGTATACGGATATATGGGTGGCGGAAAAGTGCTAAAAGAAAAAGGAGTCCTCTTCGGTAAAGGATTAAACGGTCAAAAAGCAAGATTGGCTTTATTGATTGCCTTGAACCACGCAAATCCTCAAACAGCATTGGAAGAGCTATTTCCAGAGGAATAAAGGAATTTCCCTGTGAATAAAAAAGTTAAACAAATGACAAGGAAGCACCCGCTCATGAGAGTCGGAGGTGCTCCTTTTTATATTTATGGCGAACTGCTATTATCTGTTAGATTTGGTCTTTTTAGAGAGTAATACAAAAATCAGTGAACCTAAAACGAACAAACAGGCAAAGAAACCAACGAAAAGCAGTAAACCAGTCAACCTATCACCTCCACTATATATATCCTCAAAAGAACGTCAACCGCTAGCCGTTACGAAGAATCGTCCAAGTGATTTGAACGAATATACTGGTTACAGCTTACAATTATTTATACATAGGTATGCGTAAAAAAGTTTTGTTTTCCCCACATATTTATATGTCACTGCAAGCATTGACATGTGACACAATCGATTTCCTTTATGTGTGAAATATAGAATCACTATGTACATGATGAAGAAAACAGATCCACCTCGTTTTCTTGCCCCCAAAATATGAACGAGCAAAATACAAAACCCACACACGCGTAGTCTATCCATACGCGTGTGTGGGTCTTTCAATGAAACCTTATTTCTCTTTTGAAACTATTGCTTCTACAATTTGTCCCCCGTGGAATCGACCGTTCTCGATAAAAATTTCGTTTGCATTATTCCCAGCAGCAATAACTCCTGCTATAAAAATACCTTCTACATTCGTTTCCATCGTCTCTGCATCATGAACAGGCCTTCCCGTTGCCTCCTCAATTCCAACTCCCATGGCTTTTAAAAAGGAGTGATTCGGATGATAGCCTGTCATAGCAAAAACAAAATCATTTTCCAAGCGGTATACGCCTTCCGGACCTCTTAGTGTAACAAAGCCCTCCTCAATGGATAAGACATTCGTTTCAAAATTCATCGTGATTTCTCCACTGCGAGCAAGTGAGTCAAACTCTGGCAAAATCCATGGCTTGATGCTCTTAGAGTATTCGCTGCCACGGTAGACAACTGTTACATAAGCTCCAGCCTTGTGAAGCTCTAACGCCGCATCAATTGCAGAGTTCTTCCCGCCAATAACCAGCACATGCTGATTAAAGTACGGATGACCCTCTTTAAAATAATGAAACACCTTTGGAAGATCTTCGCCTGGGATGCCCATATAATTTGGGTGGTCATAGTAACCAGTCGCAATTACTACATTCTTCGCAAGGTAGGTATCCTTACTTGTCGTGATAATAAAATGCCCGTCTTGCTTCTCTACTTTTTGAACTAGCTCATATGTATTCACGCGCAGCTGCTTTCTACGTACAACATCACGGTAGTAGACAAGTGCCTGGTTTCTTCTTGGTTTTCTTTCTTCTACAATAAAAGGAACATCCCCAATGGATAGCTTCTCGCTCGTACTAAAAAAGGTTTGATGAGTAGGATAGTTGTAGATGGACTCTACGATATTCCCCTTCTCAATTACCAATGCATTTAGACCTTTCTCTTGAGCTGCAATCGCTACTGACAGTCCACAAGGACCTCCCCCTACAATTAGTACATCTAGTTGCTCCACTTTCAAAACTCCTTTTCTTCTTTGCATCTTATCCCGCATTAAGGGACAGTAAGACTCCCACTTCAAGTTGGCAAAAGAAATGAGACAGCTACGTGGGTGATCAACTGTCCCTAAAAGCCCGATCGGTTCAACTAATGATTGGTGGGGGAGGAAAGAACCCCCCACCAATCAAAGTTTCACTTTAACGTAATCAAATGACACTCTGCCTTCGCACCTAAGCGAAAAGGGACACCAGTTGTGCCAAAGCCGTTACTTATCAATTCCGCATAATCCTCTTTCAATCGGTAAGATCCCTTCTCATATAATCCAAGTGGTCCTAAACGAATTTGTCCCCCATGTAAATGACCAGCCAACAATAGATGCGGCTGTATCATGTTTTTTGCTCCTGGAAAATACTGAGGTGCGTGAGATACAAAGATAATCACATCATCCGCACTGACTTTTGAGAAAGCACGCTTCATATCTACGTTACCATTAAACCCATCATTTATTCCAACGATGCGGATGGATGTAGTGAAATCAGGCAATCGGATAGAATCATTTGTTAAAATATGTACTCCATGCTCTAATAAAAGATTTCTTAAGGACTCAGCTCCAACTTCCCGATCATTATTCCCATATACATAAAAAACGGTGCCAAGCTTCGATAGCTGCATAATATTATTTGCTGTCCTACTTAACGGTACTCCTTTTTCTGTAAGGTCTCCACCGATAATCACGACATCTACCTTCCCCGCAAGCTGGTGAATCATTTTTTCCGAAATCGCTCTACGATGTATATCAGAAATAAAGAAGATATGCAGTTCTTCTCCATTTTTCATCCCTTCTATAGCTAACTCATGCTCCACGATATTCACTTGAAAAGCTAATCTCAGCATGAATAGTAACAAGCAGATCCCCGCTATCAAAACGAGCAGAAGTATATATGGCATGTGCTTTCCTCCCAATTCCATACAAAAAGACAGGGAATCATCCCTGCCCATCTATTCCTTAATATTAAGCAACCTATTCATCTTTTTCAATATGTAACACTCTAAATCCGGATTTTTCTAAATCCTGAATAATACGATCAACCTTTTGTGTATTATCAATCTTCACGACAATTCGACGCACAAGCTTATCCGTTTCATCAAAGGTTACTAAGGAAATAACCGACGTATGATACTTATGCAGTACATCGGACATTTTCAAGATTCTACCCTCTGTTTCCACAGAAGTAAACGTAATGCGAGTTCCTTTTGAATTCATACCAAATGCACTCTTAAATTGCGTGATCGTATCATAACGAGTAACCAATCCAAGGAACTTCCCATCCTCTACTACTGCCAGTATCGGAAAGTCATATAGCTTCATAAACGTATCCTCAAATACGTCTCCCAGATGTACATGGACGTCCTCTCGAATCGCTATATCGGACACTTTTGTTTGCTCAAGAAATGTTTGTTTATCTAAATCACTGTAAAAGTAAGCTTTATATAAAAGATATTTGTTAAACATACCTTTATATACTCCGTTTTCAACAATCGGTAAGGCGTCAATCTCCTTTGCTTCCAGTTCATGAATAGCATCTAGGACAGATGCATCTGTATGAATAGTTAAACATTTTTCCTTGGGAATCATCACACTTTTTACAAACATATATAAACACCTCTTCCAGAACTTATATATTTATATATTCTCTAGCAATCTGAAATATCCTTCTACTTTTTTCCTATGGCAAAATTAATTTTTGTCCAGCTGATATTTCATTTGAAGAGAGCCCGTTAGCCGCTTTTATTTTTTCTACAGCACTAGGATTGTCATAATAATTCATTGCAATTCGGAAAAGTGTTTCTCCTGGTTGTACTACATGTGATTTGGTTTCTACTGGTTTTTCTATCTCTTGGGGTTCTTCTTTTGGTTCCTCTTTTGGTTCTTCCTTAGGTTTTTCTGTTGTTTCTGGCTTGTCTACTTCCGCAGGAGGACTTGTCGGCTGCTCTGTTTGAGAAGTATCTGGCTGTTCCGAGTTTTCCACTTTCTCCGTAGACTCCTCTTCTTCTTGCTTACTTTCATCCAGACCATTTGTTATAGGCTTTGTTTCAAGCGTAATTATGCCTACCTCCGTTTGCTCTGGTATTTCCGGACTGTAGAAAAACTGTACATACACAAACATCCCTACAGGAATCATGATGAAGATAAAAAACAAGCTGGGGATAAGAAGATTCTTTGATTTTCTCGCTTTTTTCTTTGCGTTCTTTGTTCTTCTGCTACGTCTCAGCTCTTGCTCTTCATCTGCGCCAATTGACTGTCTATGCTCCTCTATTTTTTTCTGATAGTCTTCTTGATTCATTTTAAATGCTCCATTCTTCCACTATTCTACTAATATTATGCCGAATTCTGTTGAAAAAGTAAACGTACCAAAAATACTAAAGTAGTCTATCCAGCCTGTTTTTCCAGTTTAATTCGACAGAAACAGATTTTGTTGATGAGAAGCCCACGAACATTTCGTCTAGCTGTCCACCACATTTCGAGCAACAGAGCGGAGGCTTATCCTTTAACTGTTGTCCAAAGAAATCGACTAGCTGCTCTCTTATACATCTATCATTTTCCAGTAGCTTGTATAGCCGTTCTATTTCTGTCCACTTTTTTTGGCGAATACTTTGGAAAAGGTCGATTGTTTCTTGCTCAGATAACTGCTCCTTCCAATAGTCGAGTATCCTTTGAGTAGTTTCTGGCAGCTGAATCTCTTCGTTGGAATGAAAAGCCAGGTGGATCAATTCCTTTTCCGGATAATCCTGCGTGGCAACATAATATGCCTGCTCTACATCCGAGGAATGGTATAGGATAGAGGCAATTGATTGCTTCCCATCCCGTGCGGCCCTCCCTATTTCTTGCATATACCCCGCAATGCTAGTCGGTATATGATCATGGATGACCTGTCGAATATTTGCTTTATGTATCCCCATGCCAAATGCGTTCGTTGCACAGATCCATTCCAGCTCTCCCTGCTGGAATTGTTGCTGAATCAGTATACGATCATCCTGCTCCATTTTCGCGTGATAATAGGCTGCATTTATTCCTCTTTGCCTTAGCTCCTGTGCATACAGCTCCGCTTTCTTTCTAGATTGAGTATAAATAATTCCTGGCCCAGCCGTGGAAGATACTCGGTTAATGATCCACGTCACCTTTTCCTGATGGTTTTCTACTTTTTGTGATTCATAATAAATAGAAGGACGATCCAGTGAATGGATATAATGAAATACGTCTTTCATTAACAGCGTCTTTTCAATATCTGTAAGAACCTCTGCAGTCGCTGTTGCAGTTAATGCCAGCACCGGGGTGTTTTCCTGCTCCATCAACCATTTCGAAATCCTCAAATAATCCGGACGGAAATCAAAGCCCCACTGAGAAATACAGTGCGCCTCGTCAGCTACAATAAAGGAAATAGAAATCCGTCTAAGCGCTTGATGGAAGCGCTCATTTTGCAGCATCTCCGGGGAGGTGAAAATATATTTATAGGTCGATAGGCGCTGGATTGCTCGCTCCTTCTCTTCAAAAGATAGAAAAGAATTTATCGCAATCACTCGCTTTTCCCCCATCATTTTCAGCTGTTCCACTTGGTCCTGCATCAAGGATAATAAGGGCGAAATAATGAACACAGAGCCCTCCGTCAGATAACCTGGGAGCTGATATAACAACGATTTACCCATTCCAGTAGGGAGAATAGCTACCACATCACGTTTTTCTAAAAGCTTTTCAATTACTTCTCGCTGTCCTTCTCGAAAGCTTTCGTAACCAAATTTTTGCTGTAGCACTTGTGTCAGTTTATCCATCTGCCTGCCCTCCTTTTGATAAAGCTAGTCGAATCATAAAATAACTAAGCTCGGGAAGCTGCTCCTTTATGAGTCTCAGCTTTTTCGTATGCAAGCTTTTCGAGACCTCCCAAACTTTGCTCATCTGTTCGCTGTTTATATAGTTTTCTACAGAAAAGGAAGGATTCGCAGAAGCTATCTCAATCAGATGATCCTCAATCGTATTCACCTTTAAGTTCCTAGCCGCAGCAACCTGCTCTAATGTGTAGCCCTTCTCTAATAGCAGGCTCGTTCGATATGCAGAGTCGGTGAGCGGCGTCTTGATGAATATTCCATCAGCTAACGGATAGATATCTGGATGATCCTGTTTATTTAGGAAGCGAAGTAGCACATGCAATACCTCGATAAATTGCAGCTTCACATCATGCACCAAGCTGTTATACTCGGAGGCTAGCTGGTCCCAGGTAAGTCCGCTAGTCTTATAGCCACTCAATCGATAGACAAATAACGTTCTCTGCTCGTCTGTTAAAGGAGATGCTTCCAGTAGATGAAACAGCTGCCCTTTAAAGGCTTCTGCAAATGCAGGAGCTTGATATTCTTTTCCTCTCAGATAGTTTCGGACGAATTGCTGTACCGCGATATCCTTCTGATTCGGGATAAACTTCGATTCTCCAGCATAAAAGTGGGAGATAGTTTGTACAACCAGCTCTAATCTTCTCCAAAAGACAATCTCATTCCCTCTTAACCCCCAGCCATCAAAAGCCGGTGCTTGAAAGCCCTCTATTCGTTCCTTTCCCTTTGCCGTAAGGAATGGGATCCCCTCGTTTATTTCCACTAACCCTTCCGCCTGCAAGGCAAAGATTAGTAAATCGTATTCATCCTTCTTTAAATTTGAATAAATAGCAAAAAAGGAATGTAATTGAAAATACGTCACGTCCTGCATCGTTTGTCCTGACTTCTTCCCTTTTAATAGATAATAAGGAGCTGTGAAAGACCTTTCTCCATTAAACTTTTGGATGATATATAGTAATAGTTGGCTAAAATACAATTGAAATACCTCACAATAATAAAGTATTTTTGTTGAAAAGTGATGCAAACATCTTTAGAATGAATACGATAGCTAATTCGAGGAAGCAGATAATTAAAGGAGAGAATAGATAATGGCAAAATACACGATAGTAGATAAGGATACATGTATCGCATGTGGCGCTTGTGGTGCTGCAGCCCCTGATATATATGACTACGATGATGAAGGCATCGCTTTCGTTATTCTTGATGATAACATGGGTACAGCTGAAGTGCCAGAGGAACTGCTAGAGGATATGGAAGATGCATTCGAAGGCTGCCCAACAGATTCTATTAAAGTAGCAGAGGAATCCTTCGAAGGCGACGCATTAAAGTTTGAATAGGTTCAAGCAATTTAGATTGGAGCAAATCATGTTCCAGTCTTTTTTTGTTTAACTCAGTAAATAGGGTTGTTAGTATGAGGGTAGGACGAAATAATTTCAAAGCACAAACGGTTAAGATTATTAATTAAATCGTTGTGCTTTCTTACTTCTAACACACTTGGTTCTCCGCTGTGCCGGACGCTTGGAGCGGAGGCCAACAGGATGTTGGTCAGGAAAACGTTGTCACAGGATGTGACGCTTTTAGTTTTCCTTCCTTAACTCCCTCGCTGTCGCTCAGTCCGGGTGCATACGCTCGGTGCTCCTGTCGCTCCGCTTTCGTCGCAAATAAATTTGCTTTTCCCGCAGGAGTCATCGGCACTGCTACGAACCACTAATGTTAACTTCTAAAAAGTAAATTTAGATAAGAGTCCCATAAAAAGAAAGTGTAATAAACATAAAAAATAGTTTAGTACCATTCTCTTTTATTAAATGGTGCAAGTCTAACCCTGCCTCAACAATTATCTAAATGGCAAAGTAAAGATATAACCTATATAAAAGAACAGTTCTCGAAAGAAGAAAGGCAACTTACTATTTAAAGTCTTATATACCGAGGTTTGAGTAGGAGATGAATATGCCTCCTCCATTCCAATACTCTTTGCAATTAAAATTGCTCTTTTCATATGTAAAGGGTCACTTACAATAGTAAAAGTGTGCAAGTTTTCTTCCTTCGCAATTTCATAAGCATACGTTAGATTTTCTTCTGTTATATTTGATTGCGTCTCAATCAGAATATCTTCTGCAGGAATATCGTTTTTTATCGCATAATCTCTTGCTACCTCGGATTCTGCATATTCATCGTCTTTCCCCTTGCCTCCAGTAAAGATAATTTTCTCTACATAATCATTTTTATACAGCCAGATGGAATGGTTGATCCTCTCGCGCAAAACAGGTGAGGGCTCATCATCCCAAGCAGCAGCGCCAAGTACGATAGCCACATCTGTCTTAACTAATTGATTTTTACTTCCAAATGTCCAAATGCTAATAGCTGAATAACATAGGAAAAGAAGAAAAATTACTATTACGGCAAAAACTAATCTTAGCCTGAACTTTTTGGTCAAATGAAATCAGTCCTATACTTTTTAATGGTAAAGTTTATATGCCGTGGAAAAAAGAAAGATTACCCCAAAATAGAGCCTTTTCTTTTCCTACCAAATGAACGATTAACATAGAGAGATACAATAAACAAACTGATAAGTGCTGAATCTATAATTCTTACGACAAGTATGCCATAGGATTCAATCTCAACTCGGTCCATGAGATTCCACAAACAAAACAAGCAGATGGTGAACAAAGCTATTTGAATCCAATACCTCCATTTCTGCTTTGACTCTTTATTTGACTCAGGATACCCTTTGCTCCTAGCCACTCTGACATACATAAATAGGAAAATGGCAGTTATACCAACGATTGTGCTACCATGCTGAAGAAATTTAAAAATTGGAATATGAAAATCAAAAATGACAACTTTGTATGTAAGTATAGAAAATTTTTCTACGATAAAACCATTAACATGAGTAAAAGCATCCCAGACTACATGAGTCAGCATTCCAATTAACGTCGAGTATAAGAATACACCCCCCCTTAATAGCCTAGTAGAATTTATTTTAGGAGTATAAGGACCCTGTAAACTTGATGGTAGATGACTAACTAATGTTTTATGGATAAATGTCAGGTAGATGAAATAAACGATGATAACGATAGGAAGATTAAAAGTTACAAATCCGACAAATGTATGACCAATTTCACCAGACGGCATTCCCCTAATAAAATACTCGAAATCAGGTGACATACTACCTAATACCATCGCTAAAAAGTTAATATATTTGCTATTCCTCGAAAAAGGTAAAACTGCTGCTGGGTGAGCAAAAGTCAACGGCATGTATGTTCACTCCTAAAAAGATAAATTCCAAAAAGCACCTCTTCTTACACTTATCGTAACACATTAATCAGTTAGCTGAATTCATAAAGATTGTTGCTTTTTAATAAAAAGGGAAGCTGCTATCCATCTTACGTTACAATTGAGTGGGGAGTACCTTCTTGAACAAAAGCGGCAGGTTAGTGAAAATAAACTGTATAATAAATATAGTTCGTAGAAAGAGGAAAGATAGATGTTTTTTTATAAGCGAAAATTAATTAAAAGCGACATAAAGTTTATGGCGAAATTGTTATATGAAGATGTATCACCTGAAAAATGGGACCAAGAAAACCTCACAAAAGATAATTTGAATTTTTCGTTAGAAAGTGTTCGCTTAGTTGATGAGTATGCTCATAGGTTAATGAATACAGACTTTGAACAGCAACTTTTAAAAGAACATCCAGATAATTTTTCCGTAAGAATCGGAGTTTATCTAGGAGAAGTCATTAAAAACCATATGAACGGGCAATATAAATGGTTTGAGTTTAAATCTATACAAGAAAATACAGTTCATTTAAATAACTATATGGCAAGTGTAAAAAATGAAAGTGTTCTTTACTCAAAAAAATTAGACAAAGTGATATGTCCAATTTATGAAACTGTACAATATCTTAATGGTAAGTCTAAATATAAAACTCTTTTAAACTATGTAGACGAAGTAATAAAGAATCAATAAAGGAAACGAATATAAACTTTATTGAACTTACGAAGGCTTTAGTTAAACAACTGAGACAGCAATAAAAGCTGTCTCTTTTTTATGGCATTAGCAACAATCCTTACGAAAACAGCCTTTTATAAAAAGGGATTATAAAAAACCATCTGAAGTGAGTCAAAAATCTCTCTTCAGATGGTTTGCAATAATATCACATTCTGCTGCTCGTTTTAGAAGAAAGGCACGCTCCCGTTCATTCTGTGTAAGCGATGCAGCTCGAGTGAACTCAACTCTCGCTTCCTCCACTCGCTCTAGCTTTGCAAGCAAGTCCCCATGAACAGCTGGTAATAAATAATAATTTTTCAAGGACAGATCATCTTCCAATGCACCCACCATTTTCAATCCTGTAGCTGGTCCGTAAGCCATCGAATATGCAACGGCGCGATTCAATTTCACTACAGGAGAAGGTACTACCTGTGCGAGGGCATCGTATAATGCGGATATTTCTTCCCAATCCGTTTCTTCTGAGGTTTTTGCTCTAGCATGACATGCAGCGATAGCAGCCTGTAGAGAATATGGACCATAACCAGCCCCGATTTCCTCTACCCTCTTGAGGCTAGATAATCCACGTTGAATGAAAAGGTGATCCCACAACGCTCTATTCTGGTCTTGAAGTAATATCGGCTCTCCCGATGGTCCAATCCGTGCTTTGAAGCGAGAGACCTGGATTTCCATCAGTGCAAGGAGACCATGCACTTCCGGTTCATCAGGCATAAGCTCTGCCAATATCCTACCAAGACGAATTGCTTCATTGCACAGTATTGGTTTAATCAAGTTCTGACCGGCTTTTGCAGCGTATCCTTCATTGAACAATAAATAAATGACATCTAGAACTGCTGACAACCTTTCCGAAAGCTCATGTCCGCCTGGGATTTCAAAAGGTATCTTAGAAACAGAAAGTGTACGCTTTGCCCTCACTATTCGTTGTGCAATCGTGGATTCTGAGACAAGGAATGCTCGTGCAATTTCATCAGTCTTTAATCCACAAAGCACCTTAAGCGTTAGAGCTACTCTAGCTTCTCGGGAAAGAACCGGATGACAAGTGGTAAAGATAAGGCGAAGGAGATCATCATCAATCTCCTCCTCACTACTTTCAAAGTCAGAACTCCAAGTGGGGTCCATGCTCAAACCGAGTACCTCATATTTCTGATTTCGCAATTTATTTCGACGTAGAAAATCAATCGCCCGTCTTTTGGCCACAGTCATTAGCCAGGCTCCTGGTTTGTCCGGAATGCCTGACTTTGGCCATTTTTCAAGCGCAACGATTAATGCTTCGTGTGCCAAGTCCTCCGCAATCCCGATATCCTGAACAATACGTGTAACACTAGCTATAATTTTCGGCGCTTCGATTGTCCAGATTCCTTCAATCGTACGATGGGTTTCAGAGGTTGTCACTATAGCTTCTCTTGCTGAGATTTCTCACGTAATTTAGCTGTCTCTTTTGCAAAACTCTCCATGTCTTCAACCACCTGACGTACTTCAATTTGCCCTTCTCCGAATCCTTGAGGGTCTGGCATCCTCATTGCCCACTCAATGGCTTCCTCCCTCGATTTCACATCAATTAATATGAATCCAGCAATTATTTCTTTCGTTTCGGTAAATGGACCATCCATCACGACGGGCTTTTCACCTGGTTTCGGAAATGAAATACGAATCCCATTCGCACTTGGATATAGCCCTTTCGCCGTAACCCGAACCCCTGCCTTTACTAAGTCCTCATTAAAATTACTCATCGCCTCGTTAAGCTCCTGTGGCGGGAGATTCCCGCCTTCAGAATTCTGTGAAGCTTTCACAATTAGCATAAATAGCATAACAATTCCTCCCTATCCTTTATTAGAAACCTTTCATGCTCGGTCTCTATATACATACGACGAATTGAAAAAGACAAAATCGACAGACGAAATAAAGAATTTCATTTCCATGTTAAATATGTCAATTAAAACTCCACATAAAAAGGGTGTTTGCTACTATCTAGACAGTACTCGACTCTTTTTCTAAAGTTTTCAATGGTGATCATCTGTAAAGCCTGTTCAACAGGGAAAAAGCCCACTTCTATATTTTCAGGTGAAGTGGTTAATTCGCCACCAATGGGCTTCGCTAAAAAAAGCGTATTACAGATGGATTTATTCACATTTTGAAACACCCCGCAGAATTTAAGAACCTCAATATCGATACCAGACTCCTCTTTCGTCTCCCTTATTGCTGCATCTTTCAGCGATTCCCCTACTTCTACGATTCCCCCTGGCATTTCCCAGCCTCTATCAGGCCCTTTAATTAATAAAAGTTCATTTTGATCGTTGAGTACAATAGTAGCCGCAGAAACAAAATGCTTAGATGATGTATATGTTTGTGATGTATTAGCTCACAAAGGTATTCTCCTCATTCTCTTTTGTATTTGATAACTCTGCTAATCCTTTCATGAACGAATACTTTTAAAATAGTTCCCCCAATGAGGTCTTGTCCCATCTATGTCATAGAAACCATATAATTCGGATAGCTCCCACGTACTTAAAACTTCACCATTTTTAGTCGCTATTGAAGGATCTAAGGCAAGGTTTTTTACGGCTTCACCAATATAATACGGAGATTCAGATGCAATGAAATGCGGATCAACCTTTGCTCCCTCTTTCCAATTTTCCTCGGTCACACCAAAAAGATCGAGCTTAGCCTCAGAACGTAGAAAGCCAGGAGTAACTGCAATAGAAGTGATATTATACTCCTTTAAATCCTGAGCCATTGCTTGTGCCATATGAATGGCAGATATCTTTGCAAGACTATAATAAAAGCTACCACGAGGCTGATAATCTACCCCATCCGTGATTTCAATGATAAGCCCACCTTTATTTGCTCGCAGCAATGGCACACTATAATGTGTAGTAATGATATGTGAATGAACGGCTTGTTTTTGCATCTGAAGCCCCTTATGTAAATCATGCTCGCCAATCGGCTTCCCCCATTCCGTAAGTGGATCACCGCCCCATATATCATTTACTAAAATATCAAGCCGACCTTGCTCCTTTTTTATTTGTTCAAATAAATGAATGACCTCTGATTCAACAGTATGGTCTACTTTTACAGGTATCCCTTTTCCACCAGCTCTTGTTACCATTTCTGCTGTCTCTTCGATTGTTTCCTTCCGTCCCATTGGTGACTGATTATTCCTGGTAGTTCTGCCGGTCACATAAACTACTGCACCAGCCTCTCCTAGCTTCACTGCAATACCTCGACCAGCTCCACGAGTTCCTCCTGCTACTACTGCGATTTTTCCCTTTAACGATGACATTTTGTCAATTCCTTTCGACACGCTTCTTAAACTTCATTCTATTAATATTCTCTATATTCCCCAGACTTCCTCTGTATTTATGAAACCATCTCGTGTTTAGTTAAAAATTAGAAGATGGGCCATCTTAAGTTCGCCAAATATACTATAAATAAAAGAGAAAGAAATGATGTCAGAGCAAGAGGTCGCGTATAAACGCAAAAAGACAGAACAAACGAAGAGACAAAGAGATGAAAAAAGAGTTAAAAAAAGTTGGAGATAAATATAAGAAAAAATAGACAGAGGGGTATCCACTTCTCTGTCTTCATTTGTATACAGTTCTTCTAAGATATATATGATTGATCCACGACATTTTTCACATAATAGATTGTGAAAGCTATATATCAATTCACTCCAACAACTTGTTGATCAAAACGTTTTCTTAATCCTTCATCTACACACCAGCCTACTGATGAATAAATTGTTGCTGGAATTAAAAAGTACCAATCAAAAGCCTTAAAATCAATGAAAATAAATCTGGATTCAGTAATGAAAATAAATATGACAACGAAACTGATAGCAAAAAACAAATGGGTTACGAATGAAGCATATAATCTTTTCTTGCCCATTAATCTATTATTTATTTTATCGGATAATATTGTTACAGGGATTCCAAAGAATAAAACAACTGGAGCAGCAAAAATAAGGACGAATAACGTTAAGCCTGGTACCTCTTTTAAGTTACTCTGTTCTACCAGCATATAACAAAAACCAATAATGGGCGTGGAAATGAGGATCGTCCAAATAAATGAAAATACTTTCCTTTTAAACATGTTAGCAGCCCTCCTTTTATTTGTAATCCCTTAGCTACCCACGCAAATTTAATCCCTATTATTCTCCAAGTACATACCCAATTACTTCTAACGTTTCAGGATCTACATAAATTGTGGGGGAAGCAAGAGCATCCTCCATATGAACTTCATATATCTCTTTTCCTATATAAGCTTCGTCTACGAATTTATAATTGGCATCAACCGTTAACATTTCCACCCTTGCATGTTCCCAATCCTTTATAGTTGGATAATGTTGCTGAACCCAGCCCTTTTGTTCTATAAAGTCTATTACTACATTTCTTACCTCTGTGTAGCTATCATTCTTTTCGACTTTTTCTTCTTCGACCTCATTATTTGTACACCCCATCACAATGAATGAAAAGAATAGAAGTAGGTAAACCAATGTAAGTTTCGATTTCACTAGGATCCCCCTATACAATAAGTCGGTTTCGGCATTGACTCAAAAAGAGCTGTCAACGGACGTGGACAGCATTATTCTTTGAAAATCATTGTGTCTGCTATAAAAAACTCTTTGGTTTGTTTTTCTTTGTTTACTTCCCACTCCACCGTAATGCGTGCATCTTTGAATAACTCTTTCAATTCCTTCTCCTGTAGTCCTTTTGAATAAAAGATAAACTCCCTATGATAAGAAGCAAAATTTTCTCCATCATTATCTTGTGAGGAACCGCTCCCACCCCAATATCGATCTGGTCCATCAGAATCATTTATAAAAAGAACCCAGTCATCAAACATTTCAATTTTTCTTTTCACCCTATCACCATGCTCCATGGAAAAATCAAAAGTAAGCTTTTTAAAATCATTTTGATTTAATGTACCGCTTTTATTTGTCCCCCCTAATTTGGAGAATTCCTCAGCGGAAACATTTAAAATAATCGTATTCACTTGGATATCAACTTCTGTATTACTGCAAGCGGTTAATATGCTACTAAGCCCTATTAATAAGAGTAAAATTCTTCTCATAAAATCCCCTTTGATACATTAATCTTCATTACCTATTCAAGGCATTAAATTTTTGAAGTTTCTCTGCAGTCTCTGGATGAATTTCATTTTCCTCTTGATTGATTAATTGCTCGGTATTGATTTCTTTGAACACATCATGAATGAATTGTAAGCGGTCCATTTGCTCAGCTGTTGGTTGGTCATAAACCATGTCATTGAGTAAGTCAATTATGTCTTTTAAAGTAACATGTAACGCTGGATTCAACTCTGTCACCATATTCAGTATCCCTTGAGCCTCATAAACATCCGCTAAAATCGGTGCAACAGCCAGACTAATCTCCTCAGGATTCTTCTTTTCTTGAGCCATTGGTATATTAGTTGTAAGAGTCACCTTTATTAAATCAAATGCATCCTGAAAGAAGGCATACGATGCAGGCAGGTTATATTGATCATTCATATTTTCTTTTTTATAGAAGGTTTCTTTTTGATATCCACTTTCCTTATTATCATAGATGAACTTCTGTACTTTTTTATTAGAATGGGATGTATGAATCATCACGATGGCTGGCTTATTATCCATTGTGGTCGTAGTAAAATTAATGGAACCTAATTGAACATAGTCATGAAAAAGTGGATACGTATTTTCTCCATCTTTCACGACCAACAGCCATGTCTGCCCATCATCCCAACCAAACACGCCATTTTCCGATTTGCCGGCATTTACATACAATTCGATTACTTCCTCTTCACCATCCTTATCCAAGTCCAATGTCGCTTTCTTATAAAGCGTCATTGGATATTCTTCAATGTCTTTGGCTAGAATCATCGAATGATCCATACTCACTTCTTGAGCTATCTCTAACTCGCGTGCTTCCCTTTCCTCTTCTAAAGTCTTTAAAAGGGTATCCTTTTCTTCGGTAAGCTGCTCAATTTGCTTTTCAAGTTCGTCCATTTCGCTCGCCAGGTCAGCGTTTGACTCATCGGTGCAACCGACAAGTATGAAAGTTAAGCAGACCACTCCTACGATAAGCCTCTTCATTTTCTTTCCCCCTCATATTCTATTCTTCCAGAAATGTTAATAATATACTTATTCAACGATGCATATATAAATCCTTTATTCCTCTAATAAAAAAAGCTGTAGAAGCGTTATAACCGCCCCTACAGCTTATTAAATATTATGCAGTTTTAAATGCATGCGTTACCCAATCTAATAAAGGCTTCATACTCTTGAACAGTACGATCATGACCTGAGTCACAAGAATATATTTTATAAGACTAAAGTCCACCTTTAAATATGCAGATAACACTGGTAACAGAAATGTAAGTAGCATTAAGGACAAGCTACTTAGCATGGCGATTACTATAAGCTTTTGCGTCTTGCTCCTTTTCATAAATACTCTCCCCATTTGCAATTCAACCCACGTGTTGCTCCTGTGACAACAGCAATTAGTTTTAAAGAAACAAAACCTATTGATGTATTCTACTCTTTAGCGGATAAATATGAGTTAAGAAAGTATTATTCTTTGACATTTTAATCAAATCTGTTAAATAAGTAACATCTAAAAGAGTTTTGTACATTGATGAAATGAATTTCTATCTTTAAACTGAAGGTGTAGTAAATTATTAGATTCACAAAGAATCAACATACAAATTTAGGGGGAACCTATAATGACACGTTTACAAGGGAAAGTTGCCATTATTACTGGTGGCGCAGGAGGAATGGGTGCAAGTCATGCAAAGCGATTTATTCAAGAAGGTGCAAAAGTTGTGATTGCAGACTTAGCTACTTCACATGCTGAAGAGTTCGTAAAAGAACTTGGTGAAAATGCAATTTTTGTAGTTACAGATGTAGCTAACGAAGCATCTTGGGAAAACTTAGTTGCTAAAACAATTGAAACATTTGGCAAAGTAGATATTTTAGTAAATAATGCTGGTATCTCTACTTCAGGGCTAATTGAAGATACAACATTAGAATCATTTCAAAAAGTTATAAATATCAATCAAGTAGGCGTATTTTTAGGGATGAAACACGTTGTACCTCATATGAAAGAAAATAAATCAGGTTCGATTATTAATATTTCTTCCATCTCCGGTTTACGAGGCACAAAAGCAGGAATTTCTTACGGTGCATCTAAATTCGCTGTTACAGGGATGACAAAGACCGTTGCACTTGAAGTTGCTGAATATGGCGTTCGAGTAAATTCTGTTCACCCAGGTGTAATCAAAACGAAAATGACTGATCCAGCATATTTAGATGAAGATACAGCAAAAGTCATCCAAACTTTTATCGATAAAATTCCGGTAAAACGAATGGCTGAGCAATCGGAAGTTACGAACTTAGTACTTTATTTAGCATCAGACGAATCAAGCTATTCAAACGGCGCTGAATTTGTTGTTGATGGTGGAACCACAGCACAATAATTTCAGCATTTCTTAAAACATTATTCTAAATAGAATTCTCTAAATATCATAAGGGCTGTCAGATACGTGAATCTACAGCCCTTATGTTGTCTATTTATACAGTAATCCTAGTCCCACTACTATTTAATTTCAATTTTCCCTAGTGAATATTTAAAGACTTTCACAAGTTCATTTGAAAATTTTTCTGGTTCTTTAGGAAAATCGTCCATAATCCACTCAATAATCAACCCCATTAATCCATATGCATAATATCTATTTAACATATCATTAATAGTTTTATCTTCACTCGGCAGATCCATTTTAAAGTCCTTTAAATAGGTAGTTATCATCTCATTCGTTAATTGAATGCTGAACGGACCTTTTATATTTTCTCTTAATAGAATTTGATAATACTCCCCATATTCTTTAAAATGAGTCAGCATATATATTGGTTCATTTACTAGCTCTTTAATGTTAATACTATCCGTATTTTCATACGGGGTTCTTTGTGCTTTTTTCGCTTCATGAAATAGGTAATCTATAATTTCATCTAATAACTCTTCTTTATGTTTATAATGTGTATAAAACACTCCCCTACTATAACCAGCAAGCTCGACTATGTCTTTGACTGTTATTTGTTCATATTTTCGTTGCTTTAACAATTCAAAAAATGCATTATATAAATCTGATCTTGTTCTTTGGACTCTCTTATCTAAAAATTTAAATTCAAACATAGTAATTCCTCACAAATTTCTTTTAACGTTTGCTTAATTAGTGGACTTCTGTTCTTTTTAACCCGCAATTCCATTTTACTAACATGCAAATATTTTAACAATAAAATATAAGAAAGATCTAAAGAGACTAATATCAGAGTTGTTGCTGAGTCTACCTTATATACTCATGAAAAAACGAAAATATCGTTCCCACTATTACTCCGACCGGTTCTATTACTTGAGTGTGGATGATTGAATAATCCTTGCTTAACTGCTGATTTGTCTCTAACTCAAATGCTTCCCTTTCTCCCTCTAGCATATTTATTAATTCATCTCTTTCTAGTGAAAGCTGGGGTTGACTTATAGGTCAACCCCAGCTTTTGGTGATGAACGATATATATACATAATTTAATCATAAAGACATCATTCAAAATAATTCATATACTGATGTATTAAAGAAAAAGCAATAATATAAAAATTGCTAAATAAAAAAGCTGTAGAAGCGTAATGACCGCCCCTACAGCTTATTAAATATTATGCAGTTTTAAATGTATGCGTTACCCTATCTAATAAAGGCTTCATACGCTTAAACAGTACAATCATGACCGTAGTCACAAGAATACCTTTTAAAAGATTAAACGGCAGAATACCGAAAATGATTGTATTAAATAATGCTGTCCCTGTTTCCATCGGGAAATTTAAGAAGTACGTATACATTGGTAAGAACACTAAATAATTAAGCAAGCTCATTCCAATTGCCATTGTAATTGTTCCTGCCACCAGTCCATAAGCAATTCCTTTAGAGGAAGCAACCTTACGGTAAATTAAATAGACTGGTGTAACAAATAGAATACTAGTGACAAAGTTTGCAATGTGTCCTACTGGTACTCCTGTTGGACTGCCAGAAAACAGCCAATCCAGTACGTTTTTCAAAAACGCTACTACTATTCCTGCTACAGGTCCCATCGTAATAGCTGCAATTAATGCAGGAATATCACTAAAGTCTACCTTTAAGTATGCAGGTAACACTGGTAACGGAAATGCAAGTAGCATTAAAACAAAGGACAAGCTACTTAGCATGGCGATTGCAATAAGCATTCGCGTCTTGTTCTTCTTCATAAATCCTCTCTCCTTTTGCGATTCACTCCACAAGAAGAAAGGTTCAGCACGTTTAGTATTTCCTCACGAAAAATCCCTTAAGTAACGAGCACTTAAGGGAGTTAAAAGGTACACTTAAATAAGCGTATCCGTATGAGTAAAATACGAAAAACGACTGCACCTTCACCTTCTCCCATCCAGACTATACTGTCGGCTTTGGAATTTGACCAAATCCTGCCATTTACGGCTCGCGGGCTCAAGAAGTTTCCTTCTACTACCGCCGATCGGGAATTTCACCCTGCCCCGAAGATGAATCATATTATTTTGTTGTCGATTCATACTTGAATCATGAATATTTTAACAAAATTTTAACCTTATTGCAATAGAACTAGCTTACGACTTATTGTATGGACCTATTTCTTTTTCAACTAGTGAAACCGTTTAGACGGATTGTTAAGTTTGGTTAAGCGCATGTCCAGTACACCGCCTGTCATGGATTAACCATTGCAAGTAACCACCGACTAAGTGAAAGAAATTCTGTCAGTATGCAAGTAACTGCTTATTGACTACCAGTATTATCAATTAGCTCTTGTTTTTAATGTGTGACTTCGCTTTTGTTTTCCATTTACTTCCTTTTTTACAACTAACTAGTTGGCTTCCGCAACTAAATTAACTAAAAGAGCAACTAAATCATCCATTATCGCAACTAAAATAGGAGTAATCGCAACTAATCTCTAATTCTATCGCAACTCTTTCCTTCTAACCGGGAACTTTATTACCAATAAATTCCGTTAAGCGACTAAATGGATGATGAAAGCGACTAAACTACCCTCGAGGGCGACTATTCCATCAGTGAGTGTGACTAAAATCATCACCAGCGAACGTATTCCTATTTCTCTTCCAATTTCAAGTCATTCTTTGTAATCCACCTTCAAATTAAAACCAATTATTCCCTTTATTTAACGAATAAAATGTATTTATCACCAATAAATTCCACTTATTAATTGCCACCGCAAGTAAACTGACCAAAATCGCAAGTAACGAAGCCGCTATCGCCTGTAAGTAACACCCCAGCGCTAGTAACGGCACCACAATCGAAAGTAATGACGAAATTACCGCAAGTACTTCCTTTAAATTCCCAATTAGAAGCCCCTTGTTCTATTTATCGCTATCTTCGCGTCTCCAACCCTCCACATACCTACCACCCAACCAAAAAAGCCGAATTCGAGCGGACTCGAATTCGACTTTTTTAATTCTCCATCATATAACCGTTTGGGCCAACAGGTCTGGGAAGGACATCTGTGAAATCGTATTGATCCCAAGAGGTTTGCACTACGTTCTCTAGCTTTATATTTAACCCAAAGCTACCGGCAGTAAGTGTTAGAGCATCGATTAATCTATTTGCTTCTCCCTCGTCCATTTTACTGAGGTCAAGCGGATTATCAAAAGTTATAATTCCATCGTTTTTTTGCTCTGTATACTGAAAGGTAACGTCACTTGGTATAGGTGAGCTGTAGAAATCTCCTTGAGATTCCTTCAAGGCGAAAAGTGCTTGCTCCGCATTTTCATAAAAATTCACAGTTGGAGCTAGATAAGTTTCGCCGTTTGTCGCTTCATATACGTAGTATGCTTGTCTTGGATACTGTCCCGTTAAAGGGGTTGGTTCGCTGAGCAGACCCACTTGGTCCCACTCGATAGGAGTCCCATCTTCATTCACTCTTTTTAGCTGAGCAAAATCAACAAATATTTCATTGATGGAAGACAGGTATGGAACCGTTGTACCTGAAGCCATATCGTAGTTATGATCAGCAGGTAAGTAATGCACTAACGTATCACCTTCTGCGAAAAAATATCCCTTGTATGGATGATAGTCATCAAAGGCTAACGCCGCTTCATCAATTCTTCCTGCATATTGGTTATATAAATCTAGACTGCTTGGCTCGATGCCTGGGAAGTCCGCCTCTATCTGCTCCTGTGGAATAATAATTGTCACCGGAACAGACATCGCATTTTCTAAAAAGGAAAAATGAAAGGCAGTACCACCATTTAAATCTTCCTCATATATAGCACTAGAACTCTCTAGCTTATAGAGATTCAAGGTTTCATCAAATCCCATCATCTTCGTTTGGTCCTCTGGTGGAACTGATGTAATACTAATTTCAGATTCCCCCGAAGGATCTTGTTGCATTTCTCTATTCTCCTGGGCTGGAGAATCCTTTACCAAGTCCGAAGATGACTCCTGTTGCGCATTGTCCATAAAGGATGGAACCAATACGGCTAATAGGAAAACGGAGGCAATGGAAACGATTATAGGCATCCACCTTGCTGTCCCGCGTGGCATTCCTTTACCTACGTCTTTAGCTTTCTCATCAGCCTCCAGGTCCTGAAGGAGACGACGAAGCACTTCCTCTTTCGAGCGATTGTCGTAAAATTTGGGCATGCTACGTAGCAGTTCATCCAACTCAGTATTCTCTTTATCTTTGGTCATGGTTGAATATACCCCTCCTTTTCTTTGACAGTTAATCGTTCGCGAAGTGCTTTAATTGCACGGTGCTGGGTGGTTTTCACCTTACCCTCCGACCACTCTAGCACTTGTGCTGTTTCTGAGATGGATAAATCTTGAAAGTATCTCATGATTACCACAAGCTTTTGATCTCCCGTGCAAGTATCTAATGCTTTTAGCATAGCTCTCATCTCATCGCTTAACACGACTAAATCCTCTGGAAGCATATCTGGAGAGCTCAGCTGCATCGTTTCCCAATCAAATGAATCAAATGCCCTTTTTTTCCGAACGGTTTGCTTCCGGAAATGATCAATCGCTACATTTTTAGCGATAGAGAATAGCCAGGTTTTTTCTGAGCTTTTCCCTTCAAATTTGCTATAAGCTTTTAGAACACGAACATACACTTCTTGAACCAAGTCTTCCGCAGTTTGTCTGTTTTTTACCAAGTAAATCAGAAACTGAAATACATCTTGATGATAATGATCATACAAGTGATGGAAAACGGAGTCATTCATATGCTCCCCCCGTTCAATATATTAGTCGTTCTATCTACTGATTTGTTACATTAGTTAAGGGTAGCTTTATAAAAAATGTAGTACCCTCTCCAACTGTGCTTTCCACTGACAGATGTCCTTCATGTCGCTCCACAATATTCTTGGCAATCGCAAGACCTAGTCCTGTACCACCTTTTCCTCTTGTTCGAGCTTTGTCTGCTTTATAAAAGCGTTCAAATACATACGGAAGGTCTTCCTTAGGAATTCCATAGCCCGTATCTGCAACCGATATGGTTAAATGCTTTTCTAGCTGTTCCACATGCACTGTGACAGACCCATGCTCAGGCGTATGTCTTAGTGCATTATCAATTAAGTTAGTCAATACCTGCTCCATTCGATCTTCATCTATCTTTAGTAACAGACTTGGATTGGTGGAATATTGCAAACTTAGTTGAATCTGTTTTTCTTTTGCAATTTTTTCGAATTTTTGCGTGATGCGTTCAATTGTCGGGATAATGTAAACATCTTCTTTGTAAATGCTTAAATAGCCCGACTCAAGTCTAGCTAAATCTAGGAGCTCTGTTACGAGTCTTCCCATACGATTTGATTCATCGTTAATAATACGGATCATTTCGTTTTTCTCTTCCTCTGATGTCACCATATCATCCAGAATTGCTTCGCTATATCCCTGCAGTAAGGATATCGGAGTTCTTAGCTCATGAGAGACGTTGGCAATGAAATCCGACCGCATTTTATCCAGCCTGTGCTGTTCTGTCATATCTCGCATTACGACCACCGCACCGCGAATCGACTCGTTACTGTATAGCAAACTAATAGATACAGAGAAATAATAGCCTTTAATTTCTACCTCTTCCTCTATTTCTTCTTCTTCATGGAATACATGCTCTAATAGATGCTGTAATTCCGCTGGGATATCTGAATCGCCAGTTAGCTTTTTGTTTTCGTACCATTTTTGTAGCAGTTCATCCGCTTGCGGGTTACTCACCAATACTTGGTAGTCCTTATTGAATGTGAGTACAGCATCCGTCATCGAGGTGAGAATATTCGATAACTGCTCTTTTTCTTGATTAATAAGCTCTACATGGTGCTTTAGGTGTCTACCCATCCTGTTAAACGCTGCTCCAAGCTCTCCAATCTCGTCTCTTTGAACGATTGGTACCTTTGTTTCAAAGTTGCCCTTTGCAAGCTCTAAAGCCGCTAGACGCATAGATCTCAGAGGAGACGTAATTCTTGAGGAAAGGAAGAACGTCAGCAAGGTTGTAAGTAACAAGGCAATAAAACCAGATAAAAATACAATTTTAGCCGTGCTATTGGATGTTTTGTCCACGACATCTAAGCTTTGATAAATGAAGACAGCTCCATGGTTTTCTTTGTCCGATTCTAGAGGAAATGCGAGAATAATATAATTCTCCATCCGTTCCTCCTCCATCATCGAGGGCATCAGCATTTTCCTAATAATTGTATCATTAGATGTGTAAATTTTGGAAAGTTCTTTGTCATTTAGAATTTTTTCTGTTATGACTTCCTTATGCAGTCCATCGTGTACAGAAAGAAAGACTGAATCGGCATTCCGGACGATTAGTGTATTTGTTTCTGTACCTAATATATCTTCAATAATATCAATAGATGACTCTACGTCGTCGTGCTGTTCCACAATTTTACCGATAGTGGCAGCCTCCTGACGTAGAATTTCTTCTGCTTGCTCGGTATGGAAATCCTCTAAAAACTCTAACATTAAAACAGTCACAATGAACAGTACAAATAAAACGAGAAGCAAAATGGTTCCCCACAGCTTCCCGACTACACTATTCCAGATTCTATTCATTGGCTACCTCAAATTTATAGCCAACGCCCCATACGGTGACAATCATCTTTGCAGCCTTCTCTGAGACTCTGTTAAGCTTTTCTCGTAACCGTTTGACATGCGTATCCACTGTACGTAAATCACCAAAGAAATCATAATGCCAAACCTCTTTTAGTAAGTGCTCACGATCGAATACCTTATCTGGAGATTTTGCAAGGAAATATAAAAGCTCATACTCTTTAGGTGTTAAGCTTACCTCAATCCCATCAGCAGTTACTCTATGTGCATCATGATCAATCGTCAAATGTGGAAACACCACAATATCCTTCGAAATCGACACTCCTTGAGCAGCTGAATAAGCAGAGGATCGTTTTAATAACGCCTTCACACGAAGGACAACCTCTCTAGGACTGAACGGTTTTACGATATAATCGTCCGCACCAAGCTCAAATCCTTCTACCCTATTTGACTCTTCTCCCTTTGCAGTTAGAAGAATCACTGGCGTATCTTTATGCTCACGTAATTCTGTTATTACTTCTATACCATCTTTTTCGGGCATCATAATATCTAAGAGGATACAGTTATATTCATTTTCTAATGCAAGCTGTAAGGCAATCTTCCCATTCTCAGCTTCTTCGACAATATATCCTTCTCGCTCTAAATACATTTTTAATAATCGACGGATACGTTCTTCATCATCTACTACTAAAAGCTTTATCATATCTGACATTTTATTATCATACCCTTCTATCTACTTACTTATCATTCATATTGTACAATTACTAGATGCAAATTGGAAGAAAAGCATCAAACTAACATCTTATTTTGATAATCGTTTTTGATGGTTTGCCTTTTATTCTATCGCTATATTATCGCATAACCTAGACTCTAAGTTTAATTGTTCCAAGTTCATCACAGTTTCTCTTCCGCCTTATTGCAGCAAAACAGTGACAATGATGGATTATTAGCTCTAAAACTTTCTAACAGAGTAGCAAGTTTCGATATATATCGCCATATAACTAGCGTACTCCCCTTTATTCTTCCTTCTACAAACTAGCTGATATTTATGTATATATTTTTTATATCATAATTCTTTTTTATCGTATATGTATTCGAACAAATTTTATCCTATAAAAATAGCCGAAGTCATCATTGACCTCGGCTATTTAACCAGCAGTTATTTACGCATAAGAATGTAAGCCAGCAATTATTAGGTTTACTGCAATTAGGTTAAACATAATGATAATAAAACCGATCAATGCAAGCCATGCTGATTTTTCTCCATCCCAGCCCTTTGTGAGGCGAAGGTGTAAGAAAACAGCGTAGAATAACCAAGTGATTAATGCCCATACCTCTTTTGGATCCCAGCCCCAGAAGCGTGCCCACGCCTCGTGTGCCCAGATCATCGCAAAAATCAGCGCTCCTAATGTAAAAACAGGGAAGCCGATTAATACGGAACGATAGCCTATCTCATCCATTAGCTGAGAATTGGATTTTTTCGCAAGAGGCTGTAAGACAGCAGCCACACGTTTACGAAGGATTAATCGTAAAGCGATATAAATGATTGTACCAAAGATTAAAGACCAAACAACCGTTGTCAGCTTTTTAGCGTTCACAATCGGTGGTGTTTCCACGAATGGTTCCATGACACCCTCTGTGATAGCCTCCGACTCATTCATACCAAAAAGCGGTGGCATATGGTAAACGATTGTTTCTTGCGTCTCTTCCTTACTAATATAAGAGAACTCTGCCTCATAACCGGCAATAGCAAAGGTAATAGTGGAAACGACAAACCCTACTACTACAATTAGTAGATACATAACCGCTTCCATCCAAAAGCGTTGTTTAGATGGCTTTGTTAAATCGATGTTTTTTAATAGCCATACAAGTCCTGCAACCGCACTAATCGCTAAAATAGCCTCGCCCATTGCAGCTGTGATAACATGTATTGTTAGCCAATGACTATTTAACGCTGGAATAAGCGGTGAGATTTCTGTTGGGAACATCGTTGCATAAGCAATAATGAGCACTGCGATTGGCAATGCAAACAGCCCAAGTGCAGGTGTTTTATAAATAAAGTAAATAAGTATAAATGCTCCTACAATCATCATGCCGAAAGCCGTTGTAAATTCAAATAGATTACTAACAGGAGCATGCCCAGCTGCTATCCAACGAGTAATAAAATAACCTAAATTACTTATAAATCCGATGATTGTAATTGTTATAGCAGCTTTGCCCCATCTATCAAAGGACTTATTGTCAGAGGAGCTAGAGCTTTTAACAGCTCCCCCGAATAATATGGTTCCCAATAGATAAGCAACGAATGCCACGAATAATAAGGAACTACTTAAAGATACCATTGTCATTTTTCATTTTCCCCTTCCATTTTTTCCTCTTTAGCATCTTCATCCTGTTGGTCTTCATATGGTGGAAGCTCCGTGACTTTGGAAACCTCATCTATATCTCTCTTCACGCTTAGCCAGTTTTTATTGGTATGAGCAGCAATGGCAATTTGACCATTTTCTAAAACCTGAAGCCAGATACGTCGGTGGTTCCAATAAGAGCCTTGTACTACCCCAATCATGAAGATTAAACCACCTAAAGCAAGGATCGGAAGTGTTAAATCTTTACGAATCGTAAGACCTGAAACATCTCGTGTTTCTACGCTTTGGAATGCAATCTTATGCTTATTTTCTCCAAGGGGCTCTAGCGTTTCTTGAATCATGACAAAGCTAGTCTCTCCTTTTGGGAATTCAGGTGTATACATTTTGACCAAAAATGCTGGATTGTTCGGTACAGGAGATTTTGATTGTGGCTCTCCATCCTCGAATCCTGTGAAGTCAGCATAATAATCTACAATTTCCACCTTATAGCCTTCTTCTAGCTCATACATTGGCTGTGGATTTGCAAGGTCAATTGTAAATTCCCCATAGGACTGAGCAGTTTCTTTATCTTGTAGCTGGAATGTCATAGACTTTAATTCATCTAGACGGAAATCCATTTGAAAGACAGAGAAGTTATCAAATTTTAGTGGTTTATTTACTTGTATAGAGTACTCTTTTTCAAATGTAAGCTCTTTCGAATTGCTAGGAAGGGAATCTTCTGGTCCCTTGTAAAGGATAGCATCTGTTTGATAGTTAGAGGCAATCGTACCTACTCGGTCAATAGCTTCTCCAAACACCTCGGAAGATTCGTCCTTTGAATAAGTCTCATAAATAAAACCCTTATTTTCTAGATAATATCCATCCGTTTCAGGAATATAGAGTGTTTCCCCTTCTCTAATCCACATACTTTCATCCACATAAAAGCCAGGAAAAGCTCTAAGCATAACTCCTCCTAAGAATATGATCAAACCTAGGTGGTTCACGTATGGACCCCAACGTGAGAATCGGCCCTTCTCCGCTAAGATAGCAGTGCCTTCTCGCTTCACTTTATAACGCATGGATTTTAGCTTTTCTTCTGCTTTTGATAGAGAATTTTCTGGATTTTCAATTGCTCCGATTCCATAAATACGTTGGCGCTTCAAGAAGCTTATATGGCGTTTAGTTTTTTGTTTCTTTAAAGATTTATATAAAGGAATCACACGGTCTAAACTAGCAATTACTAAAGAGATTCCAAGCATTCCAACTAAAATCTGGAACCACCAAGAGCTATATAAATCTGACAAGCCAAGCTCATAATAGATCGTTCCAAATATCCCATAAACTCTTTCATAGTAAGCAGCAATGTCTGCTTCGTTTGTTGCAGGGACATAGAATACCTGTGGCAGGATCGTACCAATGGCAGCTGCAATTAAAATAGCTACAATAATCCACATACCAACCTTAACGCTAGAGAAAAAGTTCCAAATCTTATCGATAATTGTTTTATTGTAAGTTTGGGAACGTCGTGCAGACCCTTCATATCTCATATCCACAAGCTTTTTTTGCTTCGTTTCCTGACTTAAAGGACGTCCGCAGCTTTCACATAGCTCTGTGCCGACTGGATTGATATGCCCGCATTCACATTGTATCTTTTCCATTTAAAAGAACTCCTTCATGAAGGTTTAATTTCTTCCATAAAATTCGCGATATCTTCTTCCGTCATTTCCCCTTTAATAATCTTCACAATTTTCCCTTCTGGGTTTATGAGAAAAGTTGTAGGAAGAGGGTCGATATTATAGGATTCCTTCACGCTTTTATTGTGATCGATTGCAATTGGAAAAGATAAATCATATCTTTTTGCAAAGCTATTAACCTTCAAATCAGATTCTGCAATGTTCACCGCAAGGGTTTGTACCCCTTGGTCTTTATAAATTTTGTATTGGTTGTCCATCGCAGGCATTTCTTTCGCACATGGCTTACACCATGTGCCCCAGAAATTTAAGAAAATACCTTGTCCTTTATAATCTGACAGACGGTGCTGCTCTCCGTTCATATCTGTTAACACAAAATCAGGAGCTTGATCTCCAACCTTTAAAACAGCATTCTTTTCTTTCGTTACATTCGTAACAACTGTAAATATAATGGCAGATGCTAAAAGCACTAAAATAACTGTTCGTATATAAAAGCGTTGTTTTTTTGATTGAGCCATACTAATTACCCCCCCTTTTTAAACATACCGTCAATATTATACCAAATAATTCTATGGAAATTGAGATATACATATGAAGGGTTTGTGAACTTTTTAGCCTATTTCCCTATTTTGCCCGTTTCCGCTAATACACGAAGCTGTTTTACTTCATGAGTCGTTAACTCTCTCCATTCACCAGCATTCAAGCCATGAAGCGTTAAGAAACCAAATTTTTCGCGTTTTAGCTTTTGTACAGGGTGTCCAATTGCATCAAACATTCTTCTAACTTGCCTGTTTCGTCCCTCATGTATGGTAATTTCCACAATGGCCTTATCTGTCTTCTTTTCGCTAGATAATAGTTTCACTCTTGCAGGCGCAGTCTTCCCGTCTTCTAGCATGATCCCTCTTTCCAGCTTTCTCAGCTGCTCCTTTAAAGGAATTCCTTTTACACGCGCAACGTACGTCTTATCCACTTTAAACTTTGGGTGTGTTAGTGCATAAGAAAAATCTCCATCGTTTGTAAGCAATAAAAGTCCAGAAGTATCGTAATCGAGCCTTCCTACTGGGTATAAGCGCTCCGTCACGTGAGGAAGAAGATCCGTTACCGTTTTTCTCCCCTTGTCATCACTGACAGCAGAAATAACTCCTCTAGGCTTGTAGAGTAAATAGTATACCTTCTGCTCTTTCTCCAATTTTACCCCTTCTACCTCCACGATATCAGAGTTTGACACCTTTGTACCTAGCTCCGTTACTACTTTCCCGTTAACTGACACTTTACCTTGTAAAATTAGCTCCTCTGCTTTTCTGCGTGATGCCACTCCAGCATGTGCTAATACTTTTTGTAATCTTTCCAAGTAATTCACCTCGTCCATTCTTTCCAATCATCCTGAGTGAATTATGTCACACTTCCCGAAAAAATAAAAGAAGACAGTCTTTTATAAAAACTGTCTCCTACCTATTTTACTTGATTTTTTTTACATTAAATTGGAGTGCCGGCTCATTGTCAATCATTATCTTCCAGAGATATGGACGGCTTTCCTTACCCTTTCTTGGAATAATCAGCACATTCTTCAGCTTTTCTTTTTCCTCTTTATTGATTAATAAATAATGGTCTTGCTCTACCTTGATGACATCCTTCTGGAAAAGGCGGTATTTCCCCTTGCTCACAACCTTTACAGTCTCATATGTATCAAACACTTGCTCAGCCAATGAAACATGCGTAGCCCAATCATTCGAGTGGTTCAGGGTCACCACAATTACTTCCTTATCCTTTTCCTTCAAGTAGGTGACAAGGGTCCTGCCTGCTCTCTTCGTGTAACCTGTCTTGCCCGCTATGGTATTTTGGTTAAAATGCATAAGCTTATGCTTATTTCTCCATTTCACGGACCTTTCTTTCGGCACATAGGTTTTCGCAGAAGAAATCTTCACAAAATCCTCATTTTTTAGCGCTAATCGAAACATATTCGCCATGTCCTTCGCCGAAGCATAATGATCATCGTGATGTAATCCAGAAGGATTTGTAAAATGGGATTTCTCCAGATTGGCGATTTCCATTTTTTCATTCATCAGTTGAACGAACCCTTCTATTGACCCGCCAGTATGCTCTGCGAGTGCATAAGCTGCATCATTGCCGGATTGCAGCATCAGTCCATGCAATAAAGAACCGACTGTCCATTGCTCTCCTGGCTTCAAATAGAGGGAGGACCCCTCCTGCACAGAGGCTGCTTGAGAAATGGTGACTAACTCGTCTAATTCTGCGTTGTCCAGTACAGTTAGTGCTGTCCAAACCTTTGTTAGGCTTGCGATTGGAAGCTCTTGCTCGGCGTTGCTACCAATAAGCAGTCTGCCGGTTTTTGCATCAATCACTGCATAGGAGCTAGAAGCTTCCGCAGGCTGAATGTTCCAGACCAACAAAAATAAGATGAATAAGATAAAAGACTTTTTATAAATTGCCAATACTCCTTTGTAATTTATTTCATCCCTCAAAGGTTTCTTGAAACTTCGTCATAAATAAATCCGTGTCATCCATCTCGTCTACCTCAATATCCTCTGGAAGTGGAGGTAATGAGTGTAAATCCTTCAGACCAAAATACTGAAGAAATTCGTTTGTCGTACCGTATAAAATAGCTCTCCCTGTTCCCTCTGCGCGTCCAACCTCTTGAACCAGTCCCTTCGCTGAAAGTGTATGGATCGGACGTTCAGACTTCACTCCTCGAATGTCCTCTATCTCTACCCTTGTAATAGGCTGCTTATATGCAATGATGGCCAAGACTTCCAGAGACGCCTGGGATAATGATTGTACTGTCGGATTCTCCACCAGCTTTTGAAGGTACTCAATATTTTCTTCCTTTGTCACCAGCTGATAAGTTCCAGCTAGCTGCTTTAGCTGTATCCCCCTCGTTTCATCATCCTCATATTCCATCATCATCTGATCAAGTGCTTCTGCGATTTCCGCCTCCGTGCTGTCGGTCAAAAATGCAAGCTGTTTTTTCGTTAAACCATCCTCTCCAGTTACAAATAGGAGGCTCTCAATCTTACTCTTCAAACGTGTCATCAAAATCTATTTCCTTTCCTAACTCTACTACTAGCTCTTCAAAATTATGCTGTTGTTCTACTTGTACTACTTTACGTTTTATCAACTCTAGTAATGCAAGAAAAGTAGTGACAATGGTTGTTTTATCTCTCGTCGGAAATAAATCATAGAAGGATAATCTACCATTGTGCTTTTGAAGAGTAGTTACTACATTATGCATTTGCTCTTTTATCGATACTTCCTGTCTACTAACTCTTGTATGTAAAGGGGCGCTAAGCTGCTTTCTTCTAAGCATTTTTTGGAACGCACCAAGCATATCATAGACATTTACATCTAACTCGAATAAAGCAAGCTGCTGACTAGACTGGTATTCACTAAGATCTGTCGGCGCCTTTGTAAAGAAAAGACTTCTATTTCCTTCCAGCTCCTGTAGATTCTCCGCTGCCTCTTTATATTTCTTGTATTCTATCAGCTTTTGCACTAACTCGTCCCTTGGATCCTCATAAGGGATATCAAAGTCGGCGTCCATATCCTCATCCTGATGAATCGGTAAGAGCATTTTGCTTTTAATGGATAATAGGGTCGCCGCCATTACTAGATACTCACTTGCCTCATTCAGCTCTAATACACTCATTGCGTGTATGTGCTCCATATATTGCGTCGTGATTTCTGCCATCTTTATATCATAGATATCTATTTCCAAACGATTGATTAAGTGCAATAATAAATCAAGCGGGCCCTCAAAAGCTTCCGTTTTTACTTCATAAGACATAAAACTCCACCTAAAATTCATTTTTAATCATTATTATAGAGGAAAGGTGAGCTTATTGCACCCTACATTACATCCCAATTTTATTCAGTTTATAAAAGAGTTTAATAGAACCTTCGATTATTTTGAATGTCACGAGCTTTTAGAGGAGTATTGGAAGGAGGTTGCCCCCGGAAACAAGGAACATCCGGCAGCGGTGTTCGTTCTCCTTTCTACCTCCATGTACCATTGGCGAAGAGGTAACTTTGCCGGGGCTAGAAAGACGATGAAAACCTTTATCCAACGTATGGAGAAAATCTCCTTATCACCCTTTGACCAGTACATCGACTTTCCTGAACTAATAGAAAAGGCGCAGCAATCCTTGTCCGCCATCGAAAGACAGGATGCCTTTCAACACTTTCTTCTGCCAATAAAAGATCAAGAGCTAGAGCAGCTTATCGCACAGGAAGAGCTAACTCTACTAGATACGGAATATCTTACTCATAAGCATATGCTCCGAGACCGCTCTGAAATACTAGCAGAACGAGAAAAACAGAAAAAAAGACGAAGCGAGTAGGGTCATGGGAAAGCCGTTTACAGAAAAAGAGAACCGGTCAAGTAATATGTACATATAAAGTGAAACTTTGATTGGTGGGGGGTTCTTTCATCCCCCACCAATCATTAGTTGAACCAATCGGGCTTTTAGGGACAGTTGATCTCCCACTTAGCTGTCTCATTTCTTTTGCCATCTTGAAGTGGGAGTCTTACTGGCCCTTAATGCGGGATAAATAAAGAGTCCTATGAATTCCTAATGGCAAGCTGAATTTGTAGGACTCTTTTTATGTTTGGGGGCTTGGAGTTTGTCACCATGAATTGCTTTTCTAGCTGGCAAGCGGTCCACCATTTCTGACTGAGAATAAATGGGCGCTTTCCGAGAGTAAATCTCCCCTGAACGAGAGTATTCCCCTCGAATGAGAGTAAAAGTAGGCTATCCGAGAATAAAGTCTCTCTATACGAGAGTATACGTTGGCTATCCGAGAGTAACTGATCCCCAACTGAGAGTAATGATAAAATGAGGGCGGCTTCGCCTGTCTGGCAATCAAGTTGTTTTGATAGATGGGCCCCTTCTCCTGCTGGCAAGCGTTTTGCCGTTTCTGACTGAGAATAAATGGGCGCTATCCGAGAGTAAATCTTCCCCGAACGAGAGTATTTCCCTCCAATGAGAGTAAAAGTGGTCTATCCGAGAATAAAGTCTCTCTATGCGAGAGTATACGTTGGCCATCCGAGAGTAAATGACCTCCAACTGAGAGTAACGACAAAATGGGGGCGGCTTCGCCTGTTTGGCAATCGAGTTGCTTCGATACATGGGCCCCTTCTCCTGCTAGCACATGCTCCGACAGAAGATATCTCTTACTATAAAAATAGAGTGCTAAATCGGTAGATTCAGCACTCTTGTAACTTTTTTTGTTAGATTTCATTTTCGTCCGTTTCCTGTTTACACTTATCAAAAAAAGCCTGGACCTGCTCGGCTGGGATGATTTTGGCATTTTGTAGTTGAGCTGGTAAGGAATGGATCATTTTTTTGGCGATTCCTTCTCCTCTATGGGAAGGGTTCACAGAGATATGCTGCAAGATAGCGGTATTGTTTTCCATGCGGATACCAATAATACCTACAACATCCTCGCCTTTTTTCCAAACAAATAAATGCCAGTCAGGATTTGACTCGTATTGTTGAATTGTTTCTAGTAATTTTTTTACGTCCTTTTCCTGTGGCATGAATGATAATAGACCCATCGATATTTTCTCATATGCTTTTTTATAGCGATATAACATGTATATAACCCTCTTTTAATTTCTTTAAAAGAACTTTACTACCAATTACTTAGGTTGTCTAGCTCTAAATATCAGCGTTCGGGGCGACAAATAACCAGTAGGCTACTCCCCAAGCAATTCCCGTAAGAAAAAGTATTAGAAATAATATTATATTAAACTTCTTCAAATAAATCACCCTCTCTCCATCGTAAAAGGAAGATCCAGATGAACAATATCCTCTAAAGTTTCTCTTCTTACAACTAATTGATGCTTTTGATCTTCCACAAAAACGACTGCCGGTCTTGTAATTCGGTTATAATTACTTGCCATTGAATAACCATAAGCACCTGTACAAAATACCGCAAGAATATCTCCTGGTTCAGCCTTTGGAAGCTTGACGCTTTCAATTAGCTTATCGCCAGATTCACAGCACTTACCTGCAATAGTATATTCAATTTCTTTATTTTCTGTCATTTTATTTGCAATCATGGCATCATAAACTGCTCCGTATAGCGCGGGGCGAATATTATCTGACATTCCACCGTCAACAGATAGGTAATTCCGGATGTCTGGAACCTTTTTTTCTGAGCCGATTGTATATAAAGAAGTTCCTGCATCGCCTACAAGGGAACGACCAGGTTCTATCCATATTTCCGGCATCGAAAAAGATGTTTTTGCCACCAGTTCCTTCACTACCTGAACCATTTCCTTGACATAAACAGAAGGCTCTAGCGGAGTATCCTCCTCTGTATATTTTATTCCAAAGCCTCCCCCAAGGTTTAAAACGGTGCAAGTGTACTGGTATGTACTTTTCCATTCAATCATTTTTTTGATAAGCTTTTCAGCTGCTACTTTGAAGCCACTTGTTTCAAAAATTTGAGACCCAATATGACAGTGGAGACCTAAAAGTTCTAAATATGGATTCTGATAGACCTGCTTAAATGCTTCGTCAGCTTGTCCATTCAGTAAATCAAAACCAAATTTCGAATCCTGTTGGCCTGTCGTTATATAGTCATGTGTATGTGCCTCTACTCCTGGTGTGACACGGAGTAATATGCTTACTTGTTGCTTTCGTTGGGCTGTTAGCTCTTGTAACAGCTCTATTTCATAAAAGTTATCTACTACTATACAACCAATGTTATGCTCCAGTGCTAGTAATAATTCTTCCTTGCTTTTATTATTCCCATGAAAATGAATACGCTCTACAGGGTAGCCAGCCTTTATTGCAGTATAAAGCTCTCCAGCCGAAACGACATCTAATGATAAATTTTCTTGGTTCATCACCTGATACATCGCCACACTGGAGAATGCTTTACTCGCATAGGCAACTTGTGCAACTACATGCAATTCTTTGAATGTATTTAGGAATGCTTGTGCTCTTTTTCGAATGAGAGAAAGGTCATATACAAAAAGTGGTGTCCCATAAGTTTTGGCAAGCTCTACGCTATCTACTCCACCTAGTACGAGATGACCTTTTTCATCGATTGTATGCTCTGATACGGTAACCATGTATCTCGCCTCTTTTCCATGAATTCTATAAGAACTTTACCATAGGAAAGGAGGAAAATGCAATTGTACCTAGGAACGTTTACGAACAAGTGCTCGTGTAATAAATGGCCTTTTCGCATTTGTCGGCATCGGAAAGCGTATAATCGTGCGAATAAATGCAATCGGATAAAATGGAAGAAACGGCCATAAATAAGGCACATTTAAAGGTTTTACGCTACATAAGTACCAAAGTAAAATAACCGAAACGATGAAAAAGCCATTTATCCCAAAAGCTGCAGTACTTATTAATAGCCCCGTTCGGAAGATTTTCGTTGCAATGCTTATCTCGTAGGAAGGTATCGCAAATGTAAAGATGGCTGTTAATGCTGTATATAGAACAACCTCTGAAACAAACAAGCCAACATTCACCGCCATGTCACCTATGATTAAAGCGGCTATGATTCCCATTGCAGTCGAGAGCGGGGTCGGCGTATGAATGGCGGCCAGTCGCAAAAACTCTATTCCTAAGTCCGCGAAGATAATCTGCAAGAGAAGCGGGATGGAACTCTTTTCGCTGGGGCCTAAAAACTCCAATGCTTTCGGGAGTATTTCCGGATGCTTGGCTAGCAAATACCAGAAAGGGAGCAAAAACAAGCTAAAGAAAACACCAAAATAGCGAATCCACCGAACAACGGTACCGATCGCAGGAGCCTGTCTATATTCCTCTGCGTGCTGCAGATGATGGAATAGGGTTGTAGGAACGATGATAACGGAAGGAGAAGTGTCTACCACTAGAATGATGTGTCCTTCTAGCAAATGTGCCGCAGCTATGTCAGGTCGCTCTGTGAACCTTACAAAGGGTACAGGATGAAACCCTTGCTTGAAGAGCCATTCCTCCAACGCCTTATCACTCATCGTAAATCCATCATGCTTAATCTTCTTTAATCGCTTGCGAATCAAGTCTAAATTATCATCATTCGCAATACCTTTAATGTAAGAAATCGCTACATCCATTTGACTTAGCTTCGAAATACGATGCATCTCAAAGCGAAGATTTGTATCTCTAATCCTCCGTCGAATGAGTCCTGTGTTTTGGATAATATTTTCAGTGAAGCCATCCCTTGAACCACGTACTACCTTTTCATTATCCGGCTCCTCTGGATTTCTTCCAGGATAGCTTCTGACATCGAGTGTATAGACAGAACCATTTTTCAGAATAAAGGTCACCTGACCGCTGAGTAAAGCAATTAACCATTTTTCCTTATCATCATACTCAGAAATGGAGTAGAAAGGAAAATAGTGTCTCATTATTTCTTGCTCATCCACAGCGGGCTCAGGATAGTCTCTCTGTGTTCTTGTTAAAATATCGGTTAACAAATGGCCGTCAATAAGTCCATTGATATAGACCAATAAAACCGGGAACTTGTATAAATGAGTATGGAGCAATCCAAAATCGTATGTTTCATTCTCTCCAAACTTTTCTTTCAAAAATGCTTCTGCATCTGACATGCTTTTGAACAGTGGTTTCGTGTTAATCACCTATCTTTTGCTTTTGATTTCGTAGAAGCTCCCACAGGAACAAGCCAAGTCTTGAGCTGCGAAAGAATCTTCTTCTCCAAGCGTGATACCTGTACTTGGGATATGCCTAAGCGTTCTGCTATATCACTCTGAGTACAGTCTAGGTAATAACGCAAATAAATAATCATCTGTTCTCGTTTTTCTAATTTTTCCACTAGTTCTCTTAACGGAATATGGTCAAAGGACTTCTCCGAGCGTTCGTCTCTCATTTGATCCATTAGTGTCAATGCATCACCACTATCATTCTCATATAGTTGCTCCTGCAAGGATGCTGGATCACGGAGAGCATCTGTCGCCATGACGATTTCCTCTCTAGACACTTCTAAAATAGCTGCTAGTTCTAGAATCGTTGGCTGACGCTCATGAACCTTTAAAAAGTCGTCTGTAGCATGTCGAATCTTAAAATTTAGCTCTCGGATGGAGCGGCTAATCTTCACCATTCCATCGTCTCGCAAGAAACGCTGTATCTCTCCTATAATCATCGGTACCGCATAAGTAGAGAACTTCACCTCATAAGAAAGATCGAACTTGTCTACCGATTTCATTAATCCAATACAGCCAATCTGAAATAAATCCTCTAGATCCGCTCCCCTCGAAGCAAATCGTTGAACGATGGACCAAACCAACCTTGTGTTACCTTCAATCATTTGCTGTCTAGCAAACTTATCGCCTGCCTGTGCCAATGCAATGAGCTCTCTCATTTTTTCTTGGGTGAGTAATATTGTTGGTTTATTGTTGATCATTAGACTATCCTGCAAGATTCATGAATTGGTACAAATTTCTTCGTAATAGTTACAGTCGTCCCCCTATCAGGAAGAGAGTAGATATCTACATCATCACTAAAGCTCTCCATAATCGTGAAGCCCATTCCTGAACGCTCTTGCTCAGGTTTCGTTGTATAAAGGGGCTCACGAGCTTGTGTAATGTCCTTGATTCCTTTCCCATAGTCAACAATCGAAACTACTACCTCTCTATCGGTTCTGTGAGCATGCATCTCAATCTTGCCAGTTCCATCTTCCTCGTAGCCATGTACAATAGCATTGGTGACAGCCTCTGAAATAACGGTCTTAAATTCAGAAAGCTCCTCGATCGTCGGATCTATAGCAGATATAAAGCTAGACATTACCATTCTCGCTAATGCTTCATTTTCACTTTTGGCAACAAACGTTAATGTAATTTCATTGTCCATAGACGATTCCCCCTAATCTTGAAATTATTTCAATTTCTGACTCACTGTAGATATATGGACTTAAACCTGCAAACTGAAAGATTTTACTCATAGTAGGAGATGGATTCACAATAATCGTTTGTCCATCAATAGGCGCCAATTCTCGCATTCTACCTAGTATTAGTCCTATTCCTGAGCTGTCCATAAATAGTAAATCTTCTAAATTCCAAACTATCACTTTGATAGAGCCATTTTTAATCATCGGTACAATCTCATTTCGAATATTATTCGTACTATGATGATCAAGCTCACCCTTCAATCGAATAATAATAATTTCATCACCAATTTTTTCTACTTCATGTATCATATAGTTTCGCCTCCTCTGATAGCGCAATTCCACACTTCCATCCTGAATTCCTTGCACATGACAAAAGTAGAAGAAATGATTGTTTATTAGTCTCTATTCGACATAGGAGATATACATTTCTAGTATGAGATTATTTTGGATTTTCTAATCAAAAAATAGGCATCTCCCAAAAGTTTTTAAACCTTTGGAAAATGCCTATGAAGGGTATCGTACTATTCAGTTATTATTTCGTAAACTAATGGAGGAGCATCCTTTTTCTCTGCTTCGATATGAATATTTTCATTCAGTTTCGTCAGCACTTGCCCTACATCCTCTGTATTCGCATGAATCGTCGCAATGGATTCTCCCTGCTCCACTCGATCTCCTACTTTTTTATTCAGAACGATTCCAACTGCTAAATCGATTTCTGATTCCTTCGTCGCACGACCAGCACCTAGTAGCATGGCTGCCGTTCCGATTTCATCTGCTTCCATATAAGTGATATATCCGCTTTTATTTGCAGGAACCTCGAATGTAAATTTCGCTTTTGGCAATAAAGAAACGTCGTCCACTACGGCATCATTTCCACCTTGCCATTTGATAAATTCCTTGAAGATGCGTAATGCTGAGCCGTCCTCTATTACTTTTTCCAGCATTGCTCTAGCCTCTTCTAACGTAGATGCCTTTCCACCAACAACAACCATTTGGCTGCCAAGTGTTAAGCAAAGCTCCGTTAAGTCCTCAGGGCCGTTTCCTTTTAACGTGTCGATTGCTTCGATTACCTCTAAAGAGTTTCCAATCGCTCTTCCAAGCGGTTGAGACATATCAGAGATGATTGCCATCGTTTTTCTACCTACGCTATTACCGATTTGAACCATCGCTTTTGCAAGCTCTCTAGCATCATCCGTCGTTTTCATGAAGGCACCTTCACCGGTTTTCACGTCTAAAACAATCGCACCTGCTCCTGCAGCAATCTTTTTACTCATAATAGAGCTAGCGATTAACGGGATACTGCTAACAGTAGCAGTCACGTCGCGAAGTGCATATAGCTTTTTATCCGCTGGAGTTAAGTTTCCGCTTTGCCCGATCACAGCAAGCTTCAGCTCATTTACCTGCTTCACAAATTCTTCTGGAGAAAGCTCTACGTGGAAACCTTCGATTGCCTCTAATTTATCAATCGTTCCACCAGTGTGGCCAAGTCCTCGTCCGCTCATCTTCGCAACTGGGACACCACAAGCTGCCACAAGAGGTCCTAGAACAAGCGTTGTCGTATCTCCAACTCCACCAGTAGAGTGCTTATCGACCTTAATCCCTTCAATAGCAGACAAGTCGATTTGCTCTCCAGAGTTCACCATCGCCATCGTCAAGTTCGTACGTTCTTCTTCATTCATACCTTGCAGGTAGATTGCCATTAAAAGCGCACTTACTTGATAATCAGGGATTGAGCCGTCCGTGTATCCGTTTACAAAGAAATTAATCTCTTCCTTCGTTAATGGGAAGCCTTCTCTCTTTTTCTCAATAACATCAATCATTCTCATACAAACACTTCCTTTACTTTAATAACGATAAAAAGCTCTCTCCAAATGCCGTTTTCTCTACGCCAAAGTTGTCGACAACAGTTGCACCAATATCAGCAAACGTCATTCGTAGAGGCAGCTGTTTTGGCTCTTTAAAGCGTGTGGAGTACACAAGTAATGGCACATATTCACGCGTATGATCTGTACCAGGCATAGTTGGGTCATTTCCATGGTCTGCAGTGATAATCAGTAAATCATCATCCGTCAATTTAGGAAACACCTCTTTAAGTCGAGCATCGTACTCTTCTAATGCTTTCCCATATCCTAATGCATCTCGTCTATGTCCGTACAGCGCATCAAAGTCTACAAGATTCAAGAACGATAAACCGGTAAATTCTTTTTCTAATGTTGCAATAAATTTGTCCATACCATCCATGTTATCCTTCGTTCTTTCACTTGCTGTAATACCCTCACCATTATAGATATCATGAATCTTTCCTAGTGCAATCACATCATAACCAGCATCTTTTAGCTCGTTCATCGCTGTGCGACCAAACGGCTTTAATGCATAATCGTGTCGATTGGATGTCCGTACAAAAGCTCCTGGTTGTCCAACAAATGGACGAGCAATGATACGACCAACTAGAAACTCTTCGGTTAGCGTAAGTTCACGAGCAATTTCACAGATACGGTATAGCTCCTCTAAAGGAACAACCTCTTCATGAGCAGCTATCTGAAGAACTGGATCAGCTGAGGTGTATACAATGATAGCCCCAGTTTTCATATGCTCTTCTCCTAGCTCATCTAGAATTTCTGTACCGCTAGCAGGTTTGTTTCCAATTACCTTTCTGCCAGTCTTTTCTTCCAAGGCAGCAATTAGCTCTTGAGGGAATCCGTTTGGGTAAACCTTAAAAGGCTTGTCAATATTTAACCCCATGATTTCCCAGTGACCAGTCATCGTATCTTTTCCAACAGAGGCCTCTTGCATCTTTCCGTAGTATGCAATTGGGCTTTCTACTGGGTCGATCCCTTTTAAAGGCTCAATATTCCCAAGTCCAAGCTTTTGCATTTCCGGCATTTGAAGGCCATTCATTTCTTCTGCGATATGACCTAGTGTATGAGAGCCTTTGTCCCCAAAAGAACCAGCATCGGGAGCTTCTCCGATTCCAACAGAATCCATTACAATTACATGTACACGTTTAAAATTTCCCATAAATACATAACCTCCTAGTTACCCGTTAATTATATCAAAAAGCCACAGAATTTACATGTCAGACTTCTGACCTTATGCACGCGGATGAAATTGCTTATACACTTCTTTTAAGCGTTTCTTGCTCACGTGGGTATAAATCTGTGTGGTAGAAATATCTGCATGTCCAAGCATTTCTTGTACTGACCGTAAATCTGCTCCATTTTCGATTAAATGGGTGGCAAATGAGTGCCTTAGGACGTGGGGGGTAATCTCCTTATGGATACCAGCCTGCTGAACATGCTTGTTTAATAATTTCCATATCCCCTGTCTGGTTAGTCGCTTGCCTCTTTGATTAATAAAGATGGCATTCGTACGAGCATCTGGCTTTACTAGCTTCGGCCTACCTTCTTCCAAGTATAAAGAACAAGCCCTGATCGCTGCCCCGCCAAGTGGAATGATGCGCTCCTTACCACCCTTTCCAAAAACACGAACAAACCCCATATTCAAATGAAGATCTTCCATATCTAAGTTTACGCACTCACTTATACGCATACCACTTGCATACATCAGTTCAAACATCGCAAGGTCTCTTATTCCCTGTGGTTTCGAAGTATCAATGGCCTCTAACAGACGATTTAGCTCCTCCACAGATAAAAAGTTTGGTAGCTTTTGATCAATTTGGGGCTGTTCCAGATGAATGGTCGGATCTGTATTCGTAACTTTTTCTCTCAGTAAAAATTGATGAAAAGATTTAATAGAAGATATATGTCGAGCAATCGACCTTGGCGATTTCCCACTTTCCTTCAAATACCGCAAGTGCATCACAATATTTGTTCTATCTACCTCATCTAAGCTTTGTAAATGCTGTCGCTCCAAGATAGAGTTTAAATAATCAGTCAAATCTTTTTTATAAGACACTATAGTATTTTCCGCTAACTGTCTTTCAATCCTCAAAAAATGCAAATAATCCTCTAATTGAGATAAACCTTCCTTCATAGAATCCCTCCTACTCTTGCTGTTGGTATGTATAAGGTCACTGATTATTTATTCTACTCCTTACTATTCGGCTCGGCTAATGTTGTAATTCGGAGTGTTAATGTTGTAAAAATGAGACGTAATGTTGAAATTCCTCTCCGCCCAAGCAGTCTGCTCTCCTAATGTTGTAATTTTTAGCTTTAATGTTGTAAAAAGAGAGCAGTATGTTGTAAAAATGAGAAGTAATGTTGTAATTTCTCTCTGGCTAAGCAGCAGATTCCATTAATGTTGTAATTCTGAGCCTTAATGTTGTAAAAACAGACCAGTATATTGTAAAGATCCAACATAATGTTGTAATTCCTCTCTCCACTCTACTCGCCAGCCGACTCACTAATCCATAAGTTATAAACTCATGAAACAAAAAAAAGATAGCCAGCAGCTATCCTTTTCTATTTATCTTGGCAACGATGACAAATTCCGTGAAACGTTAACCGGTGGTCTTTTATAAGGAAGTTCCATCTTTCCTCTACAATAGCTTCCACGTCTTCTAGCAGATCTTCCTGAATTTCATCCACCGCTCCACATTCAATGCAGACAAGATGATGATGAAAATGGGTAGCTCCCTCTTGTCTTAAATCATATCGAGAGACGCCATCACCAAATTGGATTTTATCTACGACATTTAGTTCATTTAATAATTCAAGTGTTCGATAAACTGTTGCAAGCCCAATATCTGGAGATTTTTCTCTAACTAGTAAGAAAACATCTTCCGCACTTAAATGATCTTCTTCATTTTCAAGCAAAACTCTCACTGTCGCTTCACGCTGTGGCGTCAGTTTATAGCTCGCACCAGATAATTGTTTTTTTATACGCTCAATACGGCTTTCCATATGACGCCTCCTTAACTTCCTCCATTATACCAATAATTGATTTCCTCTGACAAGAGATTCAACCAATAATAATTATAATTTAATATTAATTATTAGGTAGTATAAATGGCAGTAACAAGAATTCTATTATTATAGTAATTCCATAGATGGCGATTGTAAACAAATTAATCTTGTGCGAGAGCACGAGTAATAGTAAGCAATAAATCAGTTGAAATGGGAACCACCAAAATACATAGGGAAAGGTGGAGTCTTGTATTTGTAGCAGGTAGCTGGAACAGAAGCCGTAGAAGGTTATTTTAAAGGCACAGATTAGTAATACGGCTCTTTGCAGATAACGATGCTGATAAAACAAGAAGAACACGATGGCTACGAGTACGTGTGGAAGAATGGTATCAAGGAATGACGGTTGTCCCTCTAGTAAAACTCTGGAGTCTAAGAGGTTAATGATCCATTGCTGCTGTTCTGGTGTACTTTTTTCGAAAACGAGTAGGCCGCCAGCGAAGCTGCTGACAAGTATGCATAATGAAATGAGTATAGTGAAAGTCTGGTTCATCTTGGAACACCCCCTGTCTATTCCCATCCTATGCTTGTACTATTTTAAACATGATAGATTTGAGATAGTTTTTGGGGGACTGCTAATTTGCTTGAACGTAAACTACTATTTAAATACCTTCTTTTAGATTAACTGATGATGTTAGAATATAGGTGCTTCTTGGCAGACGCTCTCTGTTAGGCCCACAGGATGTTGGTCAGGAAAAAGTTGTCATACGATGGGACGTTCATAGTTTTCCAACCTGTATGAAAAATAAAGTCTAGGATCTTCTGTAACCCAACTTTAAATACCTTCTTATAGATTAACTGCTGGTGTTAAAATATAGTCGCTTCCTGGCGGACGCTTTCCGTGGGGTGAGCGATGACCCAGCACCGGCCGCTTACGCGTGTCGGTGTGCTGTCTCATCTGTCTCACTCATCCCACAGGAGTCGCCGCCGGTCGCTTCTTTTCATAAATATAAATACAAAGTGTACAAAACAAAATACTACTGGAAAGTTAATTGCAAAGGCCCTTAAAAACTATGTGGCTACATTACTAGATTAATCTGGAGCTACTTAAAAGATGGAATATCGGGCGTCCCCAATATTCCGTCTTTAATTTTATCTAGTCCCAAAAAGGATATGCTTAAATTTACCTTCTTTATCAAAATGGAACACAGTCAAGGCATATTCGCCCGTGTCAGGCATTTCAATATAATAACTGATTTCTGTTGCCTCAGAATGCTTATTGAAGAAACCTATGAACATCGGTTGTCCCGCAAGATTAATGGGAAAAGGTATATTGTCGCCTGGTTCTTTAAAGTGTATAAAGTTGTCTTTTACTTCAAATACATCTCCATATTCTGTTCTTAAAGTTTCAAAATCTTCTTTTGCAATTAACCTCATAATCCTTCTGGAATCTCTATCAGTCGTTTGCAAAGAGCTGCTATAATCTCCTTGCATTTCAAGCAGTTCATCTTTTAATTTTTCATTTTCTTTTTTTAAGTTATCAATCTGTTCTTCATACTCAGAAATTACTGTAGTGTATTCCTCTTCATTTGAACAACCAACCAAAAACAACAAAATTAAACTTCCTAGGATTTTTATTTTCTTCAATCTTTACCCCCCTATCTAAAACAGCATTCAGAACACTAATTCTATTAGGTTCGTTAGTACAAATGTGAACAAAGTAAACAATAAAATCTCTCTAATAAATAGCCAGTTTATCAAGGAGTACTCTTAAAAATGTAAATCCAGCTGCAAAAATGAACGATTCTATTACTCCCATTTACATAATCCCCTTAGATTTTAAGTAGTTCTTCCCTCAACCTGAATCCATCCACAAGGATACGTATCTTAGTTCCCCAAATAATCCTTCAACCAGATGTAAGCAAAGGCTGTTTTGGCATCGTAGATTGCGCCGCTTTTTACTAGCTCTCCCATTTCTTCTATGGAAAGATGCATTAGTTCCACGAATTCATCCTCATCCATTGCGAGTGGAGATTCTACTTTTTCGATGCCTTTGGCGAAATATAGATGGATAATTTCATCTGCGAATCCTGGAGACGTCGCAAAGGATTGGATGTATTCTAAATGGGATGTGGTGTAGCCAGTTTCCTCTTCTAGTTCTCGGAGAGCAGTTTTTTCTGGTGCCTCCCCTTTTTCGATTTTGCCTGCCGGGATTTCCACGATGGATCGTTCTAATGCTTTTCTATATTGCTCGACTAGGATGATTTTATTGTCTTTTGTCAGAGCGATAATCGCTACTGCTCCAGGGTGCTTGACGATTTCTCTTTTTCCCTGCTTTCCATTCGGAAGCTCCACATCATCTACTTGTAATGTAATAATCTTCCCGTCGTAAATTTTTTCCGTTTGGATCGTTTTTTCTTCAAATTTTTTCATTCGAAACTTCCTCTCTGTTGAAAACCTTGTTACTGTCATTGTACCATGGAGGAAAGGATGTGATAAATCTTGGAAAAGAGACAGCTTGGAAAAAGTTCATTACAAGTATCAGAAATAGGATTAGGTTGTATGTCGCTACCTACTGACCTAAAAGCGGCAGAAAAAATTATCGACATTGCACTCGATGCCGGTATTAATTATTTTGATACCGCGGATTTGTATGACCGTGGAAGAAATGAAGAAGTGGTTGGAAATGCTTTACGTCAAAGACGCCAGGATATCATACTCGCTACAAAGGTTGGGAATCGCTTAAATGAGGACGGAGAAGGCTGGTATTGGGATGCTTCAAAGGAATGGATCCAATCGGCCGTTCACCAATCTCTTAAAAGGCTACAAACAGACTACATTGATGTGTATCAATTGCACGGTGGCACGATGGAGGATAATATCGATGAGGTTATTGATACCTTTGAGGCGCTCAAAAAAGAAGGTTTGATTCGAGAGTACGGCATTTCCTCTATCCGCCCTACTGTTATTCAACGATTTTTAGAGAAAAGTAATGCCCTTTCCGTGATGATGCAGTATAGTCTGTTGGATAGACGCCCAGAGGAATGGCTATATCTGCTCGAGGATAAAGGAGCGTCCCTTTTGACAAGAGGTAGCCTTGCGAAGGGTTTATTGACAGAGGAAGGTTTAGCTCGTGCTAGTAAGATGGGGCAATATCTCACGTATTCACAAGAGCAATTGCAGAAGACAATTACGGAATTAAAGGAGCTGGGAGTGCCATTAAATGCACTTGCAATCCAATACATCCTTCAGCAAAATGTCACCGGGTCCGTAATTGCAGGCGCTAGCTCACCTGAGCAGCTACAGGATACGATTGCAGGATATGAGCAATCAGTTTCTCCTGAGGTATTACAAAAAGCAGCGGAAATCACGAAGCAAGACATATATGAAGAACATCGATTAGATTAGTACAAGGGTGCTGCCAGAAGATGGTGGCACCTTTTACAGTTTTCTACAATTTCCTAAAAATTAATGTTACGATAGTGTGTAATAGAAAAGAATGTCAAGTTAGGAGAGAGACATGAGGGTTTTATTAGAGTTAGTACGAATACTTTTACTAATTATGCTAGTTGGCGGTTTTTTTGGATATATTTTATTGAATATCTATGAGGGGTTTCATGCTGAACAATTTGGATTGCTAGGCGGCTTGGGAATACTTACTCTACTGTTCATTCTTTATAGAAATAAGCTTCAATTTAGTGGATGGTATCAGGGACCGGGAAGAGAAAAGTTTTCAAAGCCAGTAACCCGTATCTTTATTTCCATAGCTATTGTTTTGTTAGTAGCTCCATTTGTTCTGGGTTCTTTTTTATAATTAGAACTTAATTATAAAAATAGATCTCTATTCATAGATGCTAATGAGTTAATTGAAAAGAGAGATTGGTATGTTATAATATGGGTAACTTAAGAGTAAATTTAAAAAGACTACTGGTGCGTCAACACCAACAGTCTTTCGTAACATCATAGTTCGCATCAAAGACGAACAGCATAGCGTATAGTAAACCGCCATTGCTTGGAGGCTATGGGCGGTTTACTTTTTTTTCGTTAAAATAAATGACAAAGCAACGATTGCTACGATTAACGCGTGAAACGAAAAGGATATCCCCAGAAATGCGACTATCTGTATGCAAGGAATCTCAAGTTAATAATAATCACTGAATTAATTGAAAATAGAGATTGGTATGTTATAATACGGGTAAGGTAAGAGTATATTAAAAAAGACCGCTGGTGCGTCAACACCAACAGTCTTTTGCAACATCATAGTTCGCTTCAAAGGCGAACAGCACATGATCTAGTAAACCGACCAGTTGCTTAGAGGCTTAGGGCGGTTTACTTTTTTTTCGAAAAAGTAAATGACAAAGCAACGATTGCTACGATTAACGTGGCAAACGAAATCATCAGATTTAATGCTTGTTCTATTGTCATCAGCACCACCTCCTCCCTCTCACTGAGTAAGTGAGTGAAAAGAAAGATATGCCGCCGCCCATGAATGCCTATGGTTGCTATCTAATTATACCATATTTTGTCTTACTACTTTCCATGTTTCTCCTTCTATGTATTGCGAATCTTTTAGCTAAACCTAAGGTTAGTTAACGAAACAGGTTATTTTATTTTCTTTCTTTAGAGAGAAATTATATAAATCTCCATCATCAAATCCTGTTACCAAGACTATTTCTTCAGGAAATTTTGAAGGATTGGCAATCAGATATGTATTGGCAAAAATGATAGTTGACGAAAGGGTTAGAAATAATCCTACGTAAAACTTATCATCCCAAAAATCATACAAATCATGATAGAGAGTTATACGAGGATACCTACTTTCAGGGAAATAATCATTATTACTTGCCCAATCATCATCGTCGAATTCCCATTCTGTGGAACCTGTAATATAAAGCTGAATGCCCTCTTCATTTTCAAATAGACCAAAAAGAAAAGCTTGAATACCCTCTTGTACTTTCTCTTGCTCAAATAATTGAGTAAGCCAATTCTCGAATTGTTTATAGCTAGTAGATAGTTGTTTGTTAAAGTTACGTAAATCTACTGTTTGATTCATTTCCCTTACATACTCTTCTATTAAGTCATACCCATTTGTTAAAGTTGGGGTTTCGTTTATGAATGTTCGTAACTTTTCATCTACTTTTTCAATATCCAACATATCGCACCTTCTTGAAAGTTTAATGTTTTTCTACTTACAGTTGGTTGATTTATTTACCATCTACTATCTTTCTAAGTTAAGTAACGTAGTTTTCCCCTTTAATAAAATCGTCGCTAAACTTAACAAATTCATCCAGAAAGTCTTCTGTTTCACCACGCACTTCCTTTAAGTCTCTATATGCTCCGTTCTCTGCTAAATAAAATGCATCTGATAAATAGTGAGTTTCCATCTCTATCTGTTCGGGACATACTTAATTAACTTATCCATTTTATTTATCACGTCTTTTAAATCTTGGTGTCTATCTAGGGTATCACGTAATAACCCCAATAGTACCTTCGGGGCAAGATCCTGTTCCACCTCCCCTTTAATTGATTCTAATTTCCACAGAAATTCTTTGATATTCAATTTGGAGGATAAAGACAAATCAATTATTTCATAAGGCGGACTATCAAGGGTTTCAATTACGCAATCCGCCCACTTTATTACTTCTTGCATCGTAAAAACACCTATGGAGTACCCAATTCTATATACTTCTGCTGCTAATTTTACATTCACTATAAATCTCCTCACCTAAACTAGCAACGATCCATCTTAATGGGTTAAGACTTGTTGCTAGTTTTTAAGTCCGTTAATATTATTTATTAGTAAAAGCATGAGGAAAAACAAGTTTGGTTGCCTCGATATGTAAACCGCTGGCACTTGTCCACCAGCATACCGGGTATGCCCAATCATTTTTATAATGGTTAGGATCTGCTCTTTCAGTAAAAGGAATAAATTCATTCAAAAACCCAGGATATTCTTTTGTAGAAAGAATAGAACAATAACCTAAATTTGAAGCAATACTTCTCTTTCTTCTTTGTTTGATTTAAATAATTTAGCCAACGATTTTTCTAAATCTCGGATTTTGCCCTGGCTAGGGAATTCTTGAATGGTATGAAGTATTTTATGTAATATTTCGTAATCCTCTAAAGTTGGCACTAGTTTTTCTGTCTTTGCAAATTGTTTTAAATCAAAAGCGATATATAAAGGGTCTAAATGGCGAACCCCTCCCCATTTGTACCTTTCAAAGTTCAGTACATTTACGTCTACTGTTTCCGGTTTTTTATGGAAAGAACCGCAGTATTTACAATAACTTCCCACTCCTGTAAACGGATGCTGGGATAAATGCTTCCCTACTATATAACTACCTAAAGCTGAACGTAGATCTAGCCTTCGCGTGGACAAACTAGCAATAAATTGTTCTGAGACTTCTTTTAAGTCCAGATTGTTAGTTAATTCAGTAATATCTTGGATGAGTTCATTATGAGAGATATTTATGAGGATCAAACATAATCCCAGCATTTTTGGCGTAATCAAGCTCTTCCTTGCTTATATAAGCATCTGTCCACCCATTAGAAGACCAGTACCGTTTAAATAAGATTTTTAACGCTTTTTTGTCAGCCATATATTCACCTTATGCCATATCTGCATGAAGTCGATGTTGTTTACAGCAATTGCACTTAAACAAATAACCTTGTAAATCACCGCCAACTTCTAGAGTATCTTTAAATTCTTGGTATGTTAATTGATAATCTTCACAAATTTTATCGATGTCGTCTTTTAACTCAACTTCTAAATGTTTTATTTCGTCCCATCCAACAAAATCAATAATGGAACAGAAGTCACCACAATGACTAAGCCAATATTCTTGTTGCCATCCTGTATAACCTGGAGTTCTATAAATAAGCTCATCTACATAAGCCTCTTGATCAACTTTTTCGCATGAATGTGCATCCTGAAACTCGCCATCATATTTTTTTGCTGCAGAACCATCCGCGATGCACCAAGGACAAATGCCTTCCATTTCTTCTACTGAAAAAAAGGGCCCTTCATAGACGAAATCTCTTTTTTTCTTGCAAACAGGACATATCGTTTCTTCTTCTATTATTACTCCTAATTTAATCGGATTAGGATTGTATTTAAAAGTTGGTAGCTTCACTGTCGTTTCCCCTATCTATTTGTTAAGTTCATCTATTCAAATTAACATATATTCTTTCTATACCAAACGTGCTGAATTTATCAAAAATATAGAATAATATGTTATGAAAGGGGGTAAGGAAAGAGTGTATTAAAAAAGACCTTGGTGCAGGAACACCAACAGTCTTAGCAATAAGGATAAATCGCTTCAAGGACGAACAGCACAAGCAAACAGTAAACCGTCCACTCGTTATTACTTAGATTTCTCCTCCGAATATATAGGAGAGGAATACAACAAACAAAACACCCAACGAAATAGACATGAGCGAAATGTATTTAATAAAACCTTTTTCTTTCTTAATAAAAGCGATAATTCCAAGTGCTATGCCAGTTAAATAGATAGCAAAACCAATGAGGATGGCTACCATCGACCACTTTCCAAAAGTAAAATTGATAGGCGGAAAAATCATGTACGCAATAAAAATCCCAACGACAATTAGACTTATTGAGTACTTACTATATTTCTTCTCCAATTTTCATATCCCCCTTAGTAAACAACTGCTACTTTCATGTATGGGTGAACCTTCATAAACTGTTATCACTTTAACATAAATATCCATTTCAAGAAAACGAAATTTAATCGATGTTGGATTCGTGTAACAATAGCATTTCACTCTAGTCAAAAAGAAAAAGTCCTATAAAGTATCTGAAATAAATATGATAACCACTGAATTCACTGAAAATAGTGATTGATATGATATAATATGGGTAAGGTAAGAGTATATAAAAAAACTATTGGTGCTGTAACACCAACAGTCTTTTGCAACATCATAGTTCGCTTCAAAGGCGAACAGCACAGTAAACCGTCAACACGCGTGCTAGGCTGAGGGGCGGTTTACTTTTTTTTCGTAAAAGTAAATGACAAAGCAAGTATCGCGACGATTAACGTGGAAAACGAAATCATCAGGTTTAATGCTTGTTCTATTGTCATCAGCAACACCCCCTCTCTCACTGAGAAAGTGAGAAAAAAGAAAGATGTGCCGCCGCCCATGAATTCCTATGGTTGCTCCCTAAATTACAACATATTTTGAGAATGAATATTATTTATAATCAATGTCCTACGAGAGTGATTAAAAACTTTATAGAACGGCTATATTCCTTGATACGTCAATCCCCTAACATTCGCAATTTATTTATTGATCAACATATGAATTTGTGAATTCCTTTATTTCTTTGTTCATTTCCTTATAACGTGTCCAATGAAGATAGTGATGGCCCTGTAAGACTTCAACTTTACTTGCAGGATTATTAGTTAACTGCGTCTTATAAAAAGACACGTTATTCTTGCCATCCTCTGTTACCTTTTCATCTTCCGTTGTAAAGATTAATACTGGAAGATTAGATGGGAACTTCATATCAACGGTTTTGTTAATGTTGTCTTTTAATTCATTGGCTTCAGCAACAACATTTTTGTTATAACCCTTCCAAGCGGAAATCGCCTTGGTCATTTCTAAATTTTTTTCAGAATAAATCCCATCATCAGCAATAGGTAGAAAACCTTCCGGATTAATATATAATGCTAATCTAGCGATTCCGGTTGGTGCCAGATATCTTAAAAACTCAGGCATGGAAGGGGCATCCTCACCAAAATATTCTAAAGCTTGTGGTAATGTTGGATCAATTCCTATGATACCTTTCACTTCCTCTGGATATGTATTAGCAAAATACATACTATAAATTCCTGAAACCGAATGTGGCATTAGAATATACGGTCCTGGTATGTTTGATTTTTTTAATGCTACTCTTATTTCCTCTACCATGTTTTCAACTGTTCGTTCTTTTTTGGTACTATCACTCCATCCGTATCCAAATGGCTCTACCACTACTACTTTATTATCTTTTGACAATTCATCTATTAAAGGAGCAAAATCTAAAGCTGGTGCTGCTGTTCCGAGCCCGCTTAATAAAACGATCGTGTCATCACCCTCACCCTTTGTATAAATGTGCATATTTCTACCATCAACTTCCACTAATTGTCCGATGGGGTTGTATTTCTTTTGTTCGTAGACTGTCATGATATTGCTGAAAGCAACCCAAATAACTAACACTGCTAGGAGGGATAATGAAATATTCCTTATAACTTTCCAAATTCGATTCATATTTATCTGTGACCCACTTTCTTTTTTTCTAGCATAAGTTACGAACAAGATAATAATAATGAGCTTAAGGAGGAATTTAAGTTAAGTCTCTAGCCTTACAAACCTCTACTCCCTGTAATTTACAATCAACTCTTATTAGACGTCACATTTGAAGTTACTCCCCCAACCCTAGTATCTATCTCCCATTTATGCCTCCCTGTTAATTGAATAGCACATTTTTTGTATGAACAAGAGTTACTCCTGCTTCGATATAACTTCTGATTAGTTTCCAATCGGTGTTGTTATCTTTTCTAAAAGTTTGGAAGAATAAATTGGCTGTTTCTAAACGTTTGCCTTGAATCTCCAAGGTTGCTGATAAAATAGCCATGGTTTCTTCTTCTCTTAAAGGAAGAATGGAAATTACTCTTATATCCCATTGAGCCTTATTTTCTTTTGCAAAATGAAAGCCCTGTTCCCATCCACTTACTGATTCTTCATAGCCAAAGTCAACGATTTTCCCACCAGTTATTTCTCTTGCTTGATAATCTGGAGAAATTAGCTCTGCTAGCTGTTCTAAGGAGGAGGTTCTCCAAGCATTTAAATAATTGTCTAGAAACATAGAAAATGAGTGATCCATTAAAAACCTCCTAAAAATATGTTTGTATGTACTTTCTATAAATAAAGATATCATCCTTTTTCAACTACTGTCTTACTAACCCTTGTTAAACCCCCAATAACAAACATTTCTTCATAATCTCCCAAAACCCTTTTTATTCAACTAAACTGACTTTTTACTTCTTAGAATTACTTAATGTTTACTTTTAGAACGAGGTCTTTGTCTGATATCTTGCTGAGTTTAACTAGCTTATCAGTGTTTGGAGTGTTTACAGCAGGTTTGACTGTTGCAGTAGCTACATATTTTCCACCTTTATATCTTACTTTTAAATCCTTTGTTATATATTCATTGGGTACTGAATCGCTGTTGTAGTAGATGAACGTATTCTTTTCATCTTGAAACACACTAAAACCATAGTTTTTATAATTGTTTTCTATTGCATTCTGTATAAAAACAGGAGAATCTTCATTCGATAACACCTCATGCTCTACTCTCTTTCCAACATTCATGTAGAAAAATAGCAAAATCAATATAGCACTTAATGAAATCATATGGAAACCGTCTCCTTTTCCAAAAAAGGCATTAACCTTTTACGATCAATGCCTCCTATATTCAAAGCTCTTTTCTTGACCCCATAAACACGTAGCCACTTAGAAATAACTGAATAATACTTAAAGCTAAAAATGGATTCGTTACAATATAGGTTTCCCCTACAATAATGCGCTGAATAATTAAGCCAAGAAAAAAGATTGCTCCCATTAATCCAGAGATATACCATGAACTATTATTGCTATATTTCAAACTAAATACAGCAGCAATCACATTACCCAGCCCAAATATGACAATTGCAAGTATCCCTGGCATAACCCAACTGTCAAATGGAAGCTTGGATGCCCAACTATCAGGATATGCTTCTCCGAAGATTGTTCCGTTACGTAACATCACCATCTGAATTCCCAACCAAATTGCACCTGTCGCTAAGAATAAATCATAACCGGTCAACACCTTTGATCTTATTGTTCGCTTCATCTTTTCCCCCCGTGTTATCAGTGCTCCGATGAACTCCAGATTCATATAATTATTTCATTTCCATTAAAGACGAAACCAACTCTTATAAAGTTCGATTTTTCTTACAATTAATAACACGCTACAAACTTTAAGTTCTACGGGTGCATACCATATTTTGTTCAGTCTTTACTTTCTACAATCCACTTTTATTATCCAAAGCATATTTTTATACAATAAGAAGTTCAAAATAAAAGAAAGATCCCAGTTCTAGTAAAACGGCTAGAATCAATAAAATTTAAATATACAAAAAAACAGAGCCAGACAAGCTGTTTTTTTCACAGCATTGTCGACTCTGCGTTAAAGCGACTGATGATATAGCTATACTACTGTAGCTTCTTCATCTCTCTTACTCTCAGCAAAGGACGCTTTATACTTAGGTAGTAGGTAGCGGAAGATGACGAGCACATGAATAAGACCAATCCCCACAAAGAATGCCCGCACAATCCCTTCCTGCCAGATTAGCAAGATTCCGTTCATATCGCCACCACCAAAAAACTCACTAAGTACACTCAAATAGATAGGATCAAGTAGTAGCATGACTAGTGAGGTATACCATGCAATCGTACGAAAAACCTTCGATTTAGCTGCACAGATTCGTCTGCTCAAAATAATGAGAAGCCAACCGCAAACAAAGGTTGCCATTGCACCGGCCAGACAGAAGATTCCCATCTGATAATCCGTCATCTGCGTATGGTATACATCCACCTGAATACCAAGCCCCATGAAATTAACCTGCTTAAAAACACCATATTGTAATGCTACTAGAAGGTGAGCCCCTTCATGGATTATATAGTAAATAACAATTGCTGCTAGAATTCCAATATATTGTCTTACATTTCTATTCATAATAGTAATCTTCCTTATCTTCGTTACAAAAATTTTTATTAAACAATAACAAGTAACTATGCATTATTATCGTGAGGCAGTATCTTTTAAAAGTTTGTGTGTTACTTCACAAACGTATTATAAAATAACAGCGAGTAGGATTCTATACTTTTTAATTGGATAATTCTTGCAGATTTACTTTATAATTTTGATCATTATAGTAAAAAATGTAAATCCATCAAATAGAAAAATCACACCTCTACTTGGATGTGATTTTTCTTTGGCTTGTTATTTCTTTTTTTCTATTATTAATTGTTTGTAGCTTGTAGCCACTGCGCCGTTGCTTTTATGATTTCATTTTGCTGTTCTTTTGCGGTGATCGTTGCTTTCCCATCCCCTTTTTGTTCCCCATACATAGCGAACTGGGCATGGTTTCCGCCTTTTATTTCATACAGGGTAGTGTCTGGAGATAGCAAATGTTTAGTTTCCTCTATTTTCTCAGTTGTTGTTAACCCATCATGCTCGGCGTAAAGAGAAAGCATTGGTATTTCTTTCTTAGAAAAATCTGCGGAATTGCTCGGATATGAAGCTAAAAAGATAACTCCCCTCACCTCATCCAGGTGATCGTAGGCATAGGAAGCAGCTGCTACTCCTCCAAGCGAATGGCCACCAACAAACCAGTTGTCTATACTGCTGAACTCTTCTATAATAAGTTCCGCTTGATCGACATCAAAAATTGCAAAGTTTAAAGTAACCTTTGGTATAACGACTGTATAGCCGTTATCTGCCAATCCTCGAGCATAATAGCTGTACGCTTCCGGCTCCACTTTGGCACCCGGATAAAGAATGACACCGCCTTTTGTCTCCTCAATAGGTTCGAAAACGAGCCAATTCTCTTCATACTGAATCTCATCAGTATCTATATACGTATAAAGTTCCTCAGAAGGCTCGTAAGTTTCCTGGGACCAGATATAAAAGGCTGCAAATCCAAGGGCTCCAGTAAGCAATAGGATAAATATACTGACGGTAAGAATTTTTTTCATAAAGAATCCTCGCTAACATAACATTATTACTAACTTTTATTAAAGTTTATCGTATAAACTGGGAAGTATATATGGAAAATTAATGAACATACGTGAACCTATGAGGAGAATGAAGAATAATAGATGAAAGTTTTTTTATCTTCTTTTTAAAGGGGAGAATGAGTCAAAAAAAGTAAACCGCCCCCAACTTTCAAGCAAGTGGACGGTTTACCATTCATAAGCTGTTCGCCTTTGAAGCGAACGATGTTATTGCTAAGACTGTTGGTGTTCACGCACCAGCAGTCTTTTTAATATACTCGTTTCTTATCTACATTATAACATAGCCACTTCTATTTTCAATTAATTCAATTTTTTATGGTAGGCAAATGAATGTTAATAAAGAACACAATATACCTTTGTCTTTCTATCTTTATCAAGCTGCAGCTCCTATAACCCACCTGTTTTCCATTTATCCACTATAACTTTTCTAATGAAAAATGCTTTCAAAACAAAACAGCGAAAGGATTTCCCCCCTCGCTGTCTGTTTTTAAAATTTAGACCCGTCAAAGCCGTATTCATCTAATAGCTCTTCAAAGGTTTTATTTTTTTCTCGTTGTTTTTTCTCAAAGGCTAAACGCGCTTGTCTTTCCTCTTCCTTTTGCTGCTCCGCTGATACTAGCTGTTTCTTTGTTTCCTTTAATTTCGCTAGAATGTCAGAGGAAAGCTGATCGGAAAGTGCGTTGCCTTCTTCTTTGACTGGTGCAGCTTTCACCTGTGGCTGCTGTCTTTTTTGTTTCTTTTTAGCCAAATAGTCCACCTTCTTTTAACGTTTTACGATGGTCGCTACTCCTTGGCCTCCTCCGATACATAGTGTTGCAAGACCTGTTTTTGCATCTCGCTTCTTCATTTCATGTAATAGCGTAACGAAGATTCGAGCGCCGCTTGCTCCGATTGGATGTCCAAGGGCAATAGCTCCTCCATTTACATTTAGTATATCATGATTGAAGGATAACTCTCTATCTACTGCAATAGATTGCGCTGCAAAAGCTTCATTTGCTTCGATTAACTCGATATCCGACATCGATAAATTAGATTTTGATAGTACCTTTTTCACAGCCTCCACTGGTCCGATTCCCATCACTTGCGGATCTACTCCTGCAGACGCATTTGCCACGATAGTAGCTAAAGGCTCAAGCCCTAACTCCTCCGCTTTTTTCTTGCTCATCACGACAACAGCTGCTGCTCCATCATTAATTCCAGAGGCATTTCCAGCAGTCACAGATCCGTCCTTCTTAAAGGCAGGGCGTAGACCAGCTAGCTTTTCCTCCGTAGAGCCCTTTTTCGGATATTCATCCTGTGCAAATACGATTGGGTCACCTTTGCGCTGTGGAATTTCTACTGGCACGATTTCGTCCGCAAATTTTCCGGCTTCCATCGCTGCTACTGCACGTGCTTGAGAGCGAGCTGAGAATTTGTCTTGCTCTTCTCTAGTAATCTCGTAGCGATCACATAGATTTTCAGCAGTGATCCCCATATGGTAATCATTGAATGCACACCATAAGCCATCAGAAATCATGCTGTCTACTACCTTTTGATCTCCCATTCGGAAGCCTTCACGAGCATTTTTCAATAAATACGGTGCCTGGCTCATATTCTCCATACCGCCTGCTACGATGATATCCGCATCTCCAGCGATGATCGCTTGTGTTGCAAGGTGGATTGCCTTTAGTCCAGAGCCGCATACTTTATTAATCGTAAGAGCAGAGACAGCCTGAGGTAAACCAGCTTGAAGAGCAGCCTGTCTAGCAGGGTTTTGCCCTAGTCCAGCTTGAAGTACGTTCCCCATTATTACTTCTTCCACCGCATCCTTCGACACGCCAGCTTTTTCTAATGCTTTTTCAATCACAATAGCCCCTAACTTAGTAGCAGGCACATCCTTTAAAGAGCCTTGAAACGATCCAATTGCAGTTCTTACTGCACTCACAATGACTACTTCATTTGACATTCTTAAGTCCTCCCCTTATTTTCCCCTAAATAATTTGCTAGTTCATCCCTGTTTTCCTTAAAATAGGAATGGGAGGGATGATTATGTTTATTTTACCAAATAAAGTGACAATTATCGAGGTTGGTCCACGTGACGGACTGCAAAATGAAAAATTGGAAGTATCAACGGAGGTTAAATTAGATTTTATTCGAGGATTACAGCAGGCCGGTGTGCAAGAAATGGAGATTAGCTCCTTTGTTTCGCCAAAGTGGGTACCACAAATGAAAGATTCACCAGAAATAGTGTCAAATGTAGAAAAAGTGGGTAGACAATTTGTACTTACCCCCAATCTAAAAGGCGTAGAGCTGGCAAAAGCAGCTGGTGCAAAATGCCTCGCTGTATTTGTAGGAGTATCGGATAGCTTCAATAAAAAAAATATCAATAAAACAACCCGAGAAAGTATGGATGAATTAAGGCCAATTGTGGAAACGTTATTACAAGAAGGATATTTTGTTCGAGCTTGTATATCCACTGCCTTTTATTGCCCATATGAAGGGAAGATAAATCCTGAAAGAACACTTGCTCTTTGTAAGGAATTTGTTTCTTGGGGAGTTCAGGAGCTGAGCGTAGCGGACACGATTGGTATGGCAAATCCTATGGAAAGCTATACGTTATTTGACCTGCTAATGAAGGAATTTCCAGAAACGCTGATCACCGCACATTTCCATGATACAAGAAAAATGGGACTGGCAAATATTTTTGCCGCCCTTTCTGCAGGAGTTACTCGATTCGACACTTCCGCAGGAGGCTTGGGAGGTTGTCCTTTTGCACCTGGCGCAACAGGAAATGTAGCAACAGAGGATGTTGTGAATATGCTAGAACAAATGGGAATTGACACCGGGATTGACTTGGACCAGCTGCTACATGCAGTGGAAATTGTTGCGCCCCATGTATCTCGCCCAATAGAAACGGGGATGTATCGATTATTTAAAAGTAAGTAGGAGATGACCTTATGCGAAAGAGAGTAATCGTTTGGACGAGTATTTTTACGAGCATCCTTACAGCAATAGCCACCGTATTTGGTTTCTTTTTGACCAACAAGCTTATGTACATTAAAAAGAAAGAGGATGATTTTATTCTCAACAGGGAAATTACTGCTAAACGACTTGATGAGGCTTGGTATAACAGCGTGAATAAAACAGAGCGCTGGGTGGAGTCGATTAACGGGTATGCCCTGAAAGCCATCTTTATAGAGCCCCTTCAGACGAATAAATATATGATTATTTGTCACGGAGTCACAGAGAATAAGATCAATTCGGTTCGATTCGTAAGAATGTTTGAGCGTCTTGGTTTTAACAGTGTCGTTTATGACCACCGAAGACATGGAGATTCTGGCGGGAAAACAACAAGCTTCGGCTTTTACGAGAAGCTAGATTTACAGGCCATTGTGCAAGCGGTAAGAGAACGTGCAGGAGAAAACGCCATTATTGGGATCCACGGAGAATCTATGGGTGCAGCCACAACCCTTTTATATGCTGGTTCAATTATTGACGACGCAGATTTTTATATTTCCGATTGCGCCTTCTCGAACTTTGAGGATCAGGTCTATCATATTATGACGCAGACCACTCCCTTACGTTCTACGCTAGCCATTCGATTTGCAAACTTATTTTTAAAAATACGAGACGGCTATACGTTAAACCTCGTATCCCCTCTCGATGTGGTAGACAATATTGAAAAACCTGTACTATTTATTCACAGCCTAGAGGATGATTTCATTTTGCCAAAGATGACAGAGGATCTTTATGAAAAGAAAAAAGGTCCAAAGGAATTAAAGCTATTTGAAAAAGGGGCACATGCTAAGTCGTTCAATGAAAATCCAGAGGAATACGAAGAAATTGTGAGCGAATTCTTAAAGAAATACAATTTGTATGAGGAAAGACCTGAGCCAGAGCTGAAGTCCATTGTGTAAAATCTGAACGATGAATATGGTGCGCTATTGACAGGTAAACTACATGATTTAGTAAACCGCCCCCTTTTTTGCTAAGGCTGGGCGGTTTACTTTTTTTCCTAAAAATAAATGACAGGGTCTATCGTCATGAGCACCACCCCCCTTTTTTTATTATTTTTATTGTAAAATAACTTTACCGTGCTATAATGAGAACAATTCAATTTCATAGACTCGTATAAAGGCAGGGATATGGCCTGCAAGTTTCTACCAACTTTCCGTAAAAAAGTTGACTACGAGTGGCGTGGTTACATGATTGGGACACATTTGTGTCGCCATTTCTTTTATTATTCGAATGATACTCGAATGCCATCGCTCCACTCGTAGGAATGGAGCCTTGTCATTCGAGTTTTTTTATTTTAATTCTAAGGAAAGAAGGAATCGCCGTGAATTTGCTAGAGGACAAGATTGTAGAGTTAGGAAAAGTTTTATCGAAAGACGTACTAAAGGTAGATGTTTTTTTAAATCATCAGATCGACCCTGTCTTGATGAAGGCAATTGGAGAAGAAATTGCGGACCGCTTCAAGAATGTAGGAATCACAAAAATATTAACGATCGAGTCTTCTGGAATCGCTCCTTCTATTTTTGCAGGACTTGCACTTGAGGTACCGGTTGTGTTTGCAAGAAAAAGCAAATCCGTGACGCTTTCTCAAAACTTACTTACGTCCCAGGTTCATTCCTTCACGAAAAATATTACAAGCGATATCTCTGTTTCAAAGGACTTTCTCCAGGATGGGGAAAAGGTTTTAATTATCGATGACTTCCTTGCAAATGGACAGGCAGTGCTTGGATTGCTGGACATCATCGACCAGGCTGGAGCAACAACAGCCGGTGTTGGAATTGTCATTGAAAAAGGATTTCAACCAGGCGGAAAATTAATTCGGGAAAAAGGGATCCGCGTTGAATCACTTGCGATTATTGAGTCACTAGAGGATGGCAAAATAGAATTTGCAAAAGGAGCGCCTATCTATGAATAATCTATTTAAGAACACAACACTCGGGTTACAGCACGTGCTCGCGATGTATGCAGGTGCAGTTATTGTCCCTCTTATCGTTGGAGGCTCTCTAGGGCTCAGTGCTGAGGAGTTAACTTATCTAGTTGCCATCGATATTCTAATGTCCGGAGTCGCTACTATTTTACAGGTGATGAATAATCGATTTTTCGGTATCGGTCTTCCAGTCGTTCTAGGATGTACGTTTACTGCAGTAGGCCCGATGATTGCGATTGGTGGAGACTACGGTATTTCTTCTATCTACGGAGCAATTATCGTCTCTGGTATTATCGTCATTTTGATCAGCGGCTTTTTTGGAAAGCTAGTCAAATTTTTTCCGCCAGTCGTTACCGGCTCAGTCGTTACTATTATTGGGATCACCTTAATTCCTGTGGCAATTAATAATATGGGTGGCGGTCAAGGAGCGGAAGATTTCGGTTCACTTCAAAATGTTTTATTATCATTTGGAACGCTCATTTTCATCGTATTGTTATATCGATTTTCCCACGGCTTTATAAAAGCTATTTCTATCTTAATAGGAATCATCGCTGGAACAATTGCAGCATTTTTCATGGGAATGCTAGATTTCACTGCAGTAAAAGAAGCAGATGTGTTTCATATGATTCAGCCTTTCTATTTCGGAATGCCTACGTTTGATTGGTCCCCTATTCTCACGATGACCCTAGTAGCAATCGTGTCGTTGGTGGAATCAACTGGCGTGTACTTTGCGCTGGGAGATATGGTTGGGAAGAAAATACAGAAGAAAGATTTAACAAAGGGGTACCGCGCAGAAGGAATTGCTGTTTTACTTGGAGGTATCTTTAATTCTTTTCCTTATACGACTTTTTCACAAAATGTAGGATTGATGCAAATATCGGGTGTGAAAACTCGTAAGGTTATATACATAGCTGGTGGGATGCTTATCCTGCTTGGATTTATTCCGAAGATTTCCTCTCTAACTACCATTATTCCTGAGGCCGTTTTAGGGGGAGCCATGATTGCCATGTTTGGGATGATTATCTCTCAAGGGATTAAGATGCTCAGCACAATCATTTCAGACTCTAAGTCCCCTGATAATGCGATGATTATTGCTTGCTCTATCGGTATTGGACTTGGCGTAACTGTTGTGCCAGATCTGTTTCAATCCTTACCTGGCAGTCTTCAAATTCTAACAAGTAACGGTATTGTTGCAGGAAGTTTCACTGCAATTTTATTGAACATACTGTTTAATATGACTCCTTCGAGAAATAAAGACAAGATAGCTTAGTGAGATTGGCACGTTCTAGATTCTCTCTACTTTCAAGGCGGATTAACAAGTAGCTCTCTTCTAGCTTTTGCTTCGGAAGAGGGCTGTTTTTTTAGTGAGAGTTGATAGTACAACCTTATGGTATGGGCTAGTAACTTTCATCAATGTTAAGGGCTACTGCTCGGTACTGAGTGTTTACTGCGCGAAAATGGTGGGCTATCGCTCGGAAATGAGGAGGTATTGCTCGATAGCAGAAACACTGTTGTTCTACTGCTCGGTAACTCGACCCTACTGCGCGGTACTGGGTGTCTACTGCGCGAAAATGGTGGGCTATCGCTCGGTAATGACGAGGTATTGCGCGATAGCAGAGACGCTGTGGGGCTACTGCTCGGTAACTCGGCTCTACTGCGCGGTACTGGGTGTCTACTGCACGAAAATGGAGGGCTATCGCTCGGTAATGAGGAGGTATTGCTCGATAGCAGAGACGCTGTGGGGCTACTGCTCGGTAACTCGGCTCTACTGCGCGGTACTGTGTGTCTACTGCGCGAAAATGGTGGGCTATCGCTCGGAAATGAGGAGGTATTGCTCGATAGAGGGGACACTATTCGTTCCTCCTAGGCGACTTATATCTAGATTGAATGCTTTCGCTGGAGGAGGCCAATAAAAAAATACCACGATTACTCAGTCATGGTATCTCTATATATTCTCAGTTTTGATGTCAGCTAATAATTGGAGTCTTCTTCCCATCTGCCCAGTCTCTGATAAACTGTCGCTGGCGTGGATTTAAGTTATCGGGCAAGTTGTCCTTTTGAAAGAATCTATGCTCTCTGCTTTCTGTCCCCTCCTGTATTAATTCTCCATCAAGATCACTTGACTTGAATATAATTTGCACACTATAGCATCTATCTTTATTTGGATACACCACAAAACAGCTTGATCCTGAATAGATGCCAAACAGGTCTAAGCTATTTATTTTAAGTCCTGTCTCCTCATATGTCTCTCTTGTGGCTGTTTGTTCGAAGGTTTCTCCGAGTTCCATTACGCCACCGGGGATACACCAGTTATCTTCATCTGTTCGATGCTGCAATAAAATACTCTCCCCCTTTTCTAGTAGAATACCGCAGCCTACAGTCAAGAGAGTTTCGTGTCCTATCAGCTTTCTCATATCTTTTATATAATTCATTCTACATTTCCTCACTATTTGTTTATTCAGGTCCAATCCGAATTAATAGACTTCCTCGATTAAGTGAAACAAGAGCAAACCATTAAAATGTTTCCATCGGGATCCTTAAAAGAGAATTCTTCTAAATCAGAATGGGAAATAATTTCCGTAACCACTTCCCCACCAATTTCCTTCACATGCTCAAATGCCTTTCGGATATCAGCTGTACTAAAATTCATGAGTGCTTGATTGGACGGGATAAAATGATATACCTCATCCAAACAATGATTATCAAAGGTAATGCCAGGTCTACCTTCTCCCATGCTCAATGTGTAGATGGGACCTGAAAGCTTATCCAGATTTGCCTCTATACCAAATAAATCACAATACCAACGCACTGATTTTTCTAAATCTGTCACATGGATAAAAATAGTATCCACTCTATTTTCAATTATCTTCATAAGAACACCTCCGAGTATGATATCAAATTATTATTGCTACCTGCATAAAACGAACTCCGTGGAATGTAGCGTTTCTAAACTCCTAATCTAGAGCGGCTTTATTTTTGCTAAAATCAAGGGCATAATCTAGCAGCGATTTTATTTGTGCTACAATCAACCTTATTTTTGCTACAATGATGCTCGTTTTTGCTACAATCAAGGGCATTTTTGCTACAATGACCCTCGTTTTTGCTACAATCAAGGGCATTTTTGCTACAATCGATTTACTAATATAAGAAGCAAGCTCACTTTTACGACTTTCTAACCCATTTTTACGACTTTCAAGCTCTAATCTAGTAGCGACTACATTTTTGCTAAAGCCTAGGTTTTTTACAACCCTCAATTGCAGGCGTCACTCAACAGCTTGCCTGACAATTTATACCCCTCCCTTCTCCCTCTCTTCTCATTTATTTCCATATGTATTTGATTCCACAAAAAAACTGCACTTCCTTCTGGAGTGCAGTAATTAGGCAAGATTATTTTCCTTGCATCTTATTCATTTGGTTCATCATTTGTTTTACTTGTTTTTCAGATGGTTTACGACCCATTTGAGCCATCATCATGCGAAGCATCTGCTCATTGATCGGTGGGTTATCTTTTAGGTATTTCATCATATATTGACGAGCTCCAAAGAACCCTCCTACTAGACCTAGAATCAAAGCAACAATGATTATTATTATCCAACCCCATGTTGGCATAGCTTTCTCCTCCTTTACGTTCTTGTCTACGTGTACAAGACACCAATGAAAATTATACTATAGATTCTATGTGCATACTATAGATAAATTACAGATGAAAAGCAATTCTAGGAACTTTTTTCAAAGCTCTCGAATTGCTTTTCAATCTTCTTTATTTTTGAAGTAAGTTTTTCATTTTAGAAACAACGTTTTCAACAGAGAATCCGTATTCCTTCATGACAATCTCACCTGGAGCACTTGCACCAAATTTATCGATTGCAATTACGTCCCCTTCAAAGCCAGTATATTTATGCCAGCCAAGGGATGCACCCATTTCAATAGCTAGGCGCTTTCTATTTGTTGGAGGTAATACAGAGTCTTTATATGCTTGATCTTGTTGTTCGAATAAATCCCAAGAAGGCATGGACACTACAGATACTTGGATACCTTCGCTAGCAAGTACTTGTTGAGCTTCCACTGCCAGGCTCACTTCAGATCCAGTAGCAAGTAAGATACCTTCTGCATTTCCGTTAGCTGGTGAAATCACGTAAGCTCCTTTTGCAATTCCTTCTTTCGCTTTTTCAGCAGATCCTTTTAAGATTGGTAGGTTCTGTCTAGAAAGCACTAATGCAGTTGGTCTGTTTTTAGAAGATACTGCATGCTTCCAAGCTTCTGCTGTTTCATTTGCATCAGCTGGGCGTAGAACTGTCAGTCCTGGCATTGCTCGTAAAGATGCTAAATGTTCAACTGGCTCATGAGTTGGTCCGTCTTCCCCTACCGCAATACTGTCATGGGTGAAGACATATGTTACAGGAAGACCCATTAAAGCAGATAGACGAACTGCTGGGCGTACATAATCACTGAATACGAAGAAGGTTCCACCGAATACGTGTAAGCCGCCATGAAGCGCCATTCCGTTTAATGCTGCTCCCATTGCAAATTCACGCACGCCAAACCAGATATTTTTCCCTGCATAGTTTTCTGCTGAGAAATCTCCAACGTTTTTCATCGTTGTCTTGTTAGAGCCTGCTAAATCGGCACTTCCTCCGAAGAAGGATGGTAGGTTTTGTGCAATTGCGTTAATTGCATCACCAGAAGCAGAGCGTGTTGCTACAGAAGTACCCTCTTCATACACTTTCAATGCATCTGCAAAGTTTGCTGGCATTTCCCCGCTGATTGCTTGTTTCAATGTTTTTGCTAGCTCTGGATGAGCAGCTTCGTATGCAGCAAATTTTTCATTCCAAGCTGCCTCTTCTTGAACTCCAAGACGGTCAGAAGCTTTTTTGAATGTTTCATAAACTTCTTTCGGTACATAGAAGTCTTCTTCGAATAGCCACTTATATTCTTTTTTCGCTAAAAGCGTTTCTTCTTTTCCTAGTGGAGCACCGTGAACATCGGATTTACCAGCTCTATTAGGAGATCCGTAGCCGATAATTGTTTTTACTTCAATGATCGTCGGCTTGTCTTTTTGAGCTTTCGCTTGTTCAATAGCAGCAGAAATTGCTTCTATGTCGTTGCCGTCTTCTACAAAAATATGGTTCCAGCCATAAGATTCAAAGCGCTTCGCTGTATTCTCAGAGAATGATTTGTGTAGATCGCCATCTAAAGAAATATCGTTGCTATCGTATAATACAATTAGCTTGTCTAGTTTCAAGTGTCCTGCAAGAGAAATAGCCTCCGCAGCCACTCCTTCCATTAAATCGCCATCTCCGCATAACGCATACGTATAATGATCTACCACTTCATGGCCTTCCTTGTTATACGTTGCTGCTAGATGTGCCTCAGCCATTGCCATCCCTACAGCCATTCCAATTCCTTGTCCTAATGGACCTGTTGTAGCTTCCACTCCAACCGTATGTCCGAATTCTGGATGTCCAGGTGTTTTGGAATTCCATTGTCTGAAATTCTTGATTTCCTCCATTGGTAGTCCATATCCACCCAAGTGAAGTAAGCTATAAAGAAGCATGGAGCCGTGACCAGCTGATAAAACGAAGCGGTCTCTATTAAACCACTTAGGGTTAGATGGGTTATGGCGCATGTGCTTCGTCCATAGGGTATATGCCATTGGTGCTGCCCCCATTGGTAAGCCAGGGTGACCAGAATTTGCTTTATCAATTGCATCAATAGATAAAGTTCGGATTGTAGTAATTGCTAACAAATCAGATTGTAACGACATTAAATGACATCCTCTCGATCAATTTTTTTCTACAGCTTTAGTTTACCAACTATTTCAGGTTTATCAATGATTTATGCAATGATTCATTAATTCAGAAATTTATCTTTCTTAGCCTTTTTCACTTTCTCAGGCGTAATATCATTGCCTTCTGGATCAATAACCTTCACGCTTTCTATTGTATCACGCATGGTTGCACGAAAAGTCTCTAAATATTCCTTACGAAGCGCACTTTGCTCCTTCGCTTCTTCTATCGAAAGTCCAACCGTTTTGGACTTTTTAGATAGCTGACTGATTCTTGCTAGTTTTTCTTTACTTAACATATCTTTCATCCTTTCCATTATCCCTTATATAAAGGTATGAAAAAAACACACAGAGTGCAAGTTATTACTCTCTGTGTGCTTCTTCATATTCTTTGTATCTCCTATGAACGGTGGCTTTACTAATCGAAAAACCTAGGCCGTTTAAAGTGGAAGCTATTTCTTCGTAAGTCATATTTGCATTTCTCAGGCGAACAATCTCTTCAATAGGGATATCAATTCTATCTCTTCCCTCAGGATTTCCTCTGGTTTTTAGATTTTTCTCCGGTCGATAGCCATTTGATATCGCCTTTTTCATACCACGTTTAATCTTCGCATTATGAATTTTGCGTTGATACTCCTCCACAAGAGCCAGGATTTCTAATAGCATGGAATCCATTTCATTTAAATTAATGACTCCTTTATCTTGCAAGATGTATACAGTGGTATTGGTCTTTTGCAAAAGATGGAGCACGGCCATACGACCATTTCCTCGACCAATTCTTGTTTCGTCTTGAACGAACACTGCCGTAATTTCATGCTCTTTTATATAGCTAAGCATTTCTAAAAGACCTTCTCGTTCCACATCATAGCCACTATGCTGGTCTAGGAATACTTGTTCCACTTGAAAGCCTTTGCTCTCGGCAAAATCTCTTAGCTCTTCTTCTTGTCTAATTAAAGAAGTCTCCTGGGTTGATTTGTCGGTGCTTACACGACAATAGATAACAGATTTCATTGTTCAGAACCCGCAATCTCTGTATTTTTTATAAGAAGGTAATCATCGTAATCTTTTTCACCAGGCACTTTTAGCACCTGTCCAGTTTTAATGTTAGAATCCTGTAGCTGATTTAAGTGAATCACAGTGTCAATCCAGTCAGTTTTCGGCTGATTAGATGCATATTTATTTGCTAGGCTCCAAAGATTGTCACCCTGTTTTATTGTAATAACCTTTTCCTCATCGCCATGAACAGCTTGAGAAAGGCTAAATAAGCTAATGAAAGATAAGCTAAGAACAAAGAAAAGTGCTATAAAATAATTGTTTTTAATCCAAGTAATCATAAAAGTCCCTCCATAAACAGAATGCTTGTTCGGTATGTATGTTATTATCATAATGCGAACATTTGTTTTTGTCAACAACAATTAGAACCTATGTTTGCATTTCGACAATGATACTGGTATACTACTATTAAGAAAATAATATAAGGTTGAATTAATACTTAAAGAGGTGAATTCATTGAAGAAAGCGTCCAAAAGACAGGAAGATATTCTTGCATTTATAAAAGAGGAAGTACGTAAAAAAGGTTATCCACCATCCGTACGTGAAATTGGTGAAGCGGTTGGACTAGCTTCTAGCTCTACTGTGCATGGACATTTAGCTAGACTAGAGAGCAAAGGATTAATTAGAAGAGATCCAACGAAGCCACGTGCTATTGAAATATTAGATGGTCTAGAAGCACCTGTGGAGAGACAAGGAGTTGTTCATGTCCCATTAGTAGGGAAAGTAACTGCTGGTCTACCTATCACCGCTATTGAAAATATTGAAGAATTTTTTCCTCTTCCTGAGACCTTTGGGACATCAGAAGACCACCTATTCATGCTAGAAATTATGGGAGACAGTATGATGGAAGCTGGAATCTTAAATGGAGACTATGTTGTTGTCAAGCAACAGCAATCTGCCAATAATGGAGATATAGTAGTTGCTATGACGGAGGATGACGAAGCTACTGTAAAACGTTTCTTCAAAGAAAAGAGTTATTTCCGTCTTCAGCCTGAAAACTCTTCTATGGATCCAATTATTGTGAATCAGGTTTCTATTTTAGGGAAAGTGGTTGGGGTCTACCGTCATATTCAATGATTTTTATTGACAACTCATGACTAACAAAGTAAGATTCTAAAAGAGCCGATATCACGTCTAAACAAAAAGTGGACATTTTGTTTAGACCGTAAAACCCCCCTTGCTTACGAGCTAAGGGGGGTTTGTTTTTTCTGTATTCTAGGGATAACATTCATCCCTTGTAAAAGAATTTTTGCATCCTCATTGAAATAATGTTCGATATCATCACGTACCCATAACTCAGGATGCGCTTTTATCACTGCTCTTATACCTCGAATATCGAATTTGGAGGAGTATATATTAATCGTATAAAGAATGCTTACTTCGTTTCGAGTTAGTGGTGGCAATCCACTCTCCTTTTGCTGTTTCATCGAATCGTAAAGCTCTCTTGCTGAAGCTACAAGATGGTGTCTTCTTCGATCCAGCTGAAGCATGTAATCCTCCATCATTTTTTTGGTAGCTAGTATGTCTAACTTCTCCATGTTCTCATTTATCTTCTTAATTATTTCTTCTATATTATTCATTTTTCCACTCCTCGAACACGTCTAATAAGCAAATAGTCCATTTAAGAATTCACTATTTATTACTGGTTCAAAGCCTCCATCTAGAACTTTCTTATTAGCTGAAGGACCTGTTAACTATACCCCCCCTTTTTCAACTCTAAACATGCAAAATAAAAATTTTTAATTACCTTTGAAATGGAAGAAGACAAGGTAGAAAAAATCTGACTTTTAGGCAATAAAAGTATTCCTTCCTTCTTGGATCCATTTTTTGGTGAAAGCTATCCTTACTCAAGTCCAAATGGTGACCATGTTTGCAGTTTCTTGCTGGATACAGATAAGGCTTTATTAGACATAATCCGTACCAACCGCTTACTTCTTGAATATAGTAAAAAAAGCTGTGTCTTTCGGGCACCAAAAATGTTCAGAAGGAGAAGTGTAAATGAAAAAATGGTTCATAGTGCTAACGCTGCCCCTTATTTTCGGATTAGCCGGCTGCGGATTGTTCGACAAGTCTGAGGATAAGAAAGAAGAGTCGAAAGAGGAAGTAGTTGTAGAAAAAGAAAAAGAAGCAGTAGAAGAAAAGGTTGAAGAAGAGGAAACAGTTGTCGATGAGGGTACGAACACGGAAGAGGAAACTCAAACAGAAGCTCCAATGGACACTATCCTACAAGATAAGGAGCAAGTGCAGGTTTATGTCGATCAAGTACGTAATGCATATTTACAAATCGCTGAGCTAGGCGGAAGATGGGATGAGATTCGAGAGGCTTCTGCGAATCAAACAATTACGGACTATGATTTTGCTGACCTTATCGCTATAGAAATACTACCTTGGAATATGGTATTAATCGAAGAGCTAGAAGCAATCCTACCACCCAACGAGGAAACAATCCTTTTACATGAAATGCTTATCGATGCAATGAACAAGCAGCATCTTGCGTTTGGTGAGATAAGGGATGCAGTATATACAGGAGATTATACGAAAATCACCAAGGCAAATGAAATTCTTGCTGAGGTCAGAAAAATAGACCGTGAATTCAGCCGTCAAATGGAAGCACTGATAGAAAAATACGGGGTTTACTAAAAGGGGCTTATCGGCCCTTTTTTCACTGGACAAATAACCATACGCCTACTACGTGCATATTTTACCGTTAGAGGTGATAGGGAATTGACAAATCAATTTACTCAGTATGCACCAGATACCTTAATTGCAAATCTTATGAAGGCAATTGATGGTGAATACTCTGCTATTCATTGCTACGAAAAGCTAGCTGGTCAAACGGATAATCGTAACATTAAAAAGCAGATTGAAGAAATTCGGAAAGATGAGATACGCCATTTCCAGACTTTCTCTTATTTGTATCAAGCCATTACAGGAAAACAGCATACACCAAAGCGAAAAGAAAAATGCCCCGACCAATTTCTTTCTGGTCTGCATGCAGCATTTTTAGATGAGCAAAAAACGGTTGATTTTTATCATGAAGTAGCTAGAAGTACAACTGATCCTGTAATCAAGGATGCTTTCAGCCAAGCTGCTGCTGATGAGCAGAACCACGCTGTCTGGTTTTTGTATTTTATTATGCAAGGGAAAAAATAAAAAAATCCCCTATCCGCTACATGCAGATAGGGGTTCCCTCTTTTATTTCACTCGTAATACTTGTCCAACATAGATTGTGTAGTTGGCATCAAGTCCATTCCAGTCTCTTATTTGTTGAGCCGTGCTGCCATAACGCTGGCTTAGTGAGTACACCGTATCTCCGCTGACAACCGTGTGGTACACTGCTGAGCTTTTCTTTTGAAGGTTGAAGCATTTCACAAGTCCATTTGCATGACCACGTGCCAGAGATTCGATGAACGAAGCAGTTTTTAGCTTTGCTGCATCATTTGAATTATCGATAAAGCCATTTTCGGTTAGCATCGCTGGCATATTGGACTCTCGTAACACATGGAAATTCGCTGTTTTCTTTCCACGATCCGTAAAGTTCACGAGCTTCATGACCTCTGAATGGATATTTGTTTGATACGTAGTAGTAGGCGCTCCGCTGCCTGGATAAATGTAATCCTCATAGCCTGTTCCTCCACCCGCATTGATATGAATAGATAGGAAGAAATCCGCTCCCCACGCATTTGCTTGGTTTGTTCGGTCCACCAATGAGGGAAAGGTATCCCCTGTCCTACTCATCAATACGTTGACATTATTATATTCTCCCACTAAAATATCTCGAACTCTTTTCGCAATTTGGAGGGTCAGGTTTTTCTCCTGTAACCCGTTACCTGTTGCACCTGGATCCGAACCACCGTGACCTGGATCAATAAAAATTTTTACCATAATAAACACTCCTCTTTTTTTGTTTTTTTGTTTATTCCACGTCTACTACCTTTAGCTACTCCATGGGAATCACCCCCTTTCATGTCATAAGAAAAAGCCACCTTAAGCAGGTAGCTTAGTTAGGCTTTTTATAGTTCAATGCTCGCTTGCTGTCCGCAAGTGTAGAGGTTGTTGGATCCTGGATAATGCCAAGCATAGATAAGATACCAAGAGCCGTGTTGACAACGGCAAGTATCCAATTTTGCACTTCGTCCGTCAGTTGAAATTCCGTCCACCCCATTGCTTGGCCACCGATTAACAGTAGCTCAAGAAGAATGAGCAACTGCGCTAGAAAACCTGTGACCCACAAGCGGTTTTGAAACCGAACCCTCCAATTTATCCTCATACCGGACTCACCTCCTGTAAAATAACATCTGCCTTCTTTTGCTGACTCTGCTTGATGGCCTCCTCCATACGAATCACCTGCTCCGTTAACACATCTATCTCCTTTTCCAGTTCCTTGATTGTCTCCTGCAGCTGCTCAATACCCTTGCTAATCGTATCTAGCTTTGTTTCCATCACCGCCTTTCTCTCGGCCTCTTCTCTCAACTCCTTATCTCGAGAGCGCCCAAAGGTCAAAAAGCCAATGACCAACCCAAGCACCGTGCAACTCAACCCAATAAATGCTTCCATTTTGCTCCTCCTCATTTTGGGAATAAAAAAACGCCTCCTTGGGGAGACGTTTCTTTCTACTTATCCACTGTTTCTTATTTACTATTAAATCATAGTAAAAACGATTTTTTGTGCCATCATTGTGCCAGGTCAGCTGCTGTTGTTTTATTCTTCCTAGTTTATATTAAAACATAAGATTTGGAGGAAATGATGCCATGATTGTGCCATCCCCCTTTACTAGTTATATAGAAGATTTCCGGGGAAAAGGATACATACTTTAGAAGCAATAGTGGGGTTATCAATCGGATTTAACACTAACCTGAACCAATATGTTGACAAACGCTAGTAAACTGACTCTTATCGCAAGTAAAGGTCACGATTTCGCAAGTAACCGATCTGGAAACGCATGTAATACGCTGGCGACCGCAAGTAAGGAAGGACTAACCGCAAGTGTTACCAGTTTATTGCCAATCTAGAGCTATCTAAAACGAATGGGGCGATAAGTTATTTCCAGTAAATTTCCGATTAGTGACTAAATCGGTAATGAGAGCGACTAATTCCGGAGTGAAAGCGACTAAATTTGCAATGAACGTGACTAACCACTGAGCGAAAGCGACTAAACCAGGAATGAACGTGACTAAATCCTCGACACGAGCATCACTGAAACAAGATGACCAATTTTGTTTGCTCAAATGCATGGCCTAAGACACCGATAAAATGGCAGTTCCTTCTTGTCTCCTGTTACTTACGCAATCCACCTCTTTACTTGTGCATAGCTGGCGACTAGGCTCGGCTGCTTAGTGTTTACTCATGATTCTGCGTGCACTTCCCCTAATCCAACTCAAGAAGCTATCTTTTATTTCCATAAATATCAAGTTATGTTAAAGTGAGTTTATGTGAGGTGGAGAGGAACATGGAAAGACTTGTTTACTTATTTTTGACGGTTGTATTTTTTGTTATTTACTTTAACATTTTTCAATTTATCTTCAATCGATATATCCCATGGAATACTTTCACGGACCTTTTATCACTACTATTCATAGGTATCGTTCTGATCCCAGCATCTGCTATATCCACGCATCACGTTTATAAGATTATCAAAGCGTCCTAGTTAAGCGTCGAATAGTACTTACCCTTGGCGGTTTCTAGATAGAAGTATGTTGAGAAATATTTTAATATTTTAATCAAAAGAGGAGCTAGCTATGGCTAAAATGAAAATTCTAATTTCCCTTTGCTTCATACTAATAGCGTTTTTTCTTATTTCTAATATTCAAGGTGGTAAAATGGATACTGTTGCAGTTAGCATCGAGGAATCTGACAAGTTTACCGAAGACGAAATAAATAAGGCAATAAAGGCTGTAAAGAAAAAATTTAGGGAATTTAATGGATCCGAGATGACTAAATTATGGTACTCGGAAGAAGAGTCAAATGAAGTGATTGAAGGCTATCTTCGTTCTGGCGGTGGTTCTGAAAGTACTGTAAAGAAAGAAAATATTATTGTCTTGTTCTCGAACTTTCATGTTGATTCTACTGGTGCAGAAAAAGGGTTCAATCCAAATACTACTTATACGGATTGGAACTGGATACTGATAAGAGATAGCAAAGCTGATAAATGGCGAGTGGAAGACTGGGGCTATTAAAAAGAGCTAAGATTGTGAGAGAAAAAGGAGGACTAGTAATGAAAGGGAAATTTCATTATGTGACTATAACACTTCTGATAATTGCAACTTTCTTAGGCATCTTTGCTCAAAGTATATCTTATTATTTGCATGAACAGTTTCCAACAATTAAGTTAGCGACAGCTATAACTGTCATAACTTTTACTAGCATTGGATTATATATTCTTGTATCGGTATTTTTAGCTATTATCAAGCAATCAGCTTTCCTAGGTATATCTATCCTGATTGCTTTTACGATTTCTCTATGGTCAATTTTTGTTTGGGCGATGTGGATGGGGTAAAAATTAAGTACATTTTATAAAGTAACGGGGCTTTCTTTCAAATTCATTTGGAATCTTGTTATAATCAATAATTAGCTCGTAGCAGCGTCGGTGATTACTAGAAGATGAGAGAAATTGGTAAGACGTTGCAACGGTACATGCAAGCGATCGGCTGTGGCTTACCTTAAAGATGGATGGCTTTTCACTTGTTTTGTCTCGTTCGCTTATAGTTGTTAATCGCAATTTTCTCACCATCAACTGCACCCATTAACCTAACCCCACTCTCTTTCACATTGCCTCCTTCTTGAAAACATCTATCCCCATTGCAATCACAGCTTCTGCAATATACACGCATCATGTCTAAGATAATCAATGGGTCCTAACTTAGAGGACGTTGAGACACGAAAAAGTATCATTTGCTTTTCCAAGTCATATTCAAAAGTATTTTCAAAGATAAAACTCAAAATAATGCAAATAATTATTAAATTATGTTAAAATATTGTTATCAAGAGAGAGTTTCACTTGTGCACTTATATAGCCTATGATTATTATGTCAATAATCACCCATTGGTTGCAGTGAGGAAGCGAAAATGATAACTATCTCCAATTTTAGGGGGTGGTATTTTGAAAAAAGGAACAGTCACTTTTATAACAGTTATACTTACGTATATCATTACAAATTTACTATTTGATTTGATCGATTTTCATTATAATGTGTTTAAAGATGAATTTAATCTGTTATTATTCGCAGTTGATTTCGGTATTTTTATTATCACTTTTCTATTGATTTATAAACTGTTAAATAAACTGTTTATAAAGGAAGAAGAGTTGTTAACATAAATAACAGAGTCAGAGACACAATTCTTATATGAATTGTTGTCTCTTTTTTATTGTTGCATCAACACATAGATACTTTATATTGATGAATTCGAGACACAGCGGAGAACCTAAACGTAAAAAGTCAGAAAGCCCTTATAATCATATCAAGATGAAGAATCATAAGGGCTGTTACATTCACTTTCACTAGTTATCTATGTTGAGTTGTTAATCGCACTTAACTCCCTTCAACCGCCCCACTAACCTCACACCAATCTCTTTCACATTGCCTCTCCCTCATAAACCGCTATTCCCATAGCAATCCCCATCTTCTGCAAGGCCTGCGACTTAATACGGTAATAGTGTCGGTGGGAAAGATTCAGCTCTGTATATACCTCGTAGTCGAATATTTCTTCCTCCCCAAGATACTTCATGGCGATAATGGATCGCTCACGTTCGTTTAGCTTGTTCACTGCATGTATGACTAGTTCCATCACCTCTTCTCTTCTTCGTTCATAATCTACATTTGCAATAGCTGCTTTTTCAGTGGAGGAGTTTCGAGTAAAGCTTCCCGACGGAGGAACAAGTGAATAAGTGGATGTCAGCTTTGGCATTTGATCAAGTGTTGCCTGTAGCAGGTATCTGCGGTATTCCCCTAACATTTTCTCTGCGGCCTTTTTCGTTTGCATTGTATTTATTTGCATCTGCTTCCCTCCTTTAAAATAAAAAGGACACACGACTATAAAAGTCCGTGTGTCCTGGTTGTTCCAGTAACGTTATATTCTTTTCGTAGATTGAACCTCTACCAGTGTTGGCTTTCCATTTTGCCAGGTGATGATTTGTTTTCCAAATCCATTTGACGGGCTTTCAATTTTCTTGCAATCCCCTTCTTTTATTAAATAAACGCCTTGATCCAGATCATGTAACTCTTTTTCTCGCAAGTGCTTGTCCCCCTTTCTATAACCATTTCTTAAACATACTGTTTAGCAAGCTTTTCGAGTAACGGCTATATATCGGCTTGGTATTCTGCTGTCTCACCTTTCTATATTCTTCATACCCCCTATCTCTTGATACGACAAATGCAATCTTGTGCTCCGTTAACCCCTTCTCTAAAACCCATCTACTAACTATATAATTAGTTACTTTCAAACCCCTTTCCCCCTTTTCCGAAATGGTGACTAAATAAAAACATATGTTCTATTTTTAGCTAATATTATCACCAGTATGGTTATAAGTAAATGGTTAATTTGAATTATTCGAAAATTATGTTTCCAATATGGTGACTATTAAGTTATACTGGTTAAAAAACTGAAAAGGAGGCCTTCTGCAATAATGGAGCTAAGTAATTTTGTGGGGGAGCAAATAAAAAAATGGCGTTTACTAAGGAATTTGAACCAGGAGGAATTAGCTAAAAAATTACATACGACGAAACAAACGATCTCTCGATATGAAAAAGGAGAAAGAAAGGCCAATCAAGAAGTGTTATATGAGCTAGCTAAGCTATTAGAGGTTTCCGTAAGTGAATTCTTTCCTCCTTTGGAACATAAAAAAGAAGAAACAATCCAAACGATTGCAGCGCATATCGATGAGGACGTGACAGAGGAAGAGCTAAATGACATAAAAAAATATATCGCATTTATCAAGTCACAAAGAAAGTAAAGGAGTGACCGTGAATGAGCTATGAAAAACTAATAACTCAATACCCACACATCCGAATCGTGGAAAAAGATTTGCCTAAGGGATTATCAGGACTATATTACGATCAAAATATTGAAATCAATAAATTCCAAAGCATTTATGAGAAGCATTGCATTCTTGCAGAAGAATTAGGACATTACGAGACCACTGTTGGAGACATTACAGACCTAGACAATTTACACAATCGCAAGCTGGAACAGGTCGCAAGAAGATGGGGCTTTGAGAAAATTGTATCATTTGACCACCTAATTGAATGCTATGAGCTGGGATTGACGAATGTAGAGGAGATCTGCGTCCATTTAGAAATTACGTCCCACTATCTAAAGGAAGCGCTAGAGGTCTATAAGCAACGATATGGGATTGTGGTACAATATAAAGATTTCCTGCTGTCCTTTGATCCTTTTAATGTGGAACAACTTAAGGAGGATAAATAAGATCTTTTATTCGTCATGAATAAATGGATACCAAAACAAAAGCCACTTCGTGTCAAGTGGCTTCGCTGAGGATGTATTCAAATTTTTCTACTTCTCCCGCCTCTATCGGCACCCCAAAAAGTAGCGGTCCACTGGTCGTCATTTTGATATCCGCCTTGTTTTCTTTGAGTAATTTTTTATATACCTCTTGGTTGATGATTATTTTCGTTATCTGCTTCCCCTGCTCGGTTAAATAATCAAATCCGTCCTTCATTCTATTTACTACCATCTCCATACTCTTACCTCCCAACTAATTCCTTTCACTAGCATTTCCCCTATTTATCTAAATATGTCTCTCATTATTTTCCTATTAAATCATGCTTTCATTACCTTAGGGACTACTAATTAAATTATTAAAAATAATTTGCTATTCTCCTTCAATCTAAACGTTTTCATTATGTGTTCCATTCATTTGTGCGTACAATATCATATCAACTACAAAGGAGGTGCTTAATTATGTATAATCAAGGCTATTCCCAAAACTATCAGTCTAATAATTGCGGTTGTAACTATCAATCTGATTATAGTGGATGTAACTACCAATCATATGGAGGTGGAGGGTCCCGTAAAAACAACAGCTTTGCATTACTAGTTGTTTTATTTATCCTTCTAATCATCATTGGTGCAACATTTTCAAATAATCGTCACGACGGGCACGACTGCTAATATCGTGTGACCTAACCGTTGTTCTTTGTATGTGTAAACAATCTTTGGGACAGGTTTCTAAAAAAACCTGTCCTTTTTTAATTGAATATTCTACGCCTACGTTCATAACTTATACTTAAGTGCATCGACCAATACCCAACATCACAAGATACCTGGACTTAATAGCAAAATAGATGGTCCAAATCACAAGATCCCTCCACATAATCGCAAGATGAATCGGTCTAATTTCTTTCATGCTACCCTATCATTTAATGGATTATTATGGTAAATTATATAAAAGCCATCATCTGTTAGTTTGTTCTTTGAGATAGGAGGATTTTCTTGAATTTCATCACATTTATCATTTTAATTGTTTCTTTCCTAGTCTCGACAGTCTCTTCCGTTTGGATGATGAAAAGGAATAAAAAAAGGAAAGCAAGGTTGATCGCATTTGGAATAAATGCTTTTATTTTGTCCTTTGCCAGCCTCCTACTATATAAGTTGGACGTTCAAACTTTTCATAAAGAAGCGGAAGGTTTATTTGGCAGTTTAGGTATAGTCGTATTTATATTTTTTATTCCAATTCTAACGACTATCAATTTCTGGATACTTGAGCTTGCACCGAAAAGCAAGACAAGTCCCTCCACCCCTTTATAAGTTCGATAAGTGTACTTTTCATCTAATTTATGTTAAGATAATCAAATCATTAAACAATTAATGGAAATTTTTTGACTTTTCTTAGTCACCTTCCACTAGTAGGTAGGAGGCAGTTTAAATGATCAAAGATAATATCATGAAAATGCTACAGACTCTCTGTATGTATAACAACGTCGAAATTAAACATACCTTCAGTTTAAAGGATGAACCTGTCTTAACCGTGCGTTGCTTAAAAGATACAACTACCATTGAGCTAACCAATCTTTCTGATAACTCAGTAACGCTATTTGATAACTTGAATGATGCAGCAGAAGCTCTGGAACATCTAATGTCCGAGTATTCGTTGTAACAACACTTTCTATAGACTTAATGAAAATTAGCATACCTTTTTGTAAACCACCATTGCCTACTGGGCTACGGTGGTTTACTTTTTTTTTTGGCGGAGTGAAACAATCAGGCGTCGGCCGTGAATACGAGTTAGAAGGCATCAAATCCTACACGGAAACACATGGCATCAACTTACCGAATGACTTAGAGTTACCTTATATTCTGGAATAAGATTTATGAGCAGAAAGGTCATCATGAGTAATTGTGATGGCCTTTTTTCAGTTCAATTCTGCAAAAACATTTCCCCCTCTCCTCTACAAAAATATACATCTAAATATTATTATTTTTAAAATAATTTTAGGTAATTATAATCTTTTTAAACGTCAAAATTAATCGAAACAGACCTTATATTCAGGCTAAAATAAAGCATCATATATATATATTTAACTAATTTTCCTAGATAAATAATCCTGATTTAATCTGGAAAGAATTTAAACACACAGTATAATAGATTCAGTAAATGAGGGAGGTAGTAAAAATGTCTGAAAAAAACCAAACTAAAAAACCTTTTTACAAAAAGTGGTGGTTCATCGTTATTGCAGTAATAGTTGTTATCTCAGCAATAGCATCAATGGGCGATGAAACTGAACAAGTCGAAACTAGTTCCTCAAAAAACGAAGAGCTTGTAGAAGAAACGCCACAAGAAAAAGTAGATACGGAAACGGATGAGACTACTCAAGAAGCAGTAGATACTGAAGTAGAGAAAACAGAAGAAAAAGCTGAAGAAAAGGAAGCTCAAGAACAAGCTAAAGAAGAAAGTGTTCCAAGAGAATATAAAGCTGCACTAAAGAAAGCTGAAATATATGCTGAAACAATGCACATGTCAAAAGCAGGGATTTATAATCAGTTGACATCTGAATATGGGGAAGGCTTCCCACCTGAAGCCGCTCAATACGCTATTGACAACATTGTATGTGATTGGAAAGAAAATGCGTTAGAAAAGGCAAAAATATATGCTGACACTATGAGCATGTCAGATTCCGCTATTTACGATCAATTAATTTCTGAACACGGAGAAAAATTTACGCCAGAAGAAGCTCAATACGCAGTAGATAACTTACAATAATATAATCATAAAAAGGAAACCTAAAGAGAGATCACTTGTAGGTTTCCTTTTACATTTTAATAGGACCTAAGCCGTTTTACTCTCCAATTCTAATGAAAACGCCCTTCTCTAAAACCCAAATATTTTGCCTTTTTCATATAACCCCTACTTTCCAGATTTATATAGGAGAAAAACCACCTTCCTTCCTGGTAGGTGATTTGACTTCATTATCTAGTCAGGTCTTCAAATTCCTCGAGATACTCAGCGAATTTTGTTTGAGTTTTTATGATGGATTTCTGTAGTGCTTCCGTTACCTCACTAACTTTCATCACTTCTCCTACAATATTGCTCACGTTTTCATTTACATCATTAATCGCCTGGTCCACATTACCGGACAATCTTCTTACCTCATCTGCTACTACTTTAAATCCTTGACCATGTACACCAACTCTAGCCGCTTCAATTGCCGCGTTTAAAGCAACCATATTTGTTTGCCGAGAAATATTTCGAATTCCAATGGAAGTATCATTTATTAGGTCAGTTTGTACTTTTAAGGAATCAATCGCTTTCATTTTTTCGCTGGAGTTATCGATTACTAAGTTTACTAGCTCTTCTGTCATGTTTTTCAACCTGGAAATTAATTCGGTTGTCGTGTTCTCTCTCTCTGTAATATCAGTGGCTATTTTTAATATAGCCTCGACCGTATTTTCACTTGAAAGAATAGGGATATAAGTAGCTTCCAGCCAAATTATATTGTCATTTTTACCAACTCGCTTGATTTTTTCTTGAAATTTTAGCCCTTTTTTTAGATTTGACCACAGTATTTCATATTCTTCACTTTCCACAAATTCTCTTGTACAAAATTGCATATGGCTAGCATGTAAGATTTCCTCTACTTTATATCCAAGCGTTTGAGCAAAATTTTCGTTAACCCAAATAACTCTTTTGTTCATATCAAATTCAATCATTGCTAGATTAGACTCTAATGCAGATAAAACATTATTTCCATCCAAAACCTGTGTGCTAATACCTTTATTGATAGCTAATACCATATAATTTACCCCTTTGTTTGTACTTCCACTTGATTATATCACCAAAAAATCCCATGCGTTACAACTAAATAAAAATTTATAAAATGACTGTGATATACCACTTTCCCTGAAAGGTATTTTGACCCAACTAACATACTGTTATTGTCGGACTAGCAAAGTAAAGAATGTCTATTTATATATGGGAAGTATTTTACTTCTCTTTATTCTAAAACCCTATTTTAACAAAAATAAAAAGCCACACCTTGAGAGGCATGACTCGATGGTTAATGTCTGTTCGCTTTGCTAATTAATTCAGCTTGTTTCTTCATTCTTTGATTTGCTTTGTGTTCGTTCACCACTAGGACCGCATGGATCACAGCAGGTATCCACACTAAGAAACATAATAATAAATTAATAAACGCTTGAAATGGTCTCCCTACAAGCAGCACTGCAACTGGTGGTAAAAAGATTGCTAGTAAATATAACATCGTCTCTCTCCTTCTTATGTAGTATAAATATCATACAATACATAACATTTCCACATCAACTTAATAAAATATTGACAATAATCATTTATTTAGCATAGTTAGATCAAAGTTTCTTTCTATACACTAATAGTTATGCGCATGAAACAGTTCCTCTATTCTTTTCTTATGTGTTATAAATCAATCGGTTAGAAGTCAATTTAAACTCCACAGGGATTCTATGCGTAGTAATGAACCAACTACTGACAATAATGACTTATCAGCATCGAGGGGACATAGGTGCTAACTCCCGTTAACATCCCTCCACAGATACAAATGAAGGTATCAACTATAACTGACTTAGTGGATAGATATATCCCAGTCACGTACATTATTAACCCTAGAAAAAAGAAGACTGCTCCTTTGTTCAAAATATAACCCTTTGCATTTTAAAATACTTTATATATCATTCATGATAAACCTAACATTTAATCAACAAACTGTAATACTCTAACCATTGTCGAAATTGTTCCCAAAGCAAAGTTTAGTAAACTAATTGAATTAAAAAGCAGTCTAAACTGTTTGGTAGTCTTAGCTGCTGTATCGAACGTCCCAAAATGGGCATTTGGGAAAATTTTAGCTAATAATTTATAAACATTATCTCACTTCAGAACGGTGCGTGCCATTTTAATACAACTATATGCCGAGAAGAAGCGTTATCATCTGAAATGAAAGACTTAAAAGGTGCAGCTGGATGGATTTCGTGGTGAGGGTCCACATGTTGATGGAGTGGATAATGATTAGCATGTTCACGTGAAAAAAGGTAGTATTAAAGGTGCGAAAGACTCAGCTAAAGTTCCTAAATCTGTACAAAAGAAACAGCAGACTGGAAAAAAGGATAAAAAAAACAGGAACAACTTGATGAAGAACGAGCAAAAGCAAGTAAGTTTTCATGGACAGAAATAATATTACAGCCACTTGTTGTTTTAGCAGGACTTGCTGCTGTCTCTGGATTAACAGTGTGGGAAATAATAAAAGCAGGACCTAATTTCATATTTGGATAGGTGAAGAAAATGATTGAGATTGATAGAAAACTAAGATTAAAAGATTTAGAGATTTTTCGTTTTTTTAAAGATGATAAAATGTTAGCTTATGTTATTATCGAAGATACTAGAGGACCATATACAGAAGAAGACAAAAAGTTAGATCCACTTTGTTTTTTAGACGAAGAAGATCTAAATGAAATTGTGAATGTATTTAGAATTTACCTCCTAACTGTTAAACCTTTAGAAAAAGACGATTCGATTATATTAAGAGTGTTTTTTGGAAATTTAGTAGACATTAGTTCTGTTACAAACTACATTATTAAAGAATATGTAGATCCAGATTTATATGAACATGTAGATGATTCTTGGAATATTGAAACTTATCAAAGAATGTTAGATATAGTTGGATCAAATTATAAAATTCAAGCTATTGATGAAAAAAACTGGTTAAATTTATCCCAGGAATAAGATGATCTAGGGGTGATTAATCCTTCATATCTTTCCGCTTTTTACTTTCAATTAAATCCAAAACTTCTAGGTAATTAGGACAATAAAGTAAGCGGAATGTCCATTGAGCAAAACAATCGATTTAATTCCATGTATCGTATTCTCTGCTAAAGTGATATAAAAAACACCGCCCAGTCATCAAATGACCAAACGGTGTTTTCTTCATATCTGTTCTAAAAGTCTATCAATCTTAATACATCTTCAAGTATTGCTCGCGTTCCCATGGATGTACAGTAGTTCTGAACATATCCCACTCGATTTCTTTTGCTTCAAGGAAGTTTGCGTAGATGTGCTCGCCTAGTGCACCTTTGATTACTTCGCTCTTAGACAATTCTTTGATTGCTGCGTGTAATGTTGGCGGGAGGTTGTGGATGCCTACTTCTTCTCTTTCTGCTTCTGTCATTACGTAGATGTTGCGATCTACTGCTGGTGGTGGAGTCATTTTGTTTTTGATTCCATCAAGACCCGCTTGTAGGATTACTGCCATTGCAAGGTATGGGTTAGCAGCTGGATCAACAGAACGAACCTCGATACGAGTGCTTAATCCGCGAGAAGCTGGGATACGGATAAGTGGACTTCTGTTTTGAGCTGACCAAGCTACGTAACATGGTGCCTCGTAGCCAGGAACTAGACGTTTGTATGAGTTTACAGTCGGGTTCGTGATAGCTGTGAAGCTTTGCACGTGGTTCAGGATACCAGCCATGAATTGCATTGCTGTTTCACTTAATTGAAGCTCTGCAGACTCATCGAAGAATGCATTTTCTTTTCCTTTGAATAAAGAAACGTTACAGTGCATTCCAGATCCGTTTACGCCGAATAATGGTTTTGGCATGAATGTTGCATGCAAGCCGTGCTTACGAGCAATTGTTTTTACTACTAGTTTAAAGGTTTGGATGTTATCACATGCAGTTACTGCATCCGCATATTTAAAGTCGATTTCGTGCTGTCCTGGAGCTACCTCATGGTGAGAAGCTTCGATTTCAAAGCCCATTTCTTCTAGCTCAAGCACGATATCACGACGGCAGTTTTCCCCAAGGTCCACTGGTGCTAAGTCAAAGTATCCGCCATGGTCGTTTAAGTCTAGAGTTGGCTCACCTTGAGCATCTAATTTAAATAGGAAGAACTCTGGCTCTGGTCCTAGGTTGAAGCTAGTAAACCCTAATTCTTTCATTTCCTTCATAATACGTTTCAAGTTACTACGTGGGTCCCCAGCGAATGGAGTACCATCTGCTTTATTTACGTCACATATTAAACGAGCAACCTTCCCTTTTCCTGTGATCCAAGGGAATACTACCCAAGTATCTAAATCTGGTACAAGATACATATCAGATTCTTCGATACGTACGAAGCCTTCAATTGAAGAGCCATCGAACATCATTTTGTTATCGAGAGCTTTATCGAGCTGACTTACTGGAATTTCAACATTTTTAATCGTACCTAGTATATCTGTGAACTGAAGACGAATGAAATTTACCTCATGTTCCTTTACGAACTTTTTAATATCTTCCTTAGTATACTTGCTCATTTTTCCACTCTCCTAAATATTTGATAATATGTGAACCTCGCTTATCGAAAGAAGCGAGATAGGTCCCCTTGTCGTAATGAAGCTCTTTGTTGTCTTTGTGCCAGTTGCATCTCTTCTTTGACAATTGCTCGTAATTCTTGGTCAGAGATGACTTGGTGGGCATTTTTAGAGACTGCTGGATTTTTTTTCATTTCAAAAATCTGTTTGATTCCAGCAATATTCACGCCTGACTTTAAGAGGTCCTTTATTTCTAATAAGACATCTATATCATCTAGCGAGAACATCCGCTGCTTACCTTCCGTACGTGCAGGCTGTACCAGTTCTTGTTCTTCATAGTAGCGAATTTGTCTAGCTGTTAGACCTGTTAGCTGCATGACTGTGTTCATTGATAGCAGTGGCATGGAACGTCTCCACTCCTTTTCCATCGCCGCACCTCCTATGTAGGTTATATGGATAGTATATGTCACGTAAGCTAACATGTCAACACTATGTAAGCAATTCTAACATATATTTTTTAAAAAATATACCACTTCTAAATTTTTAGAAAGTGGTATCAATTTGTTAGGATTTGATGGATTGAACTGCTCCTAAAATCGCATATTTGACATGCTCGTACGTCAAACCACCCTGAATAAATGCGGTAAATGGTGGGCGAATTGGACCATCTGCAGTTAATTCCATACTTGAGCCTTGAATGAACGTACCGGCAGCCATGATGACGTCATCCTCGTAGCCAGGCATGTAGGCTGGCTCAGGTGCAAACTGCGCATTCACTGGTGAATGTTGTTGGATAGCCTTGCAGAATTGAATCATCTGCTCCGCTGTTTGGAAGGAGACGGATTGAATTAAATCGGTTCGCTTAGATGTATAATGGGGCTCCGTTGTCATCCCTGCCTCTTCTAGCACAGCAGAAGTAAAGATAGCTCCTTTTACGGCTTGGGAAACAATATGGGGTGCCAGGAAAAAACCTTGATACATATCAAGTAATGTACCAAGAGAAGCTCCTGCCTCTCCTCCTATACCCGGAGAAGTCATACGATAAGCACATTTTTTCACAAACTTTTCTTTTCCTGCGATATAACCGCCTGTTTTCGCTAATCCACCGCCTGGATTTTTAATAAGCGATCCAGCCATTAGATCTGCTCCCACATCTGTCGGCTCTAGTTCCTCCACAAATTCTCCGTAGCAGTTATCCACGAAAATAATCGCATCTTCTTTTATTGCACGAATACGCTGCACCATATCCTTGATTTGATCAATCGTAAAGGATGGTCTTACCGCATATCCCTTAGAACGTTGAATCGCAATGACCTTCGTACGGCTATGTACAGCCTTTTCAACAGCTTCCCAGTCGATCTCACCTGTAGAAAGAAGATCTACATGCTGATAGCTGATTCCGAAATCTGCTAGGGAACCAGTGTCCTCTTCCCCTCCACTTACAATCGATTGAAGCGTGTCGTATGGCTTTCCAGTGATGTAAAGCAGCTCGTCGTTTGGTCGTAGTACCCCAAACAGGCTGATGGAAATCGCATGCGTCCCCGAGATAATTTGTGGGCGAACTAGTGCTGCCTCTGCTCCAAATGTTGTCGCATATACCTTTTCCAATGTATCTCGACCTTCGTCATCATAGCCGTATCCAGTGGACGTTTGGAAATGATGGTCACCCACCTGGTGAGCTTTAAATGCATGAAGAACCTTTTGTTGGTTATGGAAGGCAATTCGTTCCGCCTCTTTATGGTAAGCAGCTACTTTTTCTTCTGCTTTTGCTGCTAATGTAAGTGTTTGTTCTGTTAGTGTCGTAGTAAATATCATGATATCTTTCTCCTTTTTTTATTCCTTCTATATGATAAAGGAATCAACAAAAAAAGGCTAATTTCCTTTTGGAAATTAACCAGTTAGTCCTCCCAGTAAAAAATGGCATGCATGAGGACATAATCCCGTGGCTCACTATAGATAGTTGGAATTTTCGCTTGAAACGGTAGAGGCATGTTGATCGATTCCTCCTTCAACAGCTCATAACCAAATTCTGTTAACGCCTCGGTTATCTTTTGTGCGACAGGGAGGAATTTCTCTCTGATACGCAGTTGGCTTGGACTTGTTAGAGAGCCGTAAGCTCCGCCTGTCTGCTCGCCAGTCTCTATGAGAAACGTTTTATATCTCGTATCCTCTCCCATAATTGCAACAGGTGCCAGACGACTGATATAAAGAAGAAGCCCCTCTGTCTCCTCTTCTCGTGTCCATTTATTCTCCGAGCTTCGCTTATCCTCCTCACGGTAGCAATAAAACTCTACAAAGGAGGCATAGCCGCTCCCAAAATGCTTCCACTCTGCTTCACATATGATGCCAGGGATCCTATCGATCCGGTAAAACAACCTACGAATATGTGCTTCTACCTCATCATCGTCATTTGTATCATAAGGATAGGAATCACCAATCATTTTTCCTGCAATTAGATTTCTCAATTGCTCTTCGGTAAACATTAACATTTGCTCACTCCTTTTGTTAAAATGAAATATATTCCAATTATTTCCTTGAAGGAGGTGTTATTTTGAATAAAGGCACGCAAGTAATTATAGGGGTAGGTCTTATCGTAGCTAGTGGCATTTTATTTACAATCGAACGACTAAGCTCTTACATCTATTGGCTAGCACAAGCAGCGCATAATCAGTATCAGCCAGAACCAGAGATTTTCTATTTTCAAAACTGGTTTGTATGGATCTTTCTTGCTACAGGTCTGCTAATCCTTATGTATGCATTTTCAAAAGAAATAAATCGTATTTTGTTTACTTGAAAGAAGAACACAAGATTCCATATATAATTTTAAGTCTTTGTGGTAGCTATCCACTAAGGGTAGTCCAAATTTCTATTTAAAAACCTCTTTCAAAAGAAAGAGGTTTAAGATAAAAATGTCTGTATCTTTGCAAGACATTCCTCGATTATTTCATCCATTATCTCAGTTTGAGCATCATCCAAATGATAACTTTTAAGAATTTTGATGTTTCTAGCTTTCCAATCTAACGTTTTTACTTGATCCGTTAGTATTACCCCTGTTACTGGAAAACCATCGCCATCTAGGGTAATCCCCTCCTTGGGTAAGGGGACTTCAAAAGGATATCCTTTTTCTTTACTTGTAATGGGACAAACTGCCGCAAATCCCGTCGCCTCATTAAATTCTCTCGGAGATAAGACTATAGCATTTCTTCTGCCAGCTTGTTCATGACCAGCTTGTGGATAGAAGCTTAATACAATTAAATCGCCTCTTTTCGGCACTTTAGATTCCATTATATTAGCTCACGACCCTCTTTACCTAATTCAATTTCAGCATGACGATTTTCAGCAGTAATCCGAGAAAGAAGTTCATCTAAACTATATTCTTTTTTTACCTTTTTTGGTTTTATCGTAATAACTCCTTGCTGGGAGCTTACGCTTAATTCTAATTCAGTTCCTTGGTCAATTCCTATTTTGTCAGCAGCTTCTTTCGGGATGCGAATACCTAAACTGTTACCCCATTTTTGAGCAATAACTGTAGACATATAGTCAACCCCTTTATTATGGTTTAATCGGTTTTCCTTTTTTTTCATATTATCACACTCTTCCCCAAATGTATATACATAGTATATACATCCAAGATAAAAATATTCGTGGTCCTATCAACATATAAATAATTTTTATAGAAAAAACCGAAGCATCACCATGTCGGCAACATCTCAATCTTCGTTATTTAAATGGGGTTACTCTCACTTAAAGAGTAGTTACTCTCGTTCAAGACGAGATTACTCTCACTCAGCCGGGGTTTACTCTCGGATAGGAGCAATTTACTCTCATTCGAGGAGTTTACTCTCGTTCGAGTGACCTTTACTCTCGTTCAAGTCAATTTTACTCTCGTTCAGACTCAGACTTCTCACTGCGGTCAAAATGAAAGAAGCCCTTACGATGCTAAAATCGTAAGGGCTTTTCTATCAATGTCTTATAGTTCGACTTCGCCTTCCCAGTCCAGCATCCCGCCAGCAACATTGGTTACGTCGAAGCCATTTTCCTCAAGGATTTGACAAGCCATGGCACTTCTGCCTCCAGCCTTACAAACAATATAATGTGGCTTCGACTTGTCGATTGAATCCATGCTCGCTTCTACATCACCTAGTGCGATATGTACTGCTCCTGGAATAATTCCTGTCGCAACCTCTTCTTTTTCTCGAACGTCAATAACGCTTACCTCTTCGCCGTTATCAACCTTTTCTAGTAATTCTTGTGCGGTGATCGTTTTCATGATGAACTCTCCATTTCTTTATAGATAATAGAATAGAAATGAATCGTTCTGATTCATTTCTTATTCTTCTTCAGACAATTTTACTGGTTTAGAAGGTGCGAATGTGGAAATCGCATGCTTATAGATTAGTTGCTGCTTTCCATCAGACTCAAATAGCACCGTAAAGTTATCGTATGACTTTACAAGCCCCTTTAGCTGAAAGCCATTTAATAAAAACACCGTTACGAAAATATCATTTTTTCGTAATTGATTTAAATAATTGTCTTGAATATTCATCGGTTTCATCCCAATACCCCCACTTGTATGCTTTTACATAAAAATTCTGTCCCTTTTTTAATTATTCGATGCTATTTCTGGATTATCCTGCAAGAATCCATGAATTTCTTTTAAAATTCTTTCTTCTTCTGTAAATGGATTGTACCAGTGGATATCCATCTTGTTTCGGAAATAGGTGAGCTGACGCTTCGCATATCTTCGAGAATTTTGTTTCAGCTTATCGACTGCTTCCTCTAGCGTCAGTTGTCCAGCTAGATAAGCATAGATTTCCTTATAGCCGATCGCTTGTATAGACTGAACATCTTTCAGCCCACTTTTATAGAGACCTGTCACCTCGTCCAACAGGCCATTTTCCATCATGATATTTACTCGTTTATTGATTCGTTCATATAAGACTTCCCGATCAATTGAAAGACCTATGATGAAATGCGGATAAACACTTTCCTGGCCCTGGTCTTGTTCAATCTCATGCTTTTGTTTCCCTGACAGAATCACCCGTTCAATCGCCCGAATGACACGCTGCCGATTATTCGGGTGGATAGAATCGGCAGCCTCCGGATCAAGCTTTTTCAATTTTTCATAAAGCTCTTCCGACGAAAGAACCTCTAGCTTCTCCACAAGTCCGGCCTCTTTCACCGGCTGCTCCGTAAAACGGAAATCATACAGGACGGATTGAACATAAAGACCCGTCCCTCCAACGATAATCGGCACCTTTCCTCTAGAGGAAATCTCCTCTATCTTTGCTCTTACCAGACGTTGATATTCCGCTACCGAAAAGCTTTCGTCAGGTTCCTTTATATCAAGGAGATGATGAGGTACACCCGCCATCTCCTCTTTCGTAATTTTGGCTGTCCCGATATCCAAGCCTCTATAGACCTGCATGGAATCTCCATTGATTACTTCTCCATTTACTTCCTTCGCTAGCTTAATGCTAAGCGCCGTTTTTCCGACCGCGGTTGGGCCGACTATTGCTATTACTGCTGGTTTATTTTTCATTTTTCAACATCCAATTTAGCAGGTACTCATATGTTTGCTGCCTGTTTATTTCATTTAAAATTTCATGACGCGCTTTTTCTACAATATGCACGGTGATATTGGTCATCCCTGCCTTTTTCATTCCTTCAGCGACGCGAAATGCATCCTTGCCGTTTTTCCCGACTGGATCGTACTCACCACCGATTAAGAGAACAGGGAGATCCTTTCTGATTTTGTCAATTTCCTCTTTTAGATGAATGGTCTTTAACCCACCAAACATATCTGTATACAGCTTGTTGGTAGGAATAAAACCACACATCGGGTCTTCAATGTATTCTTGCACCTTTGCTTCATCTCTTGATAGCCAATCAAAAGGAGTTTTCGGATTGGTGATTTGCTTATTGAAGGCACCGAAGACTAGTGAATTTAATAATGGACTCTCTGTCTGTGGGGAATGAATCTTAGATTGGAACTTCCCTAGAAGGATTCCAGCGTCACCCATTATACCAGGACTATACATCGTGGCGCTTAATACCGCCTTTGAAAGTGTGTGACTATACTTTTGCATATATCTTCTTGCGATGAAGGAGCCCATGCTATGCCCTAACAAGATGAGCGGAACTTCTTTATTTTCATATACGATATGCAGGACCTCACGGACATCCTCTACTACTCGGTCAAAGCCGTCTCCGTCACCGTAATACCCATATTGCCCGTTTTTTTCGGCAGTCCTTCCGTGACCACGGTGATCATGTCCGCTGACAGTAATGCCGTTAGCCACTAAAAATTCCGCAAACTCTTTATACCTTCCAACATGCTCCGCTAGCCCATGCAAAATATGTACATGCGCTACCGGATTTTCTGCATTATACCGAACGATATGCACCAAGTGCCCATCAGACATTGACCCTTCCATTATTTCTTTCACTATTCTTCCCTGCTTTCCGATAAAGTCGCATCCTCCTGGATTTCATCTAATTGCTTTCGGAAAGAAGCTGTTTCCTCTTCTGAATAGTTCAGAAGCTGCTTCATTACCTGTAAGACGTCATCCTTATATAATTTAAAATGGTCTATATGGAAATAAAGCATACCTGTTCTTCTAACTAAAAAGTCTACAGGGGAATATGCCATCTCGTGATGTACGGCATAATATACCTGTGCCAGCAACCCTAATGGAAGCGGAGAGGAGACAGCGGAAAGGATATGTGCATATTCAAAAACCTTATCCACGTTAGAGCCGTATAGCTTTGCTAGTCTTCTACCTTCTTCATGACTTAGCCCATACTGTGGCGCAATTTGTTCTTTTGCATAAACAAATGCCTCGAACTGATCCGCCCCTCCGATATCTCCTCCTGAAAGTGGAAGATGCTTCGTAATACAAGGACCGTATTCTTCATCCCCAAGCTGCTTGGAAATCTTATCGACAATCATCTCTGCCATTTTTCGGTATCCAGTCAGTTTTCCTCCGGCAATTGTCAGTAGACCAGCTTCTGACTCCCAAATTTCATCCCTCCTGGATATTTCAGAGGGATCCTTGCCTTCTTCATAAATGAGTGGTCTAACACCTGCCCACGTTGATTCTACATCCTTCATTCCCACCCGGACCTCTGGGAACATATAATGAATCGCATCTAATAAGTACTCGACATCTTTTTTAGTCGCAACTGGATTATGGATTTTCCCTTCGAAGAAGGTATCTGTCGTACCAACATATGCTTTTCCTTCTCGTGGAATCGCAAAGATCATTCGTTTATCTGGTGTATCGAAATATACTGCCTGTTGTAACGGAAAAATAGATTGATCAACAACAATATGAACGCCCTTTGTCAGTCGAAGCTTTTTCTTGTTTTCGATTCTATCCAAGGCACGAACAGTATCCACCCATGGACCAGTTGCATTGACAACCTTTTTAGCATGGACATGAATACGTCTATTGCTAATGACATCTAAAATTTCAGCACCAACTACTCGGTTCTTGTCATTGTATAGGAAGGATTTTGCCTTCGCATAATTAAGACAAACTGCCCCTCGTTCCATTGCCTTCTTCACTACCTCGATGGTCAATCTTGCATCATCCGTTACATATTCAACATATAACCCTCCGCCGAGGAGCTTATCCTGTTTGACTAAAGGCTCTCTCTCTACTGTTTCCTCTGGAGTAAGCATTAGTCTTCTTTCTTCCCTTTTCACACCAGCGAGAAAATCATATAGCTTGAGACCTGCAGCTGTCGTGAACGGTCCAAAGGTTCCTCCCTTATGAAAAGGAAGCAGCATGCCCGTAGGCTTAGAAACGTGTACTGCGTTATCATAAACGATTTCTCTTTCCTTCCCTACCTCTGCTACCATTTTCACTTCCAGCTGCTTCAAATAACGTAATCCTCCATGGACCAGCTTGGTGGACCTACTAGAAGTACCTGCTGCAAAATCCTGCATTTCCACAAGTGCAACAGACATCCCTCTTGTTACGGCATCTAAAGCGATACCTGCTCCCGTGATTCCGCCACCAATGATCAGGACATCAAATTCATAATAATCTAAGGTATTTAGTATTTGTTCTCGTTCCATAGAAGATCTCACTAATCTACACCTCTTCTTCTGTTAATTTAAACATCCTTGTTGCCTCTACAGCTTTTTCCCATCCTCTATATAACCTTTTTCTTGTCTCTTCATTCATATCTGGCTCATAGATCTTCTGACTTTCTCGCATCGCACAAAGCTCATCGATGTCCTTCCAGAAGCCAGTTGCAATCCCAGCTAAATAAGCTGCTCCAAGTGCAGTTGTCTCGTTTAGCTTTGCTAGCTCTACCGGAAGGTTTAGCATATCGCTTTGGAACTGCATAAGAAATTCGTTGCCGACAGCTCCACCGTCTACTCGAAGTGCCTCTACCTTCACCCCAGAATCCTTTTCCATTGTATCCAGCACATCCTTCGTCTGGTAGGCAAGGGATTCCAAGGTTGCCCGAATGAAATGCTCCTTGGTCGTTCCTCTCGTAAGCCCAAAGATAGAGCCTCTTGCATCAGAATCCCAGTAAGGAGTTCCTAGGCCGACAAAAGCCGGGACGAAATAAACATTATCCGTGGAGTCCACTCGTTTGGCATATTCTTCTGAATCCGAGCTTTTTTTGAGCATTCGCAGGCCGTCACGTAACCACTGTATCGCGGAGCCTGCCACAAACACACTACCTTCCAGTGCGTAAGTGACCTTCCCGTCTATCCCCCAAGCAATCGTCGTAAGAAGACCAGATTCACTTGGAATCGCTTCTTCCCCTGTATTTAATAGCATGAAGCAGCCTGTACCGTACGTATTTTTCGCCATTCCCTTATCAAAGCAGCATTGTCCGAAAAGTGCCGCCTGTTGGTCGCCAATCGCTCCAGCAATGTCCACCTCTTTCCCAAAAAAGACGCTAGGATCTGTTTTGGTATATACCTCAGAGGACGAACGAACCTCGGGAAGCATAGACATCGGAATATCTAAAAGCTGACAAATTTCCTCATCCCATTTTTGCTCATAAATGTTATAGAGCATCGTTCGAGAAGCATTAGAATAATCCGTCACATGCGCTTTTCCGTTGGATAGCTTCCAAATAAGCCACGTATCAACCGTCCCAAAAAGTAAGTCTCCAGCCTCTGCCTGTTCTCTTGCTCCCTCTACGTTGTCCAAAATCCACTTAATCTTGGTTGCAGAAAAGTACGGATCCAGCTTCAGACCAGTTTTTTGTTGGAATAAATCCTCTAGCTCCTGCTTCTTTAGCTCTTCAATAATCGGTTGTGTCTGCCTAGATTGCCAAACAATCGCATGATAAACAGGCTTCCCCGTCTTTTTATTCCAAACCACCGTCGTTTCTCGTTGGTTCGTAATCCCGATAGCATGTATATCCTCCGGCTGGTTCCCACTTTGCGTTAGTACTGCGGCGATAACAGAAAGCACAGATCCCCAAATTTCCTGTGCATCATGCTCCACCCACCCTGACTTCGGAAAGTGCTGCTTAAACTCCTGCTGTGCCGAATGGACGATATTGCCCTGCTTATCAAAGATAATCGCTCTTGAACTTGTAGTCCCCTGATCAATAGCTAAAATATAGTTTCCCATCAAACCCCTCCTACATTACTCGTTTAAACATCTTTTCAATCTCATAAGTAGAAAAATGCACAATTACCGGCCTACCATGCGGACAGGTCAGCGGATGCTTGGCATTTTTCAAGCTTTCTAACAGCTGCTCCATATCTCTCATGGTCAAATAGTGGTTCGCCTTGATTGATAGCTTACAGCTCATCATGATTGCTGCCTCTTCACGAAGCTTTTTAATATCGGTCTTTCTATTGGTGAGCACCTGCTCGATGAGAGACTCAATGATTTTGGTTTCATGCCCCTTCGGAAACCAGGTCGGGTGCTCCCTCACGACAAAGCTCGACGTTCCGAAATCCTCTAAAAATATTCCGACTTGGTGAAGCTCCTCAATGGATTCCTTTATTCGATAAGCCTCATCCAAGGAATAATGGAAGGTTAGTGGCAATAAAAGCGCCTGCCTCTCCGCGGCATCCACCTCTCCGACCTTTTCCTTATAATACTCATACTTGATACGTTCCTGGGCAGCATGCTGGTCAATCAAATAAAAGCCATCATCACTTTGCGCCACAATATACGTCCCATGAATCTGACCTACTACATGAAGGTCTGGAAATGGTGGTCGCTGCTCGACCGGTACTTGGACGTCTTCTAGGTACGTTTCGTTATCCGGCTCCGACTGAACGGGCTCTGAATACGTCTCGTTCACTGGCTCCGATGGGATTTGTTGTGTCGGTTCCTCCCGAAGTGGCTCCCGCTCCTCCAAAACAATCGTGTCTTTTGTAGATGTTGTTCCCATCTCCGGTGCCTTCTCCTCCTCCTGTCGAGGCGGAGCTGCCACTGGCTCAAAGGTTTCCTTGAAGAAATTAAATTGATAGCTAGGCTGCTTTTTCACAGCCGGCTTTTCAGTAATTTTAGGTGGCTGCTGGACTTGGTGCATGACAGAACGAATCGTCCGCTTGACCAGCTCCATTAATTCCTTTTCCTTACTTAAACGGATCTGATGCTTCGCCGGATGGACGTTTACATCGGTAAGCATGGGATCTGCCTCAATATTTAATACCACAATTGGATACCTTCCAATCGGAAGAAGTGTATGATATGCCTCAACTATTGCATTATTCACCCCATAATGCTTTACCCAACGACCATTCACTAAGACGGTCATATAGTTTTTCGAGGCTCTCGTAATTTCAGGTAAGGTAGCGTATCCTGAAATGCGGAAATCAGGGGATTCGCCTTCATAGTAGACCATCTTCCGTGCATTCGCCATGCCATACACAGAAGCGAGCACCTGTTTTAGGTCCCCTCTGCCACTTGTTTGAATAATTGTTTGCCCGTTATGGATCAGCTTGAACGCGATATGTGGAAAGCTGATTGCCAGACGGTTGATCAAATCGATGGTGTGGCCAAGCTCCGTTTGAATCGTTTTTAAATATTTTAGACGAGCCGGGGTATTGTAGAATAACTGTTTGACCACGATGTCGGTCCCTCTTCTAATAGCAGCAGGACCAGAGGAGATCACTCTTCCGCCCTCTAGTTCCACCTTCGTCCCAACATTTTCCCCGTCAGAGGTCCATAGCTCTATCTTGGATACGGAGGCAATACTGGCAAGCGCCTCTCCGCGGAACCCTAAGGAGCGGATTCGGAACAGATCATGCTCTGTCATTATTTTAGAGGTAGCATGTCTTGAGAACGAGCGAAGGGCATCCTCCTCATCCATGCCGTTCCCGTTATCTGTTACCTGGATTTTCGCAAGCCCAGCCTCCTCCAGCGTGATTTCAATCGAGGTGCTTTCTGCGTCAATAGAGTTTTCTACAAGCTCTTTGACAACCGATGCAGGCCGCTCTACTACCTCACCAGCTGCGATTTTATTGGACAGAAGCTCCTCCATTACAACAATCTTTCCCAATTAGTTCACCTCCCGCTCAATCATCTAGCTCATTCTGTAATTCATAAAGAAGCTGAAGTGCTTCTAGTGGTGTCGTACCAGATATATTTATTTTCTTTATTTTTTTCATGATTTGCTCTGCTTTTTTGTTTTCCACCTGTTGAACTGGTGCAGGCGCAGGTGTAGGTGCTTCCTTCACTGGCGTCTCTTCAAAGAAAGACAGCTGCATTGCCTCGACAGGCTCCTGCTCCTTCTTATCCTTCGCTTCAAAAGTAGCAAGGATATCACGTGCACGGACAATGATCTCCTTCGGAAGCTGAGCAAGCTCTGCCACATGGATACCATAGCTCTTATCTGCCGGTCCGTCCTTCAATTTATGTAGGAAGACCACCTTACCGTCCTTCTCTGTAGCAGAAACATGCACATTTTTTAGCTTAGACAGTGTATTTTCAAGCTCTGTCAGCTCGTGGTAATGGGTAGAGAACAATGTATTTGCCCCTATATGATGGTGGATATACTCCATCATGGCCTGCGCAAGACTCATTCCATCATACGTGGAAGTCCCTCTTCCGATTTCATCAAATAAAAGAAGGCTTTTGCTCGTCGCATTCGAGATGGCATTCTGAGATTCCATCATCTCAATCATAAAGGTACTTTGTCCACCGGCAAGGTCATCCGCTGCACCTATACGTGTAAAGATTTTATCTACAATAGGAAGCGTCGCACTTTGGGCAGGCACATAGCAGCCAATCTGCGCCATAATGACCGTTATTGCCACTTGACGCATAAACGTACTTTTCCCGGACATATTCGGACCAGTAATCAAGAGCATATTCTCTTTTTCGGTAAGCACACAATCATTCGGTACATAGAGCTGATTGTTCAGCATCTTTTCAACGACTGGGTGACGCCCCTCTTTGATGATCATCGCTTGTGAGTCGTGGAACTCAGGCTTCACTAATCGGTAACGGTCTGCAACATGTGCGAAGGCAATGTAGACATCCAGCTCACTAATTTGTTTTGCCAGCTTTTGTACAAGCGGGATATGTTGTTTTATTTCCTCTCGCAGTTGTGTAAACAATTGATATTCCAGCTCTAAGCTCTCATCCTCTGCGGAAAGGATCAGTGATTCCTTCTCTTTTAACTCATCCGTAATATAGCGCTCCGCATTCGCAAGCGTTTGCTTTCGAATGTATCTGGATTCATCTGCAAAATGGATATTCGTTTTGGATAACTCAATATAATATCCAAATACTCGGTTATACCCTATTTTCAGGTTTTTAGCACCAGTCAGCTCTCTTTCTTTCTGCTCCAGCTCCGCTATCCATCGCTTGCCGTTCACAGATGCGTCGCGTAACTGGTCTAATCGTTCATGGTACCCTTCTTTTATTACCCCACCGTCCTTCACAGAAATCGGTGGTTGCTCACTGATGGCATCCTCGAGCTTTTGCCAAATGTGGTGGCAATCTTCGAGCTGCTCCCCTAATGCTTGTAAGATGCTGCTGCCGGATTCTACTAACAGCTGCTTTATAGAAGGGATTTTCGAAAGTGACTGTCTAAGCTGGGCTAGATCTCTACCACCCGCGCTGCCGAATCCAATACGACCCACTAGACGCTCTAGGTCATAAACCTCCTTAAACAGCTCCTTAACTTCCTCTCGAAGCATAAAGTCATCAAGGAAAGCAGTCACAACGTCCAGCCTATGCTCGATTGCTCTTCTATTTGCAAGCGGCTGATGAATCCATTGCTTCAGCTTACGTCCACCCATCGCAGTAACCGTTTCATCCAACAGCCATAGAAGTGTTCCTTTTTGATCACCGCTTCGAATAGAGGAAATCAATTCAAGATTTCGTTTTGAATGATAATCCAGCTCTAGATATGCTTCTCTTTCTTGGTAGGTGAACGGCTGAATATGGAGCAGTGAACGCTTTTGCGTTTTCTCAATATATTTCAGCAGCCTTTTTACCGTGCCAAGCGTCACAGCAGGATGGTTCGGCGCATACGGAGCAACCTCCTCATCCGTCAGCTCCTCCTTCTCAATGGAAAGCGTAAAATCGTGTATTGCAGAAAGCTCACTAATTAAGACATACATCTGCTCACTCACAATCAGCTCCTTCGCCTCAATCGAAAGCAGCTGCTGCACGACCTCCTTCTCATCCCCCTTGATCAGCGAGGTGAAGCCATGACCAGTAGAAATATCCAAATAGGAGAAGGAAATCTCGTGTGGGGACACAATATCAGCGGAGGCAATAAAGTAATTGGTCTTATGCTGCATCGCCTTCCCGTCCATCATCGTCCCAGGAGTAATCAAGCGAACAACCTCTCGCTTCACCACACCCTTCGCAGTACGTGGATCCTCCACCTGCTCACAAATCGCAACCTTGTGCCCCTTGCTAATAAGCGTCTCAATATAACTCTGCGCGGAATGGTGCGGAACCCCACACATCGGGATGCCATCCTTCCTGCTCGTAAGGGTGATTTCTAGAATAGATGCCGCTTTGATTGCATCGTCATGGAAAAGCTCATAAAAATCTCCTAATCGAAAAAACAAAAAAGCATCTATGTAATCTTCTTTAATCGTTAAGTATTGTTTCATCATTGGCGTAATCGTAGACATATTGTTCCTTCTTTCTTTGTACTTCTCTTTATTATAACAAAAATGCACAAAAAAAGAGCCGAGCGAACCCGGCTTTTTAAAGCGAAGATGACTCATCATGCTCTGCACTGCTAGAAGAGCTAGAAGAGCTAGAAGAACTGGAAGAGCTGGAGCTTTCCTCATTAAATGCCCATTCTTCTTCGAAATCTTGGTCATGCACTTGAATCACAATCGTCGTTTCCCCCACTACCTCTGCCAGCAATTCCCTCTCCACTGTTACCTGGAAGCAAGAGCCATTGTTTGCAATAATCGCCTCTGTGCAATTTGGCTGCTGAAGAACACGCACATGCACCTCTTCACCTGTTGTATCTTTGTCACGATAGTGCAGTTTAACACGATCTTTATAATTAATCGTTTCAGTGTAAACAGAAGTTTTCGAATGATCATGATGTGCATACCATACGTTTACATCGTACTTACCAGTTACCTCTACATAATTCCCATGTTTCTTGGACTGGTGCGAATGATTAATTACCCAACACCCTAATATGCTAGATGGTGCATTCGGTGGACGAAGTGTTTCACTTGATTCCGTTCTCTTTTTACCTTTGGCAACAACAGCCTTCGTTACAATATGGCGTAAGTATTTCATTTTTTTCCTCCTTGTCTTCAAGTCATAACATCATATGCAACATGTGCCCAATGGGTGCTTATCTTGGTGGATGTTTGTGGAAGATTGGGAAATCGGGGTGTGGGCCGGTTGATTGCCAAACGGAAATTACCGAAAAAACCGTGGCAATTCATTCGAAAAACAGATAAATGGAAGATGTATGATAATTAATGAGGTGAGCCCCATAATTCTTGTGCTCGCACAGCCATTGGCAAGGGTGAATTTCTCGTTAGTCGCCCTCATTATCAATTTAGTCTCTTTCAACTTCCATTTAGTCGCTTTCGCGGAGGATTTAGTCGCGTTCACATAAGTTTTAGTCGCTTTCGTTGGCGATTTAGTCACTTATCGGAAATTTACTGGAAATTATTTGTTGTACCATTCGATTCAGAAAGCTCCAGATTGGCAACAAACTGGCAATACGTGCGATTATTCCCTTCTTACTTGCGGTCGCCAGCGTGTTACTTGCGGTTACCGATTGGTTACTTGCGATATCGTAGCCTTTACTTGCGATTGGAGCCAGTTTACTTGCGTTTATTGGTTATTTAGTCGACAAAAGGGGTTTATTGGTAATTAGATATTGCGCAATCCGCCCCCCCAAAAATAAAAAAGAGCTTGGTTCTCCAAGCTCTTTACTCTCTATTTAAACTGAAGCGCTGGCCATGCCTTTTGCCAATTTTTCTTTGTCACTCTCGTTTGGTAGATGTTGTGGAGTGGGCCGCTTTCGTAGCCGGGTGAGGGACAGATGGTTAGGCTGACTAAATCCTGTATGCCGTGTGGAGCAGTTAGGATGAGTGCTCCTTGTTCTATTTTTATTCCCACCGCTGTTGCGGTTTCTGGAAAGCTTGCAATACCTTCGACAGCAGAAGCGAACGGCGGAAGATTGTTGATGGTATGCATCCGCGCTTGATTTTTCACAGACCATGGCTCTCCAGGATGCATATTTCTAAGCTGCTCCTCGTATTGCTTTTCTACCTGTTCGTCTAGGCAGGATGAGTCGAAGTAGATGACATCGATATCGGCTAGGGGGGTTCTTTCTGTTTTATTGTGCAGAGCGTCCCATATCTTAGAGCGGACGAAGCCAGCGCAGACCCACCAATCTGGCAGGTCAAGGCTTGCTGCTGTCTGGATAATGCCCATCATCCAGTCATCTTGTTCGATTAGTTGAAGGATGCTTTCTTTATCCATTCGTCACAGCCCCTTTCTTGGCACTTGGGAACACTAGCTTCCACATGATCGGAATCCCCAATAGTAGAAGAAACACGAGAGCTAGTTTACCGTACGGCAACTTACCAATCATAAAATGCACAACAGCGAACACACCAATGGCCGCCATAGTAGTAAAGGTTTTAATCGTACTGGTATTTTCTATTGTCTCAGCTGACTCTGAAAAAGGATATATTTCTCCGTTTAATATTTTATATGTTAAAACGGTCGTACAAATGGCTGCTAGCAGGACAATTGCCAAGTCGAGTAGAATCCCCCACCCGTATAACCAAGTATGAAAAATACATAGCAGCAGATAAATCGGCAAGAAATATTTAATCAGCACTGCTTTTAAGGTCGCTGAATAAAAGATGCTCTTGTTCGCAATAGGCGCAACCCGCATGACCCAGATTGCCTTATATGCAGGAGAATACTGCAGCATATGAACAATGGTCGGAATCATTAACAAGGAGAAATAAATGTTTAAAAAGCCACTCCCCTGTTTAATTTCCTCTAATGAAGACACTCGGTAGTTATTAAAGAAGAAAATAATTGGAATAAGAAAAGAAAAGGCCAGCAATGGATAGAGCTTTATTTTCATCTCTCGTTCTTTTGTAATCATTTTAGAAGAAAAGCGAAAAATCGTGCGTTCCTCTGGAGAAGTACAAATTAGCTTTGCCCATAAATTTGTGAATATCGCTTTCTCTTTTTTCCTTTTAGCAGAATCTGTTTGTAGCTTAATCAAGCCCCGTTCAAAGCCAGGCATACTGCGTACATAAACGATGATGGCTACAGCCGGTATGGTGATTGCTAGAATAGAGAGAAGTATAATTGGTGAGTCAGTTTGTTGATTCAAGAAAAGCTCAAATGGGGCACTGAACCAGAGCGGAGGAAGAATGACATGCCACCACTGGAAGGTATAAGTCAGATCCAGGTTGCTGATTTCAAATACCCGCCCGAAAAATTGATAGCCAACCATGATAAAGATAGCTAGTGCAATCTGTACATAAGAAATCATATCCTTCAGCTTTTCTCCGCTAAAGAATCGTAAAATTACATAATAAGCAAGTGCCGTTAGCGTCAAAGATAGCAATGCAACAAGTATTACTGATAGTAAGAAAATAAGTGTAAAAAGGATTCCTTGTACAAAAATACTGACGACTAGAGGCACTGCGACAAAAGATAAAGTAAGAAGCGATATGTAGTAGCCAACATGTATCACTTTCGCAGTATTCAACGTTCTTTTATTGATCGGTCGGGCCAATAGATTGTTTTTATCTCGTACATCTAATAAAACAGAGGAAAAATCGGATACCATGGAGCTCATTAAGAAAAAAAGCAGCACACTAAACATGATGCCCATGCCAAACATATAATTATCTCCAAAGAATAGAAACGGTGTCTGCATGAGCAGCCCGTACAAGCCGTAAATCCAGAGAGACTTGTAAAACTTATTGCCTTCTTTCTTCTGCTTCGTTCCTTCAATGATGGCAGGCATACGACGACCATCCATCGTAAGCTTCAGCTGGAGAATCGCTCGCATGGCCCCATAGTCGATATTCATCTTACGAAAAAGGGCTTGGAGCTTATCTAAAAATTGTAGGAGGCGAAAATCATCCATTCTCTTTACCTCCACTTACAATCCCAACAAATCGTTCTGCAATTTCCTCTTGCTCATGAAACCCGGTCAGCTGGTTAAAGATTTCCTCAAGGGAACGCTCCATATCTTGGTTTTGCAGCTCCTCAAAGGTTCCGTCTGCTACCACCTTCCCATCCACTAGTAAGACAATCCGGTTACTGATTTTCTCCACCACATCCATGATGTGTGAGGAATAAAAGATGGTTTTTCCGTTGCTCGCAAGCTTTGCAAGGATTTCTTTGATGACCATCACACTATTAGCGTCTAACCCGCTAAGCGGCTCATCTAAAAATAGCAGGTCTGGATCATGGAGCAGACTGGAGATAATCATCACTTTTTGTTTCATTCCCTTAGAATAAGAGGCAAGACGCTGATGGAACACTTCCGCCAGCTGAAACTCCTTCATTAGCGCTAAGGCCTTCTGTTCCGCCTCCTCAGATGTAAGCCCATATAGCTCTCCAACAAACGTAAGGTATTCACTGGCAGTTAGATTTTCATACATATCCGCTATTTCGGGAACGTAGCCAATTCTCTTTTTGTAGGAAATATCTCCATCCGCAATATCCTTTCCAAATATCTCGATCTTGCCTTTATAACCTTCAATTAAACCAAGCATTAACTTTACTGTAGTTGACTTACCCGCTCCGTTTGGCCCGATGTAGCCGATGATTTGGCCACTATATACATCTAAATCGATACCGTTTAATACCTGCTTATTGCCAAACTTCTTGGAAAGACCTTGTAATGAAAGGATTTTTTCTTTTGTCATCCTCTAACCCCCTTCCTGCTATTTTACCATAATTTACTATGTGTTTTTATGTATATTTCATCATTTTATGAGTTAGTTGAAGTTTTAAATTGGAGGGTGTAGAGTGTGACTTATCGAGATGTATAGAGGTGAACTGAATATGACATCAAAAGTAATGGACAAAAAAACAATGCTCCTATTAATACTCGGAGTAATCTTCCTATCCTCTACGCTAAGGGCCCCGCTAACTTCAGTAGGCCCAATTATTTCTATCATAAAAGATGCGTTATCTATTTCCAATGTGTTGGCTGGCTTTATTACGACTATTCCACTTTTAGCATTTGCTGTCGTTTCTCCCTTTGCTCCTAAGGTGGCAAAAAAGTTTGGAATTGAATGGACATTGTTTCTCTCCACCATCCTGCTTGCAGTTGGAATTGTCACCCGCTCATCAGGAATTACCTTTCTTTTATTATTCGGGACAGTTCTTATCGGAGTAGCAATCTCTTTTGGGAACGTTCTGCTTCCAAGCTTGATCAAGCGAAAGTTTCCTTTGCAAATTGGATTACTGACTGGAATTTTTACAGTGTCCATGAATTTATCTGCCGGACTTGGAGCAGGGATTAGCTATCCCATTGCCTCAGGTACAAATTTTGGCTGGCAGGGAGCACTTGGATGCTGGGCGATTCTAGCAGTGCTCGCATGTATTATATGGATTCCGCAGCTTGGCGGAAAGAAAAAAGAATCACTTGAATCCTCTCCAGCAGGCGAGACAGGTCATCGCTCCATTTTAACATCACCACTAACTTGGACCATTACGCTGGCTATGGGGCTCCAGTCTTTGATTTTTTACACGATGGCGGCATGGATACCTGAAATTTTACAAACAAAAGGAATGGATGCTGACCTTTCCGGCTGGATGCTATCCATCATGCAATTTGCTCAGCTTCCTATGACCTTTTTAATACCGATTTTAGCAGGACGAATGAAGAATCAACAATCACTAGTCTGGTTATTTTCCATCCTCAATATTATTGGTTTTACCGGCTTATTATTTGGGGATGTGTCCCAAACCTTGTTGTGGATGATTATATTGGGTCTAGCAGGTGGCGCATCATTCGGACTTGTTATGATGTTCTTCTCCCTAAGGTCCCGAACGCCCATGGAGGCAGCGGAACTATCAGGGATTGCTCAATCGCTAGGCTACCTGCTAGCTGCAATTGGTCCAGTGTTTTTTGGATATATACATGATGTTACCGGCAGCTGGAATGGTCCGATTCTGCTGTTCATCTTGACGTCCATGTTACTATTGCTTGCTGGTCTGCATGCGGGTAAGGATTGCTTTGTATCAGAGGAATAGATTAGGAAAGAATTTAAACCGCCAAAATACTTGGCGGTATATTTTTTACACTCCAAATACCTTTTTTGCTAAAAATTGGTTTATTATAGAAATAAAGAGAGGGGTTGTTCACCATCCAATTAGGAAAATACCAATTCATGATTATTATTACATTGTTTCTAGTGACTATCTGTGTGTTGCTTTACCCTATTTTAATTAAGCCGAAAAATTCATTGGATTTATACTACCATATCATTCGCTCCGATGAATATGAGGATGTGAAGAAACTTGCTCTCGATAAAGAAGAAAGCCGTTTTACAAGAGAACAATATGAAAATATCATGGTGGATAGGGTCAGTCCCTCTAAAATTAGACAGTTTACTATTTTAGAATACGGTAAAAATGGGTCTATATTATTGGAAACCTCCCCTGGTACAGAAAAATTATACATTCTCCATACGGAGGAGCTGCCTGAGGATGTCGCACAATATTTAAGAGAAATGGATGAAGACAACTAAAAACTGTAACAAACACGTTTAAAGGTCGTCTAATTTTATACGGAGGGATTACTGTGAAGCGTGTCTTTATGGCTTTGTTATGCTGTACATTTCTTTCAGGCTGTGGGCTCGAGCCAACAACAATAGAAAAGGAATATGAAGGAAGTTTAGACCAAGTGACGAAAATAGAAATAGTAGATGGAAGTACCGGAGAATTAGTCTTCACCGAGGAGAAAGAAGAAATAAATCAGTTTATCCATGAAATAAAGGAAATTGTATTCAACCCAGATGAAAATCAAGAGAAACGAGAAGGGTTCCTTTATTCTATCCATTTCTATGAAAATAGCGAGAGAACATTTCACTTTAGCTTAAACACAATCGGTGACCATTATTATGAGACAGAACCTGAACTAAAGATTATGGTGGAGCAGTTTTTTCACGAAATAAAAGACAGCTGATAGAAAAAGTACAGTGCCTATCTTTCTTATTATTAGTAATAGAATTTCAGCACACGAGAATAGGGATAAAACTAGTCAGGGAGAAGACACTATTAAACAGCTCTCACTTTAGTTATTTATCTCTCTCTTAATTATATCGTGCCAGTTCTTAATGTGGTTCATTGTGATATTACAGAATATTAGAAACACAGAATTGAAAGGAGGATTAACAAATGTTTACTAGAAAGATAGGTTTTTTATTTGTAGCTTTATGGGTTAGTTTCGTCTTGGCTTCTATTCAAGTATTCGCAGCACCCCCAACTAGTAATCAATCGTTTTCTGATGTTCCTGCCCATAAACCTTATGCCTCGGCTGTTTATGATTTAGCTGAACGCAATATTATCGGGGGCTACCCCGATGGCACTTTTAATCCAAGTGCTTCTATTACCCGTGGCCAGGCAGCTTCTATTATTGCCAAGCTATTAGATTTACCAACAAAGAATGTGAAAAACCCTGGTTTTCAAGATGTAAATGAAAATCTTTGGAGCTATGGAGCAATTGCCGCCACGATAGAAAAAGGAATTTTCAAAGGATATGAGAATGGCCGTTTCGGACCAAACGATCCCATTACTCGGGGACAAATGGCTTCTATTCTAATAAAAACATTTGGATTCCATTCCTATCAATATCACTACCAATCTTCACCTTTTACCGACATCGATAAAGCGATGAGCCATCAAAATGCGATTATCACATTACATGAGCTAGCTATTACGTCAGGCACCTCCCCTACTACATTTGGTCCCAACCAACCGATTACTAGAGCACAGGCCGCTGTTCTCATTACAAACACAGAAAAAACAGCTGCTAATAAGATTACGCTTAAAGGAAAGGATTTTGGTTGGACAGAGTTTAGAGGCTACAATGATTACCAAGCGGATAAAAATGTCCCGTCAGAGCAAGTCGAGCCTTCTATTATAAAAGTGATTCCAACAAGAACATTTTCGGATACACTTCAAATCGTTCCTTTAAAAACTGGAACACAAAAGCTTGTCATTTCTGGGGGAAATCAAACACAAAATGGATCTGAATCGAAAAAATTCTATGTGTATGTAAGTAATCAAAACAGTAAGTTAGTCATTGATATGGAAGAAACAAACGATGTTATGACGACGGATGTTCGATTGCGAGCTGCTAAAGACAAGGTGAAAGCAATCTCCCTATTGTCTACCGACGGAAAAATAATAAAAGAAAATGTTCAATTCAAGGTTTGTCCTGAAAATAGTAATCTTGCGGACATAACACTAATTTGTATATCACTGAGTGAACCAACAGAGAATTTAGTGGTAGTTGAATATGAAAATGGAAAAAAAGTAAATTACGCTATATCAAGTAACGCTCAGCCAGATAATTTTTATTATCTAACCACTTCCATCTTAGTTATACCAAAGGTGACCGTGGATTTAACGAAGGAGCAAGGCAACTTTAGTGAGTTCGTTCTCCAAAAGGAAGACGAAAAGATCATCAAAGTAAAAAAAGATGCGAAGGCTGATATCTTCCATATTGATGGAATTGGTGAAGGATACGCCCATATCACCTTCCCAAAAAGCGATCGAAAGAAAGGCAGTGTCTTGGGACTTTATATCAGTGTAAAAAAAGTTGCAAATCAATTCCAAGTAGAGGTTGAACACTACACATACGAGGACTTATTTCATTGATAAGAATATGAGTGCTAAAGGGTGTTCCATAAGTTTTCTTCTTTTGGGATGCCTTTTAAAATAGTCTGTTTTACCGTGTAGATATGAATGGTAATATTATTTAAAGGAGGTTTAAAATGGGAGATATTTTATTTTCAATTATTCAAATGAGTTTCATCATAAATCCGATATTAGCTATTGTATTTTGTTTTAATCTAGTCGAAATCATCAAAAAAGCGAATCAGGGTGAAAAAGCGATCGATAAAAATTTCCTGTGGTTGACCGTTTCGGGTGTATATATCATTACGTCAATCACTTGGATGGTTAGTGTGCAGATGAATATGGGATAACCATGATTATAAATATATAAAATGGGAGCTGTTAGAGAAGTGATCGTTTTTTTAGGAATAGGAATTTTATTAAACCCAATCTTTGCAATGGTTTTCTGTTTAAATCTTATTGGTATGATAAAAAGATTACATCAAGGAGAAGAAAAAATAACAAAAAATGCATTTTGGCTAACGTTTTCAGGGATCTTTATTGTTACTACTATAACTTGGATGCCGATGTATATATGATATTATCTTCTATCGGCTTGTCGTATTACTGTATTTATTGATCATGATTTTTTTAAAGAAGACATTGATGACCGCAGACTTCCCTATTAACTATAGCATGGAAGAGCTGAAGGATTTAAGCATCCTGGCAATTGTGACGAGTATAGTACTCTTTTTGGTACTACTATTTACACGTAAATATATACTATATACATTGAGCATTTATGCTATCCTGCTTATTTTCCGAGTTGTTTCGATGGTAAAGTATCAAATCGATGATGTTACTCGTCTAGAGCAACTGCTGCTTTTCATGGTTCTCTGCCCTTTCCTAGGTGGCTTTTTCCTTATTAAAAAGAAAAATACAGGGAACCAGCACGTATAGGATGAGCCGTCCATCCTTGAATCTGAGACGGCAATTTTTTTATGAAACCCTACGTTTACTGCTCCAGCGGCTTTTCGTGAAGTGTAACCCAAATCCTCTCCTACTGTATCCCCAACCAGATCCAACTAAACTTTTAGACAAAAAGCTAGGTAAACGGTATCTTATATTTTATTTTCCTATGCGTATAATGTAAGAAATACTTTACTTTTTGTAAGAAGTTCTTTACATTTAAGGGTATAACACGGGGAGGATAGAAATGGAAATTAAAAATCGGTTGAAGGAACTGAGAGCAAGATCTAACCTTACGCAAAAGGATTTATCTGAAAGAGTAGGTGTAACACGTCAGACCATTATAGCGTTGGAGAAAGGAACCTATGTGCCATCGCTATTACTTGCGATGAATATTGCGGAAGTGTTTCAGGAACCAATCGAACAAATCTTTTTCAAGGAGGACGGAAAGTGAGAATTGTTATTTTCGAAACTTTTAGCAAGATTATTATTGTTGGCTTAATGGCATATACATTGGGGTTTGCGTATGAGAATATCTGGTTGATGGATGAATTTGATCGAGGCTTGGCAAGCGGAGAAATAATTTTAAATGAAGTAAAATTTAGTTTATGGCCATTTGTAGTCAGCCTTCTGTTGATCATCATTTATATGATGCTCTCTGTTAAATTAAAGCCAAGAAAACGGGCTAATTTCCTATTAAAGTTTGGAGAATTTCAGGAAGCGGATGAACGGGAGCTGGTCATCACTAATAAAGCAACCAGGGCTTCTCATGTGACTTTCACATTTTCTGCCATATTGGCAATGGCAATGATGGTTTTTTCTACTGGGCTCATATATGAACATCCCGCTTTCCCTTTATATTTATTTGCCGCAACCATAATATCCTCAAGTATTGCATACACTCTTGCATGGTGCACGGAGTTTAATAAATGAAAAAACGCACTGAGCGTTTCATTCAGTGCGTAAGTAATAATGATTATGGAAACTTTGTTACAGAATTAAAGCCATCTCCTGCCTATTTATAAGGCTGCTCTTGATAGAAATAATTCGGTGTCACTTTTTTATTATCATAGGGCTTATGAAAGATATGAGTGGTTGCTGGAGACATAGGTGGAATGAGCCAAGACCAGTTGCCAGTCACCTCGCGACCAGCCCCTTGCTCAAGCTGTTCGAATTTCTTGAATTGCTGAGCTGCAGTGTGATGGTCGACAATACTCACGCCGTCTTCCTTAAAGGAATAAAGGACCGCAGTGTTAAGCTCCACCAATGCTCGGTCCTTCCACAAGGATGCATTCGATTTCGTGTTCAAGCCCATCCGTTCCGCAATTACGGGCAGCATATTGTAGCGATTATCATCCGCTAAGTTTCTCGCACCTATCTCCGTTCCCATGTACCAGCCGTTAAAAGGAGCAGCTGGATAAGAAATCCCGCCAATCTCCAGCTTCATGCTAGAAATCATCGGAACCGCATACCATTTTAACTCTAGTTCCTCGAACCAGTCATATTCCGGGTGTCTAAGCGGAACCTCTAAAATATACTCCTCCGGTATATCGTAAAACCTAGGATTCTTTCCATCTACTTGAATGACTAAAGGTAGGACATCAAAGCGCCCGCCCCTCCCCTTCCAGCCAAGCTGTTCACAAGCCTTCGTGAAGGCAACGGAATCCGAGTCCCCCATAATCCCATCGGGTGTTTCATATCCTGCATAGCGAATCAGCTGGTGGTTCCAAATTCTCACCCGGTCGGGAGAAAAAATGGTGATGGTTGGTCTGATGCGCCCTTTATTTGTAGCGAATTGAATATGCTCTAGCAATGCTTGAAAGATGCTATCTTCATCCACTAGTTCCCGTTTATCTATCACATGCAGGCTTCGCCAAAATAAACGACCAATGCACTTGTTGCTATTACGCCAAGCAAGCTTCGCACCATACGCCAGCTCTTCCTCGGTTTGATTGTAAGTTTCCTTTTCTTCTATTTCCTTTTTCACTTCGGCTATTCGAACAGCAAGCTCTTCTTCCGACTTGCCAGTTTCTCTATAAAATAGTTGAAGATACTCCAACGCCTCGCTCATCATCTGACCTTCCCCCTTAACCTTACTTTTCATGTTAGGGAAATGGAATCAATGAAACAAGCACGTTTAGGCAGAAAGATGTGATGGTTTTATGAAATGTCCTAGCAGAGTAAAACGTTTACATGCTATAAATTTAAGCTATTATCTTATGTATTACTGTTCTTTTATACAGTAAATTTTTGTGTAAGGTAACCACCATTCCTACGAAGGCGGCTATTCTCTGTAAAGTAACATTTACTTTCTGGACTCTCGGTAATACACTTCAAGTAGTTTTTCTACTGGTATATCATCTATTGTCATTCCTGTTATATCACTATCCGTAATTTGTAGGTTTCTTAGGTTACTGTTACTAATTTTAGTCCCTTGAAGGTCACATCTTTCAAAAGAGAGTGATTCTTTTTCATCTCCAAGGTTTGTATCTATAAAGCGGACCCCTCCTAGAGTAACAAACCTCATTTTGCTAAAAGAAAGGTTTAAATCGGCATAAAAGGAATGTTTGAAATTAATGTTTTGGAACTTTGAGCGACTAAGGTTACAGTTACTGAAATGAGTACTCATTAGGTTACTGTTACTAAAAGAACTCTCTTCTAAATTTACTTGATAATACTCTGTTTTTTCCATCTCGCAGTCATCATATTGAGTGTTCGATATATCTTTATTTTCCATTAAATTCAGGTTACCTAATGACCGTTCTTTTCTTTTAATGTAGCCATATTCATCTTCGGTTTTATAAATAATCCTATAACCTAATTTTTCATAAAAATGGTGGTTGTTAATTTGTCTGCTAGAAGTTTCAAGGTCCCAAGTTGTTACGCTTGGAAATTCTTCTTCGATTAATCCGATTGCGGTTGAACCGATTTTTCTTCCTTGATAATCTGGGTCAACGAAAATACGGTCTATTCTTCCAAAGGACTTACCCGTTACAGTCACGATTATGCCCCCAACAATATCTTGTTTATGTATTATTTTGTAATAAACTAATTCTTCAATCATATATTTCGTTACCTCAATAGATGCATAACCCGGAGGCTGGATGTTGTAATCTGAAATATCCTGATTTATAAGCCATCTTTTCGCTTCTTCATCAAATGTTTTTTTCATTATTTCTGTTAGTTTATCGGCATCTGAAATAACTGCTTTTTGAATTGTTATCAAGAACTAAATCTCCCTTTATGTATTTTGAATATTTCCTTAGTTATACAATAACACAAATAGAAATAAATTCCTTATTCGTTTCAAAAGCAACATTTTTTAATAGGCTTATTGTAAAGTCCTAGTAGAAGTAGACACATGACTGGTGACTATGATGAAAATACCTCCAATATTTATCTAGCAGGAACAATTTTTTATAAAATAAAAGGCATATTAACTTCTTCGGCAAATGCAGTTAAATAAGATAATGCATAGATAAAGTGTGTGTATGTTCATAAAGCAACTTTTCCTTTATCGAACGTTTTATCCATTCCATTTTTCGTTGTAATAATTGCAATGATTTTATTTGAAATCATATTACTAAACGAAAAAACGAACTCTGCACAAAAGCGGAGTCCGTTTTTATTCGGCTAAAACCAATAGGTTATTTCAAATGACGAGTTAGTCTTTCGTATGCATTTTTTACGCGATCTTCTGTTGGTGGCTCTGTACCTTCTAGAGGATATTTCAAGTTAAGTGCTTCCCATTTATATTCCCCAAGCTTATGGTAAGGTAACACTTCCACTTTCTCTACGTTATTCAAGGTACCAATGAATTCACCTAATCGATCTAGATATTCATCAAAATCTGTTACGCCTGGTACAAGTACGTGGCGAATCCAAACTGGAATGTTTTTATCGGATAAATATTGTGCGAATTTCAGAATATGATCATTGTATTTACCTGTTAGTCGCTTATGCTTCTCTCGATCAATATGCTTTAAATCAACTAAAATAAGGTCTGTATATTGAAGCAATTCGTCTAATTGACTTAGATATTCAGGACGCTCTGAGAAATTCCCACCGGAAGAATCAATCGTTGTGTGAATCCCCTTCTCTTTACAAGCCTTGAATAGCTCAGTTATGAATGGCATTTGTAATAAAGGCTCTCCACCACTTACTGTAATTCCCCCGCCTGAAGACTCCATAAACGGACGATAGCTTTCTAGATCTTGAATGATTTCATCCACCGTCATTGTTTTACCAGTGCCGATTTCCCAAGTATCGGCATTATGGCAATATTGACAGCGAAGCAAGCAGCCTTGCGTGAATACAATATATCTGATTCCTGGACCATCAACTGTACCACATGTCTCGATGGAATGAATATTCCCTTGTATCATAAAATTCTCCTCCTATGTTCTAGATACACAAAGAAGCTAAATAGTTCCTAGTAAAACAAAAGACCAAAAAGAATAACAACTGTTATCAGCGTGTCATCCGAATTTGGTCTTTGTCTAGCTACAGCGCCTAGTAGACTCACCCACCTCCTAAGCTTTAGGAGGTGGATTTTCGTCTAGAAGGATTTAAACAGGGCACTACTGCTTTCTGTATTACATACTTCCGTGGAAAGTACGGTTAATTACATCGATTTGTTGTTCACGAGTTAATTTGATGAAGTTAACTGCGTAACCAGATACACGAATTGTTAATTGTGGGTATTCTTCTGGGTGCTCCATAGCGTCTAATAAAGTATCACGGTTAAATACGTTGATATTTAAGTGGTGACCTTCTTTAGATGCATATCCATCAAGAATTGCAGCTAAGTTAGCAATTTGACTTTCATCGTCTTTACCTAATGCTTTTGGTACCATAGAGAATGTGTTGGAGATACCATCTAAAGCGTGTGCATATGGAAGCTTAGAAACAGATGCTAATGAAGCTAATGCACCTTTTGTATCTCTTCCGTGCATTGGGTTTGCACCAGGAGCGAATGGCTCACCAGCACGACGTCCATCAGGTGTGTTACCTGTTTTCTTACCATACACTACGTTAGAAGTGATTGTTAAGATAGACATAGTTGTTAAAGAATCACGGTAAGTAGCGTGTTTGCGTAGCTTAGTCATGAATGTTTCTACTAAGTCTACTGCCATTTGGTCTACGCGATCATCGTTGTTACCGTATTTAGGGTAATCGCCAGTTGTTTCGAAATCAACCGCAATACCGTTTTCGTCACGGATTACTTTTACTTGACCATATTTAATAGCACTTAAAGAGTCAGCTACAACACTTAGTCCAGCTATACCAGTTGCCATTGTACGAAGGATCTTTGTATCGTGAAGTGCCATTTCGATTCTTTCATAAGCGTATTTGTCGTGCATGTAGTGAATTACATTTAATGTGTTGATATATAATTCAGCTAACCAATCCATCATTGTGTCAAAACGAGCCATTACTTCATCAAAGTCTAAGATATCAGAAGTAATTGGAGCGAAACGTGGAGCAACTTGAACTTTAAGTTTTTCATCCACACCGCCGTTGATAGCATATAGTAAAGTTTTTGCTAAGTTTGCACGAGCTCCGAAGAATTGCATTTGTTTACCTACACGCATTGCAGATACACAGCAAGCAATTGCATAGTCATCGCCGTATTCTAAGCGCATGATGTCATCGTTTTCGTACTGAATCGCACTAGTTTGGATAGACATTTTCGCACAGAATTTTTTGAAGCCTTCTGGAAGCTTAGTAGACCAAAGAACTGTTAAGTTTGGCTCTGGAGCTGGTCCAAGGTTTGATAATGTGTGTAAGAAACGGAATGAGTTTTTCGTTACTAAAGGTGTTCCATCTAATGAGATACCACCGATTGATTCAGTTACCCAAGTTGGGTCTCCACTGAATAACTCGTTGTAATCAGGTGTACGAGCGAATTTTACAAGACGTAATTTCATAACGAAGTGGTCAACTAATTCTTGTGCTTCTACTTCTGTTAATGTACCGTTTTGTAAATCTCTTTCGATGTAGATATCTAAGAAAGTAGATGTACGACCTAAGCTCATTGCAGCTCCGTTTTGCTCTTTAATCGCTGCAAGGTATCCGAAGTATAACCATTGGAATGCTTCGCGAGCGTTAGAAGCTGGAGCAGAGATATCAAATCCGTGAGCTGCTGCCATTTCTTTTAATTCATTTAATGAACGAATTTGCTCAGAAAGCTCTTCGCGAAGACGGATTGTGTCTTCGGACATTACTTTGCCCATGTTTTTCATGTCTTTTTTCTTTTCGTTAATTAAGAAGTCTACTCCGTAAAGAGCTACACGACGGTAGTCACCGATGATACGACCACGGCCATAAGCATCTGGAAGACCAGTGATGATACCAGCTTTACGAGCTAACATCATTTCATCTGTGTAAGCATCGAATACACCTTGGTTGTGTGTTTTACGGTATTTTGTAAAGATTTCTTTTACTTCTTCATCTACATGGAAACCATAAGATTTCGCAGCTTGTTCAGCCATACGAATTCCACCAAATGGTTGTAAAGAACGTTTGAATGGAGCGTCTGTTTGGAAACCTACAACTGTTTCTAATTCTTTGTTAAGGTATCCAGGACCGTGAGAAGTGATTGTAGAAACGACTTTAGAATCTAGATCTAAAACGCCGCCAGCCTCACGTTCTTTTTTGTTTAGGTCCATAACTTGTGCCCATAGTTTTGTAGTAGCTTCTGTTGGTCCAGCTAGGAATGAATCGTCTTTATCATATACAGTAATGTTGTTTACAATGAAGTCACGAACATTAATTTCTTTGTTCCAATTTCCTAATTGAAAGCCTTTCCATTGTTCCATGTTTTTATCCGCCTCTCTAGTTGTTTGTATAACAGAAAGTAAATTTCTTATGTAACAGATTATATAACCAACCGAAAAAAGATGAAAGCCCTATCATCAAAAAAATATTGAACAATTTGTGGACTCGAGTCCAATTACTTCCACTATATCTTGTTTTAAAAGGTTTTTAAATACTGACGGCAGTGATTTTCTGCCATTTTTCTGATATTAAATTCTTTTTAGAAATGAATATAAGTCAAAGTTTTTTCTGAAAAAATAAAATCTGTACTATATAAATAAAATAACCTGTACTATAAAAAGAATGAATCAAACAGATTTGTTATAAAACAATTTGAAAGCGATTACATAAAGCTGTAAAAAATTCTTGCTTTTGATAAGAAAATTATAAGTGCTTTGTTTGTTTTGAACCTCTGGTTCTCTGCTGCGTCGGACGCTTGGAGTGGAGGCCAACAGGATGTTGGTCAGGAAAACATTGTCACACGACGTGACGTTCTTAGTTTTCCCTCCTCTGCAAGCCAGTACCCAACGCTTGCGCGTGTGGTTGTGCTGTCTCGCCTGTCACTCCGCTCCCACTGGAGTCGCCGTCGCAGCTCCGAACCATTTATTGTTTCCTACTAGACTTAAATATTAGATAAATAAATTTGAACAAGAATCGAACCTATTATGAAAGAATAGATTCGATTCTTGTTCCCTAACTTGGTTTATCGTAGGTATGTATAGTGATTACAAATCAAAACCGAATCCATTCATGTGAAGTAACACTATGTAACCACTCAGACTAGAGCCTCTTTCGTTACCAATACTGTTATGACGCTCGCAAAACCACATAGAACCTTTCCACCTCAAGTTCTAATCTGCATAATAAAGACTAAACCACAAACCAGTGATTTAGCCCATTGATTATTTATATGAAGGTTTATCTTACTTTTCTTCTACCTTTTTCGTCTTTTCAACGTCCCTTACCTCTTCCACCAATTTGGCATGGACTACTCTTCTTCCATTCTCTAGCTCTCTGCTGCAAGTGGAGAGGGTCAGGATTTTATCTTCTGGGGTTACTTTTACTTGTTCATTACTAAGCTGCGAATGGGCTAATATCGCGTCCAAGAAATTCGAGTATTCTTCCGTTGAATCAAATTTCGTCTCCAAGTAATTGAAATTTGGTTCTGTATTATAAGTAGAGAAAATCATCCACTTACGGTAAACATCCTGACTATACACGTCAATATAAATATGCTCGTCAAAAAAATCATGGTCGCTGTAGTCATTTAAATCATGAAACATGGATCCATTTTTCATATTGTGCCCATATAGAATCGTATGTTTATCGGAAAAGTCCGCAGCATTGTGGTAGTCCATAAAAATGCTTCCATAAATAGACTCTTCACCTGAACAGGTATGCGATAAGTAGTAGCTATTATCACCCGCTTGAACAATCGGATAATCGATAGCTGTATCTGCGATTGTAATCCAACCGATTATATCGTCATCAATTTCTTCCTGTTCTTCCAGTTCTTCAAATTCATATTCTTCCTCTACTATTAGTTGTTTTTCTTCTTCGATATGCTCTTCCATCTCATGATATTGAACCTCATCCTCAACATTTTGAACCAACATAACTCCTGATCCAATAAAAACAATCAAGAGACTCATAAATATGAGTCCAGAAAAGAACTTTTTCATCTATCCCCACCTCTTCTTTTTGCAATGAAAACAGAGAGCCTCTACCATCATTTAGAGGCTCCCTGTATCTTAATTTTTGAAACTATTTAAACCTTCCGCCATCCTTAGCCTCTTTGTTTTCTTTTATATACGTATAAGCCGATTCCAGCTACAGCAAAAACAAATAGGATGACTAAGGTGTTAGTGGTAGCGTCTCCAGTTTGAGGGTTTTTGCCCCAGTCGATAATTTTATCTATTGTTGTGGAAACCCCACCTACTATTCCCTCATCTTCAGATACTTTCACAACCACGGAAGACTCTTGGATAACCTGATTTCCATCTATTTCAATAGAAGCTGTAGCGATATTCTCTAGTTCGCCTACGTTCTCAGCAGTAACGACATACTCTTGCGTGAATGTTTTAGACTCATTAGTAGCTAATTGGTCGATGACAGTATCAAGACCAAGCAACTCGTCCTTCACAAGCACGTTCGTTAAAGCTTTATTTCCAGTATTCGTTACAACGATTGTGTAGGTTACTGTTTCGCCAACTTCCGCTTCTGTTTTATCTGCTGTTTTTTCTATAGCTAGGCTTACATTTTCACGCATATTTTCATACGTGAGCTCTTCTTTTTGACCAGGCTCTTCAATGTTAATGACTTTACTTTCTTTATTTAAAATATATCCTGCTGGCGCTTTTGTTTCTTCTATTAGATATTCACCATATGGAAGGTTCGCAAATGATACCATCCCATTTTCATCAGTCGTTAATGTATCCACGACTTTTCCTTCTTGATTGGTAAGCTGAAACTCTGCTCCTTCCAACGCTTCCTTCGTGTCCATATCTGTTTTGGTAATTTCAAGAGATCCTACAGGGGTATTTTCCACTTCTTGTACCCACTCAGTTTTCTCGCCTTCCCCATCGCCAATTTTGATCGGCCATTCGGTTGCGTCTTTCATATATCCCGCTGGGGCTTCTGTTTCTGTTAACGTATACTCTCCAAATGCTAGTTCCGGGAATAGAAGAGTACCGTCTTCACCTGTTGTTAAAGTCTTTTCAAAGTCCTTGCCCTTTATTGTGAATGTAGCACCTTCCAGAGGCTCTTTACTTACTGAATCTACTTTCTTGATGCTCAAGGATCCCACCGGTTTATAGTTAGTTGGATAATTCTTCACGACCAACACACCATCTACAAGCTGTGCATCCGCAGAATCAGCTAACGTCAATACGCCCTTTTCATCAATACTGAACGCAATGGCTTTTTCAGGATTCACATATCCTTCCTTCACGACACTCTCCACCAGCTCGTATTTACCTGGAAGAAGATCTTTCACAACTACCATTCCATTTTTATCTACTGGATAGGTTCCCATGTTGTAGGTACCTTCTTTTCCGAGGAAATAAAGATCGAAAGCAGCACCAGTCAGTGCTTCACCCTTCTCGTTAGTCTTTTGAAGCTTCAGGTCTGCCGTAACAGGATTACTCACTGGAATATCTAGCGTTACAGAGTCAGTTGCTCGGATAGCAGTCAAGCCTTCCGCAACACCAACTAGCACCTGAGAAACCTCTCGTCCAGTAGCAACCCCGTCTCCATCCGCGTCAGCTGGCTGTGGCTCGTACAGGTATGCACCCTTAGGCAGTAACTGTTTTCCTTCCACGATTACATTGATGGTCTCTCCTGCCTTCGCCTCAATCACCATATCGTACTCGGAAGTACCCAGTTTCACTTCTTTCGTGATTGACTCAGAGGCTGTTGTTGCGGTAATGACAATGTTATCCTCTGCGCTAGTACCACCATTGTTTAGCTGTACTTTAAGCGCTACATTGTAAGCGTCCTGCTTAGCTTGAACAGGCTCAGCCCCTTCAATCTTCACATGGTTAATGACGATCTGATTTTGGTTAGCCTTTTCTCCTTTTAGCCCTGCTAGGTACTTTGCCAATCTGTTAACTCTTTCACCAGCTTCTTTATTAACAGTTAAATGACGTTTTCCAACACTCCACCAATCCCACAGCTCGTTTGTATAATCGTGCATTCCGCTTCCCCACTGTGTATTGGCATTCAAATCGAAAGTGCTGCTATATTGGTAGACGTTTTCCCCTATTTCTGTGCCGTTTGAATAATTCCAGATTGCCATCTGTACTGCAGCGATGATATCGCTACGGGTAAGCAGCTCGGCACCCTCAAAGTTTGCAGCTGCCAGGTTGGACTTCATCTGCTCCAGAGAAAGATAAGGATAGGAATTGGAAACAATCGCACGGATATGTTCAGCAGCCTCTGCCCCGTAGTAGGTGCTGTCCTCCAAATTCACACGCTGATAAAAGGTACCATCTTCTAAATCGACCATAGCGTCACTGCAATAGACAACTTCATAGTTGCTTTTGCCAAAAGAATACTGTCCGTTTGGAGTCCATTCTCCTGCATATTTCGCCGTATCCACTAGCACTAGTGTTTGAGGTATCTCATTGTTCTGGCCACCGTCCGTGCTGACCATATGGTTACTAAGTTCATATGCATATTTCGGATATACCGCCTGATACTGATAGTCTTGGACACCGGTATTTACGGTATCAGAGACTTGCTTAAAAACTGTGTTTAGGTTGTTGTCTAGTTTTTTCACCAGTTCCGGATCAATGGATGCTTTCTCCTTGTCCGTCAGTGCTGCATATGCCTCGGCAGCTTCTTTGCGAGCAGCTCGCATATCTGCAAGATATTGCTCATATTCAGCTCTTTTCTGTTCATGATTCTCTGCCGTTGCATCTGAATATGTACCGGATGCCTTATAGCTCGCTCTTTTGTTCTGCATTTCCTGCAGGGTATCAATCTCTTCCAGTTTTGCTGTGACACTGTTCACGGCTTCTTCGTCTGCAAAATCCACCGTCGGCATCATCGTCAGAATCAAACAGACAACCAACAAAACCGACAATCCTTCTAAAAACTTTTTCATCTGAAGTCCTCCTTACTACTTCATCAACTTACAACAGAGGATAACCCACCCTTGATTTATTCCTTGTAGTGAAAACCAAGATGCCATCATGATCAAATAAATCAATTTGTTCAAATGAATAAAGCAATTACCGACAAAACGGAAGTTTTTCTGGTATTTACCCAACTAACTTTGTGCAACATTTCACAAGTAAACTCAAAAAAATATGCTTACTGTGTCACTTGGTTACACAAAATTATTATTTGTTAAATAATTTTGTGTTTTGTGCGAGCTTTGGTTTTTCTTTTTATCTAATATTTTCAGAGTCACTCTCTTTTCCTGAAAATTCCGGCACGTGGAGGATCAATTGCCCTCCACTGTTTGGCATTAAATGATAGAGTAACGCTGATAATTCTCCGTTTTAAATATCAGATAATTTCCCAAATGATTTATTTACGGGGTATGGTTCCCGTTAGCTTGCAGGTCAGAGTAAATCTTGTACCTCTGTAGTATCATCATTATAAAATATCTCTAACATAGGCACAATTTATTATTTGTGAATAATTTTTAACAAATAATAAATTGGTAGAAGTCGTACGATTTAATTAATTGATTAAAATGGTAAGTCAGATTTCGAGACAGCTAATTATTAAAAGGCAATATAAAAAAGCCCCGATTCACAGTGGAATCGAGGCTTTGGTTATTGACGGAGGTCACGCTAGTCGATCTTGGATTATAATTCCTCAGATACACCAAGAATAATAATCCCTAAAATGACTAACGCCACGACCGAATATTGACCTTTTGTTAGCTTTTCTTTTAAGAAAATACGCGATAGTAAAATCGAGAAAATACTATACGACGCAATCATCGGTGCTGAAATAATTGCGTTACCTGCCATTGCAAAAACATAGAAAAATTGACCAATCGTTTCAAAAATAGCAGCTGAAATACGCGTACCTTCCTTAAATGGATTGACCGTAACACCTTTAAAGAAATGTAAGTATAAGAAAATAATGAACGCACAAATCGCAAATGTAAATTCATAGGCAAGTAAGGCGTTATCTTCACTAATCAACTTCAGCTCATCTAAGTAAATACCATCTAAAAACGTACCGACACCATCTAAAATCGCATATAAAATCGGAAATATAATCGCAATAAAGCCAATTTGATACTTTTTATCATCAGCGGTTAATGTATGCCGAATTTCATTTAACTCATAGCGACGTTCAAGCACACCCAGGAATAAGACACCAATCGTAATACATGCAATCCCACTTAACTCTAACGCACTAAAAGTATGCGAGAAAAAGAAAAATAATAAAAGACTCGTAATAACACCTGAAGAATTTTGAATCGGTGAAGAAATAGAAAGGGCGATGTAACGTAAACCGATATAGCCAATCGTCATCGATAAAATATAGAAAAACGATACCGGTAAATATTTCACAAGCTCGAAAAACTCAAACGTTAAATCGTTCCAAAGCATATAAAAAAATCCGTGGACACCCATGACAATCCCGACCATGATGACGATCTTGAAATGGCTATACTTATCTTCTGGATTTGACCCTTTTTTATAAAAAAGGTCAGCACAGCCCCAAGCTAGAGCTGTTAGTAAAGCAAATAAAAACCACATAATAGACTCCTTTTAAAAATGATTAACGTTCTAAATTATAGCATTGCATCTTATAAAGCATACAGCGATTTTTTGGAAAATACGCCTCATTTACTTGATATGACCTCCGACAGAAAGAGCTTTGTTTGGCAAACTCAATCATTCATACCTAGCCTTCTATGAGATTTGTGTTCCTCGGACCGGTGCTTTGCCTCCAGCTTCCTTCAGATTCTACGTCGCCAGGACACCCTTGCTCTTAGCTAACCTCTACTTCTGTCTTCGAGACTCGAGACTTGCACCCTATAGTTCATGTGCATGCCGGGCGCACTAAAAAAACCCCGATTCACAAAGGAATCGAGGTTTTGCTTATTTATAGGGACCATGGGAGTCGAACTCGCGCCCAAAAACTCTCACACTTAAGCTACTATGATACAGAAAAATAAAAAATCCTTGTCAATCAAGGGCTTTGATACTCATTGACACTCAATGAGATTATATTATGGCGACGGCGGTATTTGAACCCACGTTCAGAAACTCTAACACTTAAGCTTTTACGCGTGTATCTTGCCTATTTAGGATTCGCGTAGCACTATGCAGACAAGCGGGCGTCATGTACACTAACTTGGGTACATATTTATATTTAAACTAACTTATTATTAGGGTGTACTACATGTTTCACGAACTTGGTTAGAGAATCTTTTAAATTCAGATTCTCGTTATACTATGTTTATTTTCTTTTATACCCCCTTAATAATCGCTGATGGTTTACTCGTAATGTCATACATTTTGCGGTTAATATGAGGTACTTCATTGAATAAACCAACACTTACTTTTTCTCAATCTAAACTAAAATTATTTAATTGTAGTACTCTTTGATTTAAATTCTCCTATTTTTGAGGAAATTTCCTCAATCTCTGGATCTACTTCCCACACCTTACTTTCTAGAAGCATAAAATTATTAAATGTTCCTTCTTTACTCGTATCATCTATAAACTTAACAAAACATAGCATTTTTTTATATTTAATTTGGTAATATCTTAAATGCGTTAAAGCCTTCCACTTTTCTACATCAAATTTCTTAGTCTCACTAAAATATAGATGATAGATTATTTTCTCGGAATCAAGGATTATTTCTATTTCTTTTTCAACCCTTTTATACTCTTCGATTCCTTTAATAAAGGCACTTGTCAAATTTTCTCTTCCCTCATGACTTAATTCATATATATTAATGATTACTTCTGAATAACCCAAGGGTCTATAGTTTTCTAACTTTTCTATCATTCGAATTAGTTCCTGAGGTATAGTTTGTTGATATTTACTAAGATCCTCTCCTTCAATTATTGCATTGTTAAGTACTTCATCACCCCCAGTCTCTAGAATAATTACCTCTCTCTCTCTATCATCAAAATAAATATTATGGTTTAAATAATGGTATAAATAATCCAATTCATAAAATACAATAATTTTATTACTTTCGCTATTATTTGATTTAACTCTTCTATATATATAATGGATAAACTGACTTGGGTGCTTCAAATATTTATTTATTTTTTCTAAATCGCTCAAATTTACAGACCAAGGGTATTCGTTATATTCATATATACCTATTTCATTTAAAGTACTAAGGTTAGTCGCAACTTCACCAAAATTCTCTAAAGTTACATTTATTAAAAACCAATTTAAAATCAACTCTTTATTTATATTTACAGGAATTTCTTTTCCTTTTTTATCAGTGAATATTGGGATATCACTATCAAAGATGTAATCTTTAGTTCGCTTAGCTTGTTTAAAAGCATATTCTATATTTTCTTGTATTTCTCCTTTAAAACTATCAAATGCCCCTCTCTTAGCAGGGTTTGAAAATTTTCCACTTTTGGACTCAATAATAAAAACATTTGTATCATAAATTATTAAATGGTCTAATTCACATCTTTTTTCTATACCGTCTTCAATAACATAATAATAAAGTGAAGAATAAATTATTGAATCTGGAAAAACTCTAGCAAAAAAACTATTTACCTCTTCTTCTAAATAATCCCCTCTTTTTGAAAGAAATTTATCTTTTGTACCTTGATTCTTAATTAAAACTTCCATAAATTTCGGTGCTAATTCATAGTAAAGTGTAGTCATACAAGGAAATATATAACCATTAGGTAGTTTTAAGATTGGGTATTCTCTAAATAGATTTTTATCAGTAGGATATTTAAAGTTTCCCGTTGATTTAATCTCTTCTATTTCTAAGTTAAACATTTCAAAAAACTTTTCAATGACATCGCTATCCAATCCCGTATCAATAACACACTGAGGAATATTTATTAAAAATGAACTTTTATCAATGCTTGGCAGTTTTTTAAAAAATAAATTTGTATCCCCCATAGTTTCTATAATCAATTTATTTCTAATACTAGTGACAGCCTTTTTATATTTCTCTACTACATAATCAATTATTAAATAGACATCTTCAATATTAAATCCATAATATGTTTTCATTTCACTACTAAGCAGACCAAAAATTCCAATATTCCTTTTTCTAAGTATGTCAAGATTTTTCTCACCTCTTTGAAATACGTAGTCACTTGTTACAGAAGCCAGCAATGAATTTCTGTAATAATCTTCTTTATTTTTAGTATCTTTAACTTTCCTTGCGTTATTTGAATGTTCCCATGATTCTACTAATGAATTTAAACATTCTTTTAATGTAGATAATTTTTCATAATTAAAACTATCTTTTTTTTTATATTCAATGTCCCTACTTAGTATGTAGCCATATAAATATTCAAATTCCGCAAGTCCAAAAAAGCCTTTATATCCCATAAATACTGTTTCAAAAAGTACTTCTTCTATATTGTTATTTTCAAAAAAAACTGCTAATTGTCGATAATTTTCTTCAAATATTGTTGAGTTCTCATTTTGAATACTCTCCCAATCTATATTATATTTTTTCAAGATATCCCCACCTTTGGTATGATTAACTATAATATAATAATAAACTTTTTTAATTTATAAACAATCCACTTAGGCTAATTTAGTCTTATAAATTTTACTCTTTTGGATTACAAAACTTTTGGACACCTACTCCAACTAATATTAGAAAACTTTTTGAAAGTGACAAACTGTTATTTTTACTCAAAGCACATTACCGTAAAATTTGTGGGTTAGGTAGTTTTAATTATCTTAAAAATCTAACAATGTAGCATGGTCTCGTTTTGGTACTGGTAATCTATTTTAGACCAAAACACAACCCAAAACTCACAAACAAAAACAGAGAGCCTCTAAAATAATTTTAGAAGCTCCCTGTCTCTTAATCTCTTAAACTATTTACTTAACTCGATAATCCTCTACATTTTCTTATATATACGTATAAGCCGATTCCAGCTAGTACGAATACAAGTAGGATTAATAGAGTACTGATTGTATTGTCACCAGTTTGTGGGTTTACAACCTTATCAGTTGGTGTTGGATTTTCATCCCCTGCTGCTTCCACTTTTGCAGATACTTTCACGATTGCAGAAGCATCATGGGTGATTGTTTCGCCGTCTACTTCTACAGTAGCTGTTGCGATATTCTCCAGTTCACCGATGTCATCAGCTGTAATTTTATACTCACCAGTGAATGTTTTAGACTCATTAACAGCTAATTGGTCGATGACAGTATCAAGGCCAATCATATCGTCCTTCACTTGAACGTTCGTTAAGGCTTTATTGCCTGTATTCGTTACGTCGATTGTGTATGTTACTGTTTCCCCAACTGTTGCTTCGTCTTTATCTACTGTTTTTTCAATAGTGAATGCATAGGTAGGATCGACAACAATCTCTACTTCAGATTCACCTGAATTGTCACCTGTTGTTGCAGTTACGACATTTTTATAGGTTGTATCTGCAAGATCATCTTCAGGGATGACAAACTTAGAAATAAAGCTCTTTGTTTCACCGATTGCCAAATTAAATGCACCCTCATAGCCTTCAAGTGTTAATTGTTGTTCTGCTACAACGTCATTTTTACTAAAGACATCGTCTAGCGTGATACCTTCTAAATCAACGTTACCATCGTTTGTCACATTGATCGTATAAGTTACCGTTTCACCTGGCAGATATTGCGTTTTATCCGCTGTTTTTTCTACTGTAAGACTTGGTACTTCATCGACAGTGACATCTACCTCATCAGAAATGTCTAAATCACCAGATGTTACAGTTACAACATTGTGATAAACGGTGTTTGCTATAGCATCTTCTGGAATTGTGAATGCTGCAGTAAATACTTTTGTTTCTTCGTAAGCTAAAGTGAATTCTTCACCGTTGTAAATGCGGCCATCCTCATAATTCACTACTAGCTGCTCATCCATCACTGTACCATTTTCACTGAATACGTCAGATAAAGCTACTTCTAGGTCGCTGTTACCTGTATTCATTACAGTATAAGTGTACGTTACGGTTTCTCCTGGTTTTGCTTCATTTTTATCCACGGATTTTTTCACGGATAAACCAGGGTCCTCAGACACAGTCACATCTTCTGTATCTGTTTCTGTTAAATCATCGGATGTTACTGTCACTTCATTATGGAAGATTGTATCCACTTTCGTTTTCTCTGGGATTTGGTATTCTGCTGTGAATACTTTTGTCCCTTCGTACGCCAATGTGAAGGCTTCTCCATTATACATGTTGCCATCTTCGTCTTTCAGCACTAGCTGTTTGTCCATCACTTTATCATTTTCACTGAATACATCAGATAATGTAACTTCTAAATCACTATTACCAGTGTTTTTCACTGTGTATGTGTACGTTACTGTTTCTCCTGGTAATGCTTCGTATTTATCCACGGATTTTTTCACGGATAGGCCAGGATCATTAGCTACAGTTACATCCTCTTCATCCGTTTTTACAATATCCCCAGATGTTACCGTCACTTCGTTATGGAATACGGTATCCACTTTTGTTTTCTCTGGGATTTTGTACTGAGCAGTGAATATTTTTTCGCCATCATACGCTAATGTGAAGGATTCGCCATTGTAGATGTTTCCATCCTCGTCTTTTAAGACAAGCTGCTCTTCCAATTCTTTACCGTCTTTACTGAACACGTCCTCCAATGTCACTTCTAGGTCACTATTTCCTAGGTTCTTGACTTTGTACGTATAGGTAACTATTTCTCCAGGTTTCGCGATATTGTTGTCCACTGACTTATCAACTGATAACGCTGGATCTTTATCAACCGTTACTGTTTCATTATCCGTTTCCTCAAGTTCTCCAGAGTTCACTGTTACGACGTTAGTAAAGGTTGTGCCTTCTTTCGTATGATCTGGAATTGTATACTTCGCCGTAAAGGTTACAACTTCTTGATAAGCTAAATCAAATGCTTCTCCTGTATAGGCTTTCCCTTGTTCATCATAGATTTCAAGCTGTTTTTCTAGTTCTGTACCGTTTTTACTGAATACATCAGCCAGTGTCACTTTTAGGTCACTGTTACCTGTATTCGATACAGTATAAGTGTATATTACTGTCTCTCCTGGTTTTGCTACGTTTTTATCCACGGATTTTTTCACGGATAAACCAGGGTCGTTTAAAACTGTTACATCTTCTGTGTCTGTTTCGGTTAAGTCACCGGATGTTACGGTCACTTCATTGTGGAAAATCGTATCCACTTTCGTATTCTCTGGAATTTGGAATGTCGCCGTGAAGATTTTTTCACCTTCGTACGCTAATGTGAAGGATTCACCGTTGTAGATGTTGCCATCCTCATCTTTCAGTACTAGCTGTTTATCCATCACTTTATCATTTTCTCTGATTACGTCAGCTAATGTCACTTCTAAATCACTGTTACCAGTGTTTTTCACTGTGTATGTGTATGTTACCGTTTCGCCTGGTAATGCTTCATTTTTATCCACGGATTTTTTCACGGATAAACCAGGGTCATTCAGTACTGTCACATCTTCTGTATCTTTTTCGATTAAATCCCCAGATGTTACCGTCACTTCATTGTGGAAGATCGTATCCACTTTCGTGTTCTCTGGGATTTGGAATGTCGCAGTGAAGATTTTTTCACCTTCGTACGCTAATGTGAAGGATTCGCCTTTATAGATGTTGCCATCCTCATCTTTCAGTTCGAGCTGTTTGTCCATCACTTTATCATTTTCACTGATTACGTCAGCTAATATTACTTCTAAATCACTGTTCCCGGTGTTTTTCACTGTGTATGTGTATGTTACTGTTTCTCCTGGTAATGCCTCGTTTTTATCCACTGATTTTTTCACAGTTAGGCCAGGATCATTCGCCACAGTTACATCTTCTTCATCCGTTTTTACAATATCCCCAGATGTTACCGTCACTTCATTGTGGAAGATTGTATCCACTTTCGTGTTCTCTGGGATTTGGAATGTCGCAGTGAAGATTTTTTCCGCTTCGTACGCTAAGGTGAAGGATTCGCCTTTATAGATATTGCCATCCTCATCTTTTAGTTCGAGCTGTTTGTCCATCACTTTGTCATTTTCACTGATTACATCGGCTAAAGTCACTTCTAAATCACTGTTACCAGTGTTTTTCACTGTGTATGTGTATGTTACCGTTTCGCCTGGTAACGCCTCGTTTTTATCCGCGGATTTTTTCACAGTTAGGCCAGGATCATTCGCCACAGTTACATCTTCTTCATCCGTTTTTACAATATCCCCAGATGTTACCGTTACTTCGTTGTGGAAGATCGTATCCACTTTCGTGTTTTCTGGGATTTGGAATGTCGCAGTGAATGTTTTTTCCGCTTCGTACGCTAAGGTGAAGGATTCGCCGTTATAGACGTTGCCTTCCTCATCTTTTAGTTCGAGCTGTTTGTCCATCACTTTGTCATTTTCACTGATTACATCGGCTAATGTGACTTCTAAATCACTGTTCCCAGTGTTTTTCACGGTGTACGTGTACGTTACAGTTTCTCCTGGTAATACTTCATTTTTATCCACCGATTTTTTCACGGATAAACCTGGGTCGTTCAGTATTGTCACATCTTCAGAGTCTGTTTCGGTTAAGTCACCGGATGTTACGGTCACTTCATTGTGGAAGATCGTATCCACTTTTGTGTTCTCCGGGATTTGGAATGTCGCAGTGAATGTTTTTTCCGCTTCGTACGCCAATGTGAAGGATTCACCGTTGTAGACATTGCCATCCTCATCTTTTAGCTCGAGCTGTTTCTCCCTCACTTTGTCATTTTCACTGATTACATCAGCTAATGTGACTTCTAAATCACTGTTCCCAGTGTTTTTCACGGTGTACGTGTACGTTACAGTTTCTCCTGGTAATGCTTCATTTTTATCCACGGATTTGTTCACGGATAAACCAGGATCATTCAGTACTGTCACATCTTCAGAGTCTTTTTCAGTTAAATCTCCGGACGTTACCGTCACTTCATTGTGGAAAATCGTATCCACTTTTGTGTTCTCCGGAATTTGGAATGTCGCAGTGAATGTTTTTTCGCCTTTGTACGCCAAAGTGAAAGCTTCGCCATTATAGACGTTGCCATCTTCATCTTTCAGTACAAGCTGTTTCTCCATCACTTGTCCGTTTTCACTGATTACATCGGCTAACGTGACTTCTAAATCACTGTTTCCAGTGTTTTTCACGGTGTAAGTGTACGTTACCGTTTCGCCTGGTAATGCTTCATTTTTATCCACGGATTTGTTCACGGATAAACCTGGGTCGTTCAGTACTGTCACATCTTCAGAGTCTTTTTCAGTTAAATCTCCGGACGTTACCGTCACTTCATTGTGGAAAATCGTATCCACTTTTGTGTTCTCCGGAATTTGGAATGTCGCAGTGAATGTTTTTTCGCCTTTGTACGCCAAAGTGAAAGCTTCGCCATTATAGACGTTGCCATCTTCATCTTTCAGCACAAGCTGTTTGTCCATCACTTGATCATTTTCACTGATTACGTCAGTTAATGTCACTGTTAAGTCACTGTTTCCAGTGTTTTTCACGGTGTACGTGTATGTTACTGTATCTCCTGGTAATGCTTCTTTTTTATCCGCGGATTTTTTCACGGATAGACCTGGGTCTTCTAATACCGTCACATCTTCTGTGTCTGTTTCAGTTAAATCCCCGGATGTTACGGTCACTTCATTGTGGAAGATCGTATCCACTTTCGTGTTCTCTGGAATCTGGAATGTCGCAGTGAATACTTTTTCACCTTTGTATGCCAAAGTGAAAGCTTCACCTTTATAGACGTTGCCATCTTCATCTTTCAGCACAAGCTGTTTCTCCATCACTGTGTCATTTTCACTGATTACGTCAGCTAATGTCACTGTAAGGTCACTGTTACCAGTGTTTTTCACAGTGTACGTGTATGTCACCGTTTCGCCTGGTAATGCCTCGTTTTTATCCACGGATTTTTTCACGGAAAGGCTAGGGTCATTCGCCACAGTTACATTTTCTTCATCCGTTTTTACAATATCCCCAGATGTTACCGTCACTTTATTGCGGAAAATCGTATCCACTTTCGTGTTCTCAGGGATTTGGAATTCCGCAGTGAATGTTTTTGTTCCTTCGTACGGCAATGTGAAGGATTCGCCCTTGTAGAGGTTGCCATCCTCATCTTTTAGTTCTAGCTGTTTGTCCATCATTGTACCGTTTTCACTGAACACATCAGCTAATGTCACTTCTAAATCACTATTACCTAGATTCTTGACTTCATATGTATAGGTTACTATATCTCCAGGTTTTACGACGTTTTCATCAACTGACTTATCGACTGATAACGCTGGATCTTTATCAACCGTTACTGTTTCATTATCTGTTGCCTCAAGCTCTCCAGATTTAACAGTTACGACGTTATTAAAGGTTGTGCCTTCTTTTGTTTTATCTGGAATTGTATACTTCGCTGTAAAAGTAGCAACACCTTGATAAGCTAAATCAAATACTTCTCCTGTATAGGCTTTCCCTTGTTCATCATAGATTTCAAGCTGTTCTTCCAGTTCGATACCGTTTTTACTGAATACATCAGCCAGTGTCACTTTTAGGTCACTGTTACCAGTATTCATTACAGTATATGTATAAGTTACTGTATCTCCTGGTTTCGCTACCTTATTATCTACTTTTTTATCAACAGTTAGGCTAGGATCCTCCGTTACTTTTACAGTTTCATCATCCGTAACCTTTAAAGTTTCCGATTCAACAGTTACTTCATTGTAGAATAAAGTATTCACTTTCGTTTTCTCAGGAATAGTAAATTCTGCTGTGAATTCAACCTCTTTGTCATATGCCAGTGTAAATACTTCGCCATTATAGACAGTACCATTAGCAGTTTTTAGAACTAGCTGCTCATTATCCGGCAGCTTTGCACCATCTTTACTCAATACATCAGAAAGTTTCACTCTCAAGTCGCTGTTGCCCGTATTGGTAACTTTGTACGTATACGTAACCGTCTCACCTGGTTTTGCTTCGTTTTTATTTACCGATTTATCTACAGCTAAACCAGGATCATTATCGACTATGACCGTTTCATCATCAGAAGCGGTTACATTACCAGAAGTCGCAGTAGCAACATTGTAGAAAACAGTATCTACTTTTGTTTTCTCAGGAACTTCAAATTCCGCTGTGAATGTTTTGCTTTCGCCAAGGTCGAGATTGAAATAAGCACCATTGTATTCATTCTCTCCGTCCATAAGCATCAGCTGTTTATCCATCACTACTTTATTTTGTTGCATTACATCAGTTAATGTAACATTTTTCAATACTGTATTACCTGTGTTCGTTACCGTAATGGTATATGTAACTTTGTCACTAGGCTTCACTTTGTTTTGATTAACCTTTTTAACAACTTCCATTGCAGGCTGTGACTCAACAGTAAAATCAGCATCATCTGAGATTTCTAGGTTATTGACTTTTACTGTTGCTGTATTTTTATATACAGTGCCTCCCACTTCTTTTTCCGGAACGACAAAAGTAGCAGTGAATGTTTTTTCTTCGTCGACTGCTAATGAGAATGCCCCTTCATATCCATTCACTGTTAGTTGTTTGGTTGCAAGTACATTATCTCGTAGCAATTCATCCGATAGTGTTACATTCGTAAGATCGACGTTTCCATCATTCTTCACTTTAATCTCATATTCCACCGTTTCACCAGGAGCAAATACAAACTCTCCGTCTACTGCTTCCTTCTTAACGATGTTCTTTTCCACACTCACGCTTGGATTAATCTGTTCGTAAATATTTGTAAATGTTACAGATTGCTGCCCACCTTGCGCAATGCTTGCATTGATTGAATAATTATCGTTTGTTTTCGCAGGATCACTTTCTGTACCGCCAACTTTTACATTAACATCATTAAATTTGTATCCATCGATAGCATCGCTAGGGTCTCGTTCTGTAATAGTATAATCTCCGGCCTTTAACCCATTGATTACAGTACTGAACTTACCGTCTTTTGCTTGAGCCTCAATAGTTCGGCTATAGTTATTGGCTTTACTTGTAATATCAAATGTAAAGTTCCCCTCTAACTTATTACCTTCTGTATCAACTGCTTCTTTAGTTAATGTTAGACTTCCTTTTGTTACGATATTCTCTAAATCAGAGGCATTAATGGCAATATCAAGACCTTTCATACTGCCAAAACCTGGGCATAGATTAGTATCGCCATCAAAAGTATATTCTTGCTCAAAGTGGAAATGATGTGTTTCTCCGTCTACATCTACCGAAAAATCATACACAACCGTATAAGTTTTGTTTTCATCAAAATCTCCACTATAGCTCCATTCATAATCATATCCTTCTGTAGTACTTGGCCGTTTTTGAGGCTCTACCGTAATTTTTTTTGCAGTTCCATTAATAATATCCTCGCTAGTGCCCTCATAGATTGCTAATGTCCCTAAATCACTAAGACTATCTAGATTAATAGTAACTGTTTTAATTTCATTATCTACCTTATATTCGAATGACCCTACAGTTTCAATATCGATGTGATTAAATGAATCGTCATCATCAGGCCAACCTGGATAATTTGGCCAACCTGGAGCATGCGCGGATGGTGTTTGAGCAGCATCTTCTTTTTCTTCTGTAGCTACCTCTTTTGATTCCTCTTTATCTTGAGGTACTGTCGAGTCTGCCTCATCATCTTCATCCTCACTGCTTTGCTCTTCTGTAGCTACCTTCTCTGTTTCAGGTTGAGTTGATTCTACTTCTTCTGTTTCCGTTGCAACAACTGTCACACTTGCTGAAACAGTGGAATCTGACGAAGAAAATATCGCAGTATAATCCCCTGCTTTTTGAGCTTGTAATTGAACCTGCACTACTTTGTTACTATTCTCTGTCCAATTAAATTGCAATGTTTGCTTGCCACTGCTAATCTCTTCTACATTTTCTTGTCCTGCTACAATACTAGAAATCGTCAAACCTTCTGGTACTGTAAAAGTCAAAGGACCTTTTGAATCCTCTTCTAAATCAATCAATGTTGCAATCAAGCCCTCTGTTTCATTAACAGAAGTGGTACTTAAGTTTATTCCAAGTCCATTTCCTTCCGCATTAACATACGGACTAATAGGACTTAAAATTGTTTGTACTAATAAACAGATAAGCGTAACAATCGACATCATCTTGATGAGGTGATGTCTTTGATTGTAGCTTAAGCCTATCTTCTGGTGGCTTTGCCTCATCGACGCTCCTCCTTCTAAGTGGTTTCGATTCAATGCTTATGCTGTTGTATAAATCATGGGGGTACCCCACTAAGTAAAATTGACTTTTTCATTTAAAGTCCTCCTTACTACATCCAAGATCAACAGAGGATAATGAGTTACCAAGACGCAAAAGTTATAAAATAAACCAATCTATTCGTACGTATAAATCGAACTCGGACAAAACGTTCGTTTCAAAGGTATCTATCCAGTCAACTTTGTGCAAAATTTCACAAGTATACTCAAAAAAATATACAAATATTCTCACATAGTTATCCAAAAATATTATTAACTCAAAACCTTTACCGTTAGGGGATGTTTTGTCTCTTTCATCTAATATCTTCCGATTCATAAGCTTTCTCTCACAAATTTCAGTACTTTGAAGATTTATTCAACCTCACTCTTTGACTTCAAAATGTAGAGAAATTCTGAACTTTCTTTAGGAATATATCAGATATCAGTCCCGATGATTTATTTACGACTAGCTTGCAGATCAGAGTAAATCTTGTCCCTCTGTAATTCATCAACATTATAAAATATCTCAAATACAGGTACAATTTATTATTTGTGAAATAATTTTTAAATATATATTTTTGTTAAAAATCGTTCAAATATATAAATGGTTATACATTAATTTTTTTCTAAATTCCCCTTAATTTCATTACATATAATGGTAAAATGGATAAAAGAGTAAAATTTTCTCTAACTCTTTCTAACATTGAACATAAAGAATATAGGAGGGTAAGATGGGCAGCTATATTATTAAAGATGGATCAATAATCGATATGGAAAATGGCAGTACATTTGTAGGTTCAATTGAAGTAGAGAGAAATACAATAAAAAGAATATTTAAAAGCGAGGAAGTTTTACCAGAAGAGCTAGAAATAGTTGATGCTGAAGGAAAATATATTATCCCAGGTTTAATTGATATGCATTGTCATATTAACGAGCGTTTTGCTCCTCACTTCGTTGCATCGGGAGTAACGACAGTAAGAAATACTGCAGGTAATGTTCAGCTACTTTCAAAGTTAATTGAACAGCCTGATGAGGCACCAACCCCAAGAGTGTATGCATCAGATAGAATGATTGATGGAACACCTGGTCAATGGGGGCCGACTAGCTATGGTGCTCTCGTTACAGATGATCCAGAAGAAGCGAGGAAAGAAGTTCGTAGACAAGTAGAAGTTGGCGCAAAGTTTGTTAAATTGTATGGATGGATAAAAAAAGATGTGATGGCAGCAGCAGTAGATGAGGCGAAGAAGCACAAATTGGAGGTTGCCATTGATTTGGTGAATTCAAAGGATGTAACTGCTTTAGATGCAGCTGAGTGTGGAGTTACTTGGATTGAACATACATCGGGCTTTGCACATGTGATGTATAAGGGCTGGAATCTATTTGTAGACCAAGAGGAATGGCTCCATATCGATTGGGAAAACCCAGATCACGAAAAAATAAAGGAACTTTGCGAGAAAATGTTGGCATACAATGTAAAACTATGTCCAACAATGGTCATTATCGACCAATCTATCAAATATCCTGAATTTTGGTCCCCTAAAAATATGGTAATAGAATCAGCCTCCAAGATAAATTACATTGTGCAATACTGGGAGCAACAAGCGGAACATGTAGAGTCGATTAAAAAGTACAATGCCAAAACATACAAATTAGATAGAACCATCGCTAAAATGTACCATGACATGGGTGGAATAGTAGTCGCCGGAACGGATACTCCTGGCTTGTTATATACGTACCCCGGCATGGTTTTACACCGTGAACTCGAATTATTTGTGGAAACTGGTTTTACAGAATTAGAAGCTTTACAAGCAGCGACGATAAATGCGGCAAAATCTATCAACCTGGATGGTATTGGTGTAATAAAAGAAGGATATATTGCTGATTTAGTACTGTTAAATAGCAATCCATTAGAGGACATTAAACATACACAAGAGATTCATGCGATTGTAAAAGGCGGTAGAGTTTATACTCAAGAGGAAATACTAAGCCACGTTCCAGATGAAGAGGAAGTAGAGAAATCTACGGCTAAATTCATGGAGGAATGGGATGAATTAGTGGGATTAAAAAATAGTTAAATTAGAAGGACAAAAAGGTGGAGATTAGTATGTTAAAGCATGAATTAATGAATAGAATAGAGCGCCTTCAACAAGTAATGGAGGCCGAGTCAATGGATTCTTATATTATTACCGCCGAAGATGACATTTGGTACTTCACAAACATTACCTATAAACCAGAGGAACGTCCTTTTTTCCTTATCATTTCCCATGATCAACAACCTGTTTTAGTTGTTCCTAAGCTTGAAGAATCTCATGTATATAAAGGAATCTTAGACTGTAAAGTTATTACTTATTGGGACTATCCTTCACCAAAGGGAGAAAACTGGTATGAAGTCTTAGAGGAATATTTAAAAAGATTTGAAAGAGTAGGGTTAGAAGGAAATGTAAAAACCAATGTATTTTTAAATATAAAAGCAAAAGAGCTATTTCCGAGTGGACTAGTCGAAACACAAAGGAAAATAAAAAGCTCATATGAAATTGAAATGATTAGAACAAGTGCTAAGATATCTGATAAGGCGATGGATTTGATTTTTAAATCTGCATACAAAGGAGCTACCGTTGTAGAACCCTTCGCTTTGTCAAGAAGCGTACAAACAGAGCTCATTCGCACGAATCAATTCGACCCAATCACTACCAGTCTCCTGACTGCTGTCTGGCCAGCACCAATTAGTTCTATGCCTCACAGCATACCAAGCTTGAACGATCGTTTAAATCAGGGACCGAATGTAGCAATGGCTTATTTTAGAATAAACGGCTACGCCTCTGAATGTGAGCGAACGTTTTTCTTAGATAGTCCAACTAAAGAAGAAGAGGAATTATTCCACCACATGATGCAAGCTCGTCAAAAGGCATTAACTATACTAAAAGCTGGGGTAAGAGCTGCCGACGTAGATGCAGAGGCAAGGGAATATCTTGTACAAAATGGCATGAAGGAAAATTTGTTACACCGTACGGGCCACGGTGTAGGCTTAGGTAACCATGAGGCACCTTTCCTAGCACAAGGTAGTAAGGAAATTTTGCAAGAAAATATGATCGTCACAGTTGAGCCAGGTATTTATATAGAAGGAGTCGGAGGATATAGACATTCTGATACGATTCTTATCACAAAGGATGGGTATGAATTATTAACAACTGCTCCTCGAGAACTTTCTGAAGTCATTATCAAGAAGTCAAATACCTTAGCAAAGATAAAAGGAAACATCATTCAGAGATCCTTAAAAATGAACGGGAAGGAAAGCTGAAATCCATTCTCTGACCATCAAAGAGCCTAATAAGAGAGAGGTCGTTCGTTTCTCTTGTTAGGCTTCAAAAGTATTTATGTTCTCGCTAGCTTATGGTGACGAGTCATTTCTCATATAATAACAAAAATAACATGTAAAAGGAGGATAAAATGAAAACGAAAGCTGTTTCGCTAGCGAAAAATCCTTTGCTTCCTTCATTCCTTATCGCCCTTGGAGTATTAATTGCTTATTTATTGCAAGAATATCGAGCTACTTACGCAATTGCTTTTGTGCTACTAGTCGTTTCCTTGATAAGAGATGAGAAACGCAAGCAACATGCATGGTTCTATACCATTGCAACAATCGGACTTTTTGGGTTCATTTATTTGCTTTCTCATTGGTGATTGATGCTTCTTTTATTAAACAAAGAATATAACCCCAATAAAAACACCAGACCTATGACAATATAAACAAAGATTGAAATTTGGTATGAACGATTAAACCCACCTGCACTATACAATGCAGGAATTAAATCTGAAATAACCGAAGTCATTGCTAAAGACAATAATGATAATCCTATAAGAAGAATACCTACACTTTTCACTAACTTTCCTCCCCCTTCTTAGAAAATGCCACAACCTTCCTCACTAATACAATTGTACCGTTTTAAGGTAATTATCAAAATATCCACTTTCTTTGTATCCGTTCCCCTGTTTTCTTTCTATTTAATTGATGAAGGAAACAAAATTTCAGGGGGATAGTAGATGACTCTTTATCTTACTTCATATCAAACTTTTGCTTCTGTTGAGGAAATGGATGTTCATATTCATAAGCATTTGATGCAACATGGAGACAAGCTGCATGACACGGACCGGACTATCTTATCGTTACTCGCAAACTATTGCTGTAAATACCCTGGTGCTGCACATTTAAAGGTGGAGACCATTTGTCGATTGGTTGAAAAATCCGATTCTACGGTCAGGAGAGCATTGCGAAAGCTGGAGAGTCTTTTTATTATCAAAAAATTAACTACAATCCGAAGAGTGACAAAAGGTCATGGAGCGAACATATTATGTATCTTGCCTGCTGATGACAAGGCGGAAATGACAGGTCGCTTGGAGAATAAAAATCAAGTGGCATCAATGGCTGAAGAGCCAGTGAGAGAAAAAGAATCCTTACTTCCTTTAATCTATCCTAATAAAATATTAAATACTACGTATCCCCCCGCCCAAACCTTTTATGACCATTTTAAAGCAGCAATCTTAGCTAAGCTAGGGAATGATCGAACATTAGTCAGGAGGTTATATGGAGCTTATAGGAGCATCACCTACAAGGGTATCTCCAAGTTCCCTCAGTTTCAGAGTGATTATGAAAGGATTGGCTACCGTGCCTTGATTATTTCCTTGCAGGCAATGAAAGAAAAGAAAGTAAAAAATCCAGTGGGCTATTTTGTTGGTGTATTTGAAAAGCTATCTCTCCAGGATATGTTTTATTTTTATCAGGAGAATGAATAAATAGAAGGAAAAACCCCTTGTTTAGTGGAAAGTTAAACGAAAGGGGGGAAATAATTTTGGGAGAGAACGCAACAAAGCCACAGCTATTAATTAGCCAGCCAATAAGCATGATAGATAGGCCGATTTCGATTAAAGCCTTTCATTTATCACCGGGAGAACAAGCAACTATTCGCTTGCAAAGGCAGGCCTCCACGCCGAATCAGCTATTTCATTTTGAATCGTATGCAATTTTTGAAGCAAATCATGAGGGAGTAATAGATTTGGAAACTGCTGCTCCAATAGACGGCACTTACTCCTACATCGACGGGATGGGATTGTTTTATACCCAGGAATTTAAGAAGACAGAGCCTCTTCTAAACGAAAGTTACTCCAAACTAGCTCCTCAACAGATGGTTTTATCTCTGGAGCTCTCTGATGGTCAGATTGTTGATAAAAAGGAAATCACTCGTCTATGGAAGGCTCCTGATATTATGCGACAGAATGTTAGAGATCAGGGGTTAGTAGGCACCTTTTTTACACACCAAGATAAAAAGCCGAGGCCTGGAATTATTGTCTTCGGTGGTTCTGAGGGAGGTATTTACGAATATCCTGCCGCATTACTCGCTTCTCATGGGTTTCATGTACTGGCACTCGGTTATTGGGGTGTTGAGCATCTACCCAAGCAATTGGTTGAAATACCACTCGAATATATGCATGCTGCAATTGCCTGGATGAAGAATTGTGAGCTGGTAGAGGAAGGATCGCTAGGGATTCACGGCACCTCAAAGGCAGGAGAACTTGCTTTATTAGCAGCAAGTCATTTTCCTGAGATTACAGCCGTTGTTTCCTTACATGGTTCTTCTGTTTCGATGAGCGGGATCGTTCCCTGGTCTACCGATAATCACTTGCCACCATCATGGACTTATGAAGGGAAAGCGGTGCCCTATGCTCGCCCCACGAACTCTCCGGAGGTCGCGATGGAATGCTTACGATTAAGAAAACTAGGAGAAAACCCATTGAAGAAATGGTATGAATTTTTACTCGCTGATCAAGCGATTACTGATGGCGCCACAATCCCACTCGAGAAAATAAATGGCCCCATTCTTATGATTTCTGGTGACGCAGATGCCATTTACGATTCAGTAGCAACCAATGAGCCGGGGCTAAAACGCTTAAAAGATGCACATTTTTCATTTCCCTATGAGCATATCGTTTATCCAGGAGCAGGTCATGAAGCTGGCATACCTTATATAAACCTGGCCACCAATAAATTTACTGGTGGAAATAAAAGAGATACAGCTAGAGCAAGCACAGATTCTTGGACGAAAACGATTGAATTTTTTAAGGAGCATTCTAGTAAATGCATATAAAGTGAAACTTTGATTGGTGGGGGGTTTCTTTCATCCCCCACCAATCATTAGTTGAACCAATCGGGCTTTTAGGGACAGTTGATCTCCCACGTAGCTGTCTCATTTCTTTTGCCATCTTGAAGTGGGAGTCTTACTGTCCCTTAATGCGGGATAAAAAAGTGAGCCTATCTCTCGATAAGCTCACCTATCGGCTTCTCAAAGTACCTATGCACACTCATTTAATGCTTTTCCATTCTTCACGGATGTATGAGGGGGGACGGAAATGGGTTATTTTCTATTTGAAGATTCTCCGTCTACCCTTTCCCAAAGATCATCTTTTTATATCATGAGATAAAATATCCCCATTAGAAGGATTCACCGAGAACCTTCTACCATAAAAGTCAGACACAAAAATTTCCGTACCACTCACCATTAGATTTTCAAATGGGAACTGGTTCTTTACTGGAAAAACATCCTTAGCACTCTGAATACGCCACTGTATTTCCCCATTTCTATTAATACCAAAAACATTATTTAGATAGCTAATGTCGTTTGGTATCTCAAGTAATACGATTAAAATCGAATTTACTTCTTCTACATAACGTATATTGTGGTCAAAAACTATTTTTTTTATTTTCTACTACAAGCTCATTATCATAATGGCTAAACTTTATTGACAATGTATTCGCTCCTTTACTGTAAAGGATTTAAATCTGATTTAAGACTGACGAGCGGATTTACAGTGCCTGTCCAGGTTATCATCATTTTTCAGTTTCATCTTCACAACTACCCTAAAATGGTTTCCAATTGATGTCCTTCACATCATACTCATTAGGTTCTCTTACAAACTCAACACATCTTTTCTCGCAAGCTCCCATTAACACATAATTTTTCTGCGCTTGCCTTAAAGATGGGACGTTTGCGCCACCCTCATAATCTGGATCATCATATTGAACCCCATCATCTTCCCAAAAACAGATACTACATATTTCGTATGTTCCTGGAGGCTCTTCATCCAATGTTTTATAGCCACAGCAAGGACAAGCGTATTTCATCCAATCACCCTTTACCTTCTTCTTTGTCCTCGAATATACCAAGAAGCTGTATTACTCCTCAATTAACATTTGCTTATCAACTTCTTCCAGATGCCTTTCTGTATCTAAATGAGATTCTATAAGATTATCTAAAAACTCAAAGCTAACCTCTCTATATCCATCAAATATGTGAACTTTAGCACCAGCTTCTAATAAAAGACTTACTATGTTTTTCATTTCCAGCAATTCATCAATTTCTAATAGATTACTTGATAAAATGAAATCATTGTTATGAAGTAATTCTTTTATCTCAGAAGAACTTAAATTCTGGTGGAAAATGACATCCAAAATTATTTTCGATATTTTCCCACTCACTTACCGATGGAGTATCTAAATTTCCTAATTCTTTATCTAATATACCATCTAATAAATTTGCAATCTCATCTCTTGTCACCTGCTTTTCCTCCTTTCAATTCCTAAAGGCCATTGTCCTGTTTCTGCGTAAATCATTACTTCATGAGCGTCTTGATCCGATTTAAACGCTTTGTCCATGTTTTGTTTAGAAATAGGATAAAAAACTGGCTCATTATAGGGTCCCTGGGCCCAAGAAATTTGATATCCCCCATCTTTTTCTACAATTGCAAAGCCATTTCCACGATGTATTTTTTCCATTCTTATACCGCCTTTGGTTTAATAGATATCTAAAATCGTTTAATTACAGGATTTTATCTGGTCTAAGACTGCCCATGCTACTTATAAAAAATCACTTGTTGCCTTTGACAATCAAGGTGCTTTAAATTCATATATTTTTAAGTTACATTACATTTGTAAGTTTTAAAGTAACAATATGACAACTTTTTTTGCCATGACAACTACTACTGGTTCTTCGTAACCACTGCACCTAGTAATCTTGGCAACTAGCATCATACCTGTATCCAGCTGGGGATGGCTTCGACCTCAAGAGGTCTCATTCTAAAAACCTTGAAAAGCGTAGAAGCTTATCAAGGTTTTTCAATTACTTCAATTTTTTATACTCTTGCTCTACAGCTAGTAACTTATCACCAAGGTTAGAATGTATATCCCATGTGTCTACTATTTGTCTCCCATAAGTCGAGTAATAAGTTACTGGAGATAATATTCTCTTCATTTTAATTAATTCATTAGATATAGACTCTAGTTGCGATGCAGAGGGAATTTCATTACTACCAATCAGCCCTTTTTTTCTAGCCTCAATTTCTCCAGATAAGTCCTCTAGAACTTTATCTATTAAATTAATCACTTTATCTTGCTGTTTCTCTAAATTTCTATTAATTTTGTTCTGTTCATTACCCATCATTGATTTGCTCCCCCCTACATATTGGAATCCAATTTGATATTGTGGTGCAGCCAATATAAATTTACATATATTTTTTAATTATCTTGAAGCCCTATTACAATCCATTCATCTACAATATCCCAGAAATCCACATTATATTCAGGGTTATCATTGGTAAACCACAATGTCGCTATATCACCTATACAGTTGTTTAAATCTATAGCAACATATCCTCCCATGCCATTTTCAAAAAAACCATATGTTGTAGCCATATTAACTCCTAGTGGTCCATCTAATTCTTCAAGTATTCCCCATTCATGATCCTCAAAATGAGTAATGCGTTCTACTGGTACAAGTCCCATAGCTCTACTTGGCAGATAATAAAAACCATTGTGTAACTTTTCATAGAATTCCTTAATAGATTCTGGAACATTTGACCAATCTCGTTGCATTTCTGAAGTATAAATAGAATTTGTCGGTATACCACCTTCATAATAAAGAATTTCGTCCTTTTCACTCTTTACGCTGTAAAGTACTGCATATTCTCCATTATCTAAAATTAATTCAAATTCTATTAAATTCTCTTTCAAGTATGAGATAGTATTACTCAATTCTTTTTCACAGACACTATTCCATAAAGCTATTAATTTATCTTTCTTTCTAGTTTTATCTGTTTCTTTAAATATCTCTATCCATTTTTCAGGAATATTTCTCTTTTCATTATTGAGTATGTCACTGATAGACACAATCTCAATACTTTTTCTGTATTATTTTAAAAAAGATAATTTATCCAACCGAAATCACTCCTTTTTATTTAAATTCATCTATCAATTTTTCGATCAATTTAACAAGGTAACAATATGATTCCATTACAATAAATTCGTTTAATATTAACCGAGACTTTCTTTGGAGACAACTCTTTTACGTCATTTTACACACATATCCATATTATACCAAACTACACCCCATCTATAACTCATTAAATTGTGCACCTCTTTAATAATCATCGTCATCGGGTAATCTACCTTAATCTCCTAAGTTTGCTTATGCATAAAAAAACCTTGAAAGCATATTGCCATTCAAGGTTTTAACTATTTATTCAACAGTAAGGTTAATTCACTACCAACAGTATCTATTCTGTTAATATATCTAAAAATTCTTTAAAGCTGTTACTTACTTTATATGTTATAGGATTTAAATCTGAAGACTCTTCATGCTTCCAAACGCATACAATAGGCTCTTCTACATTGTTACGATAGTCTAAGCAAACAAAGTCACCTGCAAATAAAACAGCAATTGGTAACAATTCAGTACCTACTAAATTTTCATCAAAAACAATTCTTTCGTCTAGTTGTGTTCTAACTACCCCTATATCGTAATACTCGTCTTCTCTTTCCCCGGTTACTTTTAAAATACATAAAAACCTATCAATCGCATAATGATGGTTATTACATTTAAAACTATCCTTTATAGGAGTACCGCCATTATATTTTTTTATAAATTCTTTATACGCTTCTGGTAAGTTTATTCTCCACTTAACTTCCTTTTCAGAAAGCAAAGTATCATCCGGCAAAGGATATATTATTGATCCATCCTTAAATTCCATTTCTATATCTCCTTCGTATTTAAAAGCCCCAATCGGTTTTCCTGAAAAACTACCTTGATAGGCTTTTTGCCAATCAAGGTTCTTATTATTACTTTTATTAGTATTGCTTAATCTACTTCATCATAAGTATCTCTTAAAATCATATCATCTATCTTTTCTCTTTCTTTAGCAATATGTTCATGTGAGCTAATCAGGTTACTAATATAATCAATCTGTACCTGCCTATTATCTTGAAACAAATGTACAGTGGCTCCCTTACTTATTAAAACTTCAATTGTTTGCTTGAAGTCTATTAACTCTTCTGTATCAAAATAGTTACATTCTAATACTACGTTATTATCTTCTATATTTTTTTTATCTGTTGAATACTTGCTCCATTTCTCTGTCTGATAATGGATACATACTTTAATTTATTTGAATCATCATCAATTTTCAGTTTCATCTTAACCATAAAGTTCCATCCCCCTAAAATGGTTTACAATTGATATCTACATCATGCTCATTTGGGTGCCTTACATACTTAACACATCTTTTCTGGCAAGCTCCCATTAACACATAATTTTTCTGTAAAAGAATCGGATAGCATTGAACTGCACCCCATTTGTTAGACAACAACTAGCAAATGAAGGTGCAGTTCATTTTAACAATCAAGTGCCTTATATTACCAAGACGTTAACATCTGTAAACTGTTTTTTCAGCTGACCATCATACGAAAAATCTATTAGAAGCTTCTCAATATCATCTTAAGCATCTAGGTATGCAATCCTTCTCTATTAAATCTCTATAATAACCTAATTTAATCACTTCTAGATGAGGCTGCCACATTAATTCATCGTTATTAAAGTCATTATCTTTTAAATCATAAAAAAAGAATTCAAATCCTGATGAAACAACATTCACATATCCTTTTCTAAAATTTAATGAGTGTTACTCTACTTCTTTATCCCAAATTATAATTTCATCCATTGCGATTGGTCTTTATTCCGTAAATTAATGGTGCTTCATTCAACACTAGGTAGCCCATTATAAAGAAACCTTGAAAGGCAAATCACTTTGCCAATCAAGCTTTTATAGTTTATATAGGGGATACTAATCTTTTAATAAATCATCGTCTAAGAAGAGTTCAATGTTATCTAAATTCACATTTATTTTTCTTTCATGAGGTGAAAATTTTAAAATAAATTCTTCAAAAGAGTTTGCTATAAGATAATAATATTCTTTTCTATCTTCGTCAGTCGTTTCAACTTCATGATACCAATAATAAACTTTACCCCTGTATTTATCTTTTAATCCGATACATATTAAATCTCCCCCATTAGCATCTGCAATAGGCATTACAATTCTGCCTAAAATATCTTTATATGTTTGAATGATTGATTCAATATCATAGGCATCATTAGTAATACCATAAAAGCTACCTATCGAGTCAAAGCCATCCTCAGGAGTTACAGGGGTAACTTCAATCGGCTGATACATTCTATTATCTTTAATAAAACATCCTCCATATTCAAGTAAGAACTCTTTATAATCTAATGGTAAATCTACACCATACAATCGTTCAATTGTTTCGATTGACTTATATGCATCATCTTTTTTTGAGACGACCATTTCTGGATCAACTATTTCAATCAATGTTTGCTTGATTATTTTGTTCATTTTTATTTTCCCCCTTAAAATCTGATGCAGAACCAATATGAGGTATATTACCATGTAAATCTGTTAATTAACAATCTCAGCAGAACTTTTATGGTGAGGCGTTAAGCAGCCATATTATTATTTCTATCCACTTCACATTTTCTTTATTTTCTATTCATAGTTTTATATGCTTTAATAATCTCTCTTCCTTTTATTCATTATCATCATCAAACATTAATTTATCCATTTCTTCCCTATCTTTTGCAACGCCTTCTATCGTACCAATTAAATTTTTTACCATTTCAAGTGTAATCTCTTCTTCATCTTCATAAATTTTGATACTAGCTCCCATTAGAAGCAATTCCTCAGCAGACGCTACTAAAAATTCCAATTCTTCTGCATCATAATAATCACTTTTAATCACAGGGTTTCCCATACTGATATTTTGTTTTATGTCACTTATAGATTTAGATGTTTTTTTTCTTAACAAAGGGATATATTTATTAGCATTTGAGTCATTAAGAACTACTAAATTAATTGTGTCCATATCTCTCATTCCTTCCGTAATAATGAAGATTCAATTATTTTTGTATAGATAACTCCATTCAAGCCATCCGCTACGATTACGGGTATTAGTCCTAATAAGTCTAAACCAACCTGCACACCATCCAAGAGTTTATTTCCTTTTGGTTTTTCAGTTGGTACTACTTCTTCCTTATATTTATGAGGAAACCATTCGCGTATGGATGGTACTTTATATTACCTCCAATATTTTCTTCGATTGTAGGAATTCCTGCTTACCTCATTTCTATGGCTTTAATTTATACTTCTTTTATTTGTCTCACTTTTTTAGGTCAGTGCGATTAGTAGACAATCAAGTGCTTTAATCAATGTTTTACTTCCTGTATAGTTTAGTTGTGTAACTTAAGAACTTCGAAAATAAAATCTATAAAGAGTTAAAAACATCTACATCATTTTCGTTTAATACTGCTTTTATTTCATTACCTTCAAAAACAACCATATAGTCATTTGGTAAAGCAAGAACTTGTATAAACTCTGGTTTAATTTTTAGTAGTTGATAAGCATATAGAGCATACAACTCTGTAGTATTATCATCCTCTACAGGACCTATATACCAACCTGAATCTCCTTTTTCAACATCTCCATTTCTTTGTAAATATATTTTCTCGTGTTCTAGTACCCCTTTAGAAAGTATGATTTTATCACTAAATTTTATTGATGAACCCTCGACATTTATCTTTCTCAAAAAATGATTTTGTTCTAGTTGTACCCACAATGCTAAAGTTAAATCTTCTGTTATATCTTCAAATGGATTTCTAGAATAATTAGGAGTAGTTAATATAAAATTTTCGGTTTCTCTCTCTTGTAAATAATAGACGGACCAACCAACTTGTAAAGAGAATCCATGAATTAATTTATTAGGGTATACCTGTTCTAATATAGCAAACAAAATTTCTATTTGAGGTTCTAATTCTTTTTCGGCAGTCACTATAAAAGTTTTGCCCATAATAATCTTTTCAAATTTCTTCATTTCTTCAACCTCTTTCCTATAGCTATTTATAGAACTTCTCTAGCTTGTTTTCATAGCTCGGTCAAATGTCATCTCGCCTAAGCTTATATTTTGTATTCTCTTCAAACATGCACGTAGTAATCTATGTTTGGCAACTAACCAATCTCATAAGCTTACTATAATGAGTTCAAAACAGATATAAAAAGAAAGACCTCGACTGAGTTAAGCACTCAATCAAGGTCTTAAATTAATTAAAAATCTAATTCCTTCTCATTCCCCTCATAATCTACTAACATTGAACCTTCTTCTAATACATCCATAATCCACTCTTTAAAACCACTCCAAGTACGTGAAACTGATTGACTTTCAATATTCCATTGAACAACTTCAGCATCTTGGCCATCATTCGTTGATAAATCGAAGCAGATGGGATCACCATAATTAAGATCCGCTATAATTAATAAATCCCCCGGCATCTCTGGACGTCTACGATCTTTTCTAAATGATTCATTAATGTATGAAGTACCTTTTTTCTTTTGTCCCAAAGCAGGATAATATATCTCTGATAATACAGGCCCCGGAATAAATAATTCTCCACCATTACAAGCTTGTAAAAAATCTTTATATATTTTGGGAAATGTTATGTTTAATTCTTTTTCGGCCTGTTCAATATGATAAATATCTACCCCAGGATTTAATGAATGCACAGTATCCGCAAACTTATTAATTTCTTCAAAAAAAGGTGTCAAATCTTGCTTTTCATTTAAAGTCATTTTCATTCCCCCTTCAACTGTATTTTATTTCCACGGAACTTTATCACCAAACTCAATCATGACACCTGTATTTAGGTCGTAAAAACCATTAGTTGGATTATGGTAGCTCCCTCTATTACATCTACCTCGGCATTGCAACTAGAGTCTATATCTAGTGAATTAATTGAAATGAAGAGAATATTATCTCCAATAAATTATTATCCGACTTATGAGAGACGTGGGATATACATTCTATCCTAGTTGATACTAGCATTTAAAAAGCATAAGTAATAACCCTTTCGTCATTCGGAATCTATTATTTTTATATAAAATAGAGACTCCATGATGGCATTACCTTCATGAAGCCTCTATTTTCAATCGTATCATTGCTCTTTTTATCCAACTCAAATATATCAATTGTTTAGTTCACTTGCTTTACATGCCTATATGTAAAACTCTTTTGTAATAATAGTTTAGACATTAGATACTTTAAACACGTTACCTTTCCTCTTTGCACAAATGATTGTAATCGCCAAATCCAGGAAATACATCCCAATTTCTTTCAAGGGTATCGTTAGTTTCGCGCTCCTCGATTGAACCGGTCTTTAAATCTCTCTTCTCCATTACTATATGGCCATCTTCTCGGAAGCCCAAAATCAAGTTGCTTGCTTCTGTATCAGTTTCATTATCATATTCCCAATACATGGCTGTTCTTAAAAAAATCTTACCATCACTCATAACTTCAAAATCATAATTTAAATACTTACGAATCAGGTCATCATAAAACCCTACCGAAACCCAGTCATTTGTAACATTTACAATATACTTAGGTTTCTCATCCTCTGATAATACTGCCGTATATGGTTCATATTTTTGATGGTATGTGTATGCAGTATGGTCATCAAGTATGTTCCAAGGCTTCTTTTTGATGTCCGACCATTCGTCACAATAATAAACTTTCATAGTCAATTATACACCTTCCCCTTCATATCCCTAATAATGATTCTGTTTTAGCAAATCCTCCTGGCTCAAACATATGGAGAGCCGGAAAAATCGTTATCATTTCCGAGAGCTTGTATCCAAACTATAGGTCGAAGTAGCTCAGTCTGTCAGCTGTAGCAAGGTTATAGCTAAATATAATTTTACTCAAGCAGATCGAAGTGTCCGCCATTACCCCAACCAATCATCGATAGAATAACGACAATTGATTGTTTGATAGTATTTTGTCCCCTATCTCAAAAAGGAGGGAATCCCTTATGGAAAAAGGTGCTTTATCATCTACTTTTCTTCGAATTTTTTCATCCTCTCTATTAAGTCAAAATCAAACTGCTCACTATTCTGATTTATATATTTATACTCAAAATATTCAATTCTATCTGTCGGACCAAATTCACTATCATACCAATTTGTATAATTAAAAAGTATATTTAGTTTGCCCGATGAATTAAGTAATAAAGTCATGGAAAACCAAGGCTCTTGGTCATTGTCAATAAATACCCGCTGCAGTTTAGCTGTTAATTCAAATAATTTATTAATCTCTTCATCATAGACACTATCATCTATATGATAAATATCTGGGATATCATGAGAATAAATTGGTTCATTACTGTCAAAGGGTGTAAAAAAGAAGAATACCCCGCCCTCTTTATCCTTTACTTCCCCATTGAAATAAAGATTACTCCATTGAATGGGAAGTATATCGTTAACTTGTTGAGCTATCAATTTATATAATTCATTTAGTTCAATTTCAAAGCTCATATTCTCAACCTCCTGATTTATTTTGTATCACTAACCTTACTCGTCGTTTCCCTTCAATTTGATATCTTATTGTAAATAAATCTGTTTGCATTGAGTTCTTTGAATAAATTGGTTTAATACTAACTGGAACTTTCTTTGGAGGTACCTCTTTTAATGCATCTGCCTCAATATTTATCCATATTATACCAAACTATATTTCTTCTTTTAATCTTTCTATTTTTTTCGGTACAAGATTGTCTATATCTCCATGATCATTAAATAGTGCCCTATTAAATGACCACCATTCCATTATTATCTGAAAATCTATCTTATCTCCTACGTTTGCTTGGGCATAATAAAAAACCTTGAAAGTATATTGCCATTCAAGGTTTTAAACATTTACTCAACAGTAAGGTTAATTTACTACCAACAAGTATCTATTCAGTTAATATATTTAAAAATTCTTCAAAGCTGTTAAGGTCATTAACCGAAGGATATTACTTATAAACTTTCTATATAAACATCTGAATTAGTTTTTAGTCCTTTCTCTAATGCCTTCATTAACATACCTATTAAGTCTTCACCCTCACTTGTGACAAAGTAATTAGATAAGTTTGTGATATCCTTACTAATATTATCACCCCAAGGCGGTCTTTTAGATAGGTCTTCAATATCCCATATTACTTGTGATGGACTATAATTCTGTAATTTATTTTTTATTTCTTCTAATTCATTTATTGCACTATCAATATTCTTATTTTCAAGTTTTCCGTTATAGAGGTCATTTAATAAATAGGGAAATTCAGTTCCCCATCCATTTTGCTCTAAATGATAGCTAATTGTAGAGAAAAAAGAATGTACGAAATCACCATGCCCAACTTGATACCAATAATATTTCACCTTAAATCCCACAGTCATTATTCTCACCTCAATCAATTCGTTTTAAATCTTATATCTACTTTACCATTTGTTTTATTCATAATCTTTTCATACAATTCATCTAGTATTTCATATGATACATTCTGTCCTCTAATATCAATTATAACAGACTGTTTTGTACCGTTAGGTAAATCGCTTAATCTTTTTTCTACCTGTTTGGACACGTTATTAACCAATCTACTCCGTCCGTTTGAAGTAGTAATCTTATAATTTTTTACCTCAATGCTATGCCCAGTCAGATACAAATCTGGTCTAGAACTACCTTTTTCTCCATAAGGTACTTCTTTACCATCTTTAAAAGATTTTTGAGCATTATAATCTGGGAAATCCTTCTCTACATCAATTTCAGATTGTCTCCAGGATGGTCTAGTTTTATCTATCCCCTTACTCCCAACAGTAAGAGGACTGTTGAAGTTTACAGACTTCGGTGTCATATTATTGATGTCTGTTTTGAACATATTCATGTTGGCCTGGGTCCTGCCTAGTGGGACATTGACCACTTCTTGGTACGTCGGTGTCACGATAGATGTCACTTTTTCATTACTTAATACATTTCTGGATTGGTATAACTGAGTACCTTTATTTGCAAATTTGGCGCCAGTGCTTCCCCAACCAGCAATTGGAATCATAGCCGCAAAGGAGAGCGATGCGTTCAACTTATCCCCTCTAGCAGTATAAATAACTCCATTTAAACCATCTGCTATTTCACCAATCCCGGGCACCAGTCCTACTAAATCTAATCCTAACTGTAGACCATCCACCAGTTTGTTTCCCTTTGGTTTTTCGGCTGGGACTACCTCTTCCTTATATTCCACTTTAGAAACAATCTCGTAGTATACTGTCCCGTTTTCGGCGTATTCTTTTATGAGGAGACCATTGGCATATTGGTGGTACTTGATATCCTCTCCCACATTTTCTTCGATTGTATTCATTCTTTTCGATTCTAACGCTTGAAAAGTTTTGGCGTTAATCATCGTGCCAATCAATTTCTCTCTTTCTTCTACCCATAGGCTATTAGGATCTAAATATACCTTAGGGAAAAGCTCTGTTCTGATTGCACTTCCAAACGTAATGGCATTCCACTGACTCGGCTGGAAAGCGATGTCCTTTAGCTCTGCTGTAAACATTGACCCCAAATCCGTTAGCCAAGTGTTCATCGTTTCATATAGAGCTTAAAAGCACTATCTCTATTCTGTAAATAATTAGTAGTTCACTCGGCACTAGGTAGCCCACCAAAAAAGAAACCTTGAAAGGCGTATTGCCACTCAAGGTTTTTTATAATCTATAAATATAATCAATGCTATCTATAAATCATCTCCACCTCCAGTTAATTTCCCTATCTGTATAAACTGCAGGTATGTATATACCCTTTCTTCTATTTTCATCATCAATAATATACCAATTGCTATCATCTAACCATTCTTCGTTATAATTAGTTTCTTCAAAATCATTTTCCTCATCAACAATCGCTGCAAAAAAATCGTTGAATTTGTCTATATTTTTTGAAGGATTAATCTCAGCATTAATCCACATACCATCAACATTAATATTACGTATATCTCCTAAAAACTCGTTTTGAAAGTATAGTTTCAAACTTCTCACTCCTTAGGCGAAACCTTAATATATTGGCTAGGAACTTCCTCTTTATCTTTCTACTTCAACTAATATATCTAGCCCATCATAAAGCATATTATTGTACTTAAATCGTGATATGGTTTTTAAAATTTATCTCAAAAATAAACCTTGAATGATAAACTACCACTCAAGGTTATCTCTACTATTTTTTTTGAATCAAATCTTTTACTTGTCACTTATTTAATTCAATATCTAAGTATTTATCTTTAAGTTATATGTTGGTTATATCATTAATTACATCTATAACAATGAATCCGACAATATTTTTTCAAGCATTTCGTCAAATTCTTTGAATTCAACCATTTCTCGCCCTGAGGGATTATCTAATTCAATATATTGCGCTTTAGTTGTATCGTATACATACCAACTAATATTACTTTCTCCTAAGAACAAATATTTTTTCTGATATTCATTTTCATACCATATCTGATTAAAAGAAATTAATCCATTAATGGGTTGGTTCGGTTTTCTTACTAATAATACTTCATCTATTCCATACACAATAAACCCATTGAACTCTAACCCATTTATTATCTTCAAGAAATTAATATATTCACTTGGCAGCTCTTTATGTAACTCTTTCTTTACATTTTTCTCAAATATAGCTAATTCTTCTTCGCTTGCACCCGTATTTACTTGCTCACCGTATAAATTTTTCTCCACTATTAATTCATCTAATTTGATATTCCACATATTATAATCCCCTTATCGTTTTTCTGGATACAATTTCCCTTGAGGAATTGGCCATTCAACTACTTGTTTTTCTCCTGGAGTTAGTTGCTTTGCAAAGCTATTTTGATAATTCGTTATAACTTTATGGTAAGGTTCGTTTTTAATTAATATTAGATTATCAAAACTATTTGTTCCGCTATCATCTATTGGTACTTTATGATGAACTTGCCAACCATCAGGAACTCTACCCTTTTGTAATTTGATTATATCAATATCAGAGAATGCCGAGTTGTTTATAATATCATTATTTTTAGATAAATCTACCAAAAATTGTTTTCTTATTGAATTGTCAAATTCTTTTCTATAGCGTTCTAACTCTACTCTATCTCGTTTTACATATTCTATTTCTTTTGTTTTTATTCCTTCTAGAGTAATATTTTCACCTCTAAGTTTTCCCGTAAAATCAGCCTTGGTTACTTCTTCAAAATCCGCACCCTTACTCCCAACAGTAAGTGGACTGTTGAAAGTTACAGACTTCGGTGTCATATAATTAATGTCTGTTTTAAACATATTCATGTTGACCTGGGTCCTGCTTAGCGGCCCATTGACGACTTCTTGGTACGTCGGTGTCACGATAGATGTCACTTTTTCATTACTTAATACATTTCTGGATTGGTATAACTGAGTACCTTTATTTGCAAATTTGGCGCCAGTGCTTCCCCAACCAGCTATTGGAATCATAGCGGCAAAGGAGAGCGATGCGTTCACCTTGTCTCCTCTAGCTGTATAGATAACTCCATTTAAGACATCTGCTATTTCACCGATCACGGGTACTAGTCCTACTAAATCTAATCCTAACTGTAGACCATCCACCAGTTTGTTTCCTTTTGGTTTTTCGGCTGGGACTACCTCTTCCTTATATTCCACTTTAGAAACAATCTCGTAGTATACTGTCCCGTTTTCTGAGTATTCTTTTATGAGGAGACCATTGGCATATTGGTGATACTTGATATTCTCTCCCACATTTTCTTCGATTGTGTTCATTCTTTTCGATTCTAACGCTTGAAAAGTTTTGGCGTTAATCAACGTACCAATCATTTTTTCTCTTTCTTGTACCCATAGGCTATTAGGATCCAAGTATACCTTAGGGAATAGCTCTGTTCTGATTGCACTTCCAAACGTAATGGCATTCCACTGACTCGGCTGGAAAGCGATATCTTTTAGCCCTGCTGTAAACATTGACTCCAAATCCGTAAGCCAATTGCTCATCGTTTGGATATCTTGTTCGATAGAATCCAATAATGCTGTCTGAGAGAAATCAAACTCATTCAATAATCGGACGGTGTCATCCCGTCTCTTTTTGGCATTCAGAACCCCTATCTGAACTCCACTGTCGTCGAGATGGGGCAAGGCTATGATATCACTAACCGTATCCATAATACTGTTTGCCTCATTGGTGAGCGCTTCTGTCAGATTTCCGATGAAAGTTAACCCCTGCTCCAGTTCCCCTTCAAGAAATTCTTGACTTATGTATCCAGCTGGGGATGGCTCCATTGAGAGTAAGGCAGACTCAATCTGCGAAAGCCTCTGAAGGTAGTTGTCTGAGAACACTTGAAAGAAATGGAGAAATGGTAGGTGACAATCTGCGTAAAAGGCTCGGATTGCATCGGCTCCCTCCCCCTTGAACGAATCAGCCATCTCGACTAAACCTTTCACTGTCCTCTCAATATTCTCTATCTCGATTTTTAGACGTTCAATAGTAGCTACCTTGCGTTTTAGACCATCCTGAAGTAAATCAACATCTACTATTTTCATAGGCAAGTACTCCGTCTGCTATGCACAACGAAGGATTGACTTATCACTTTATTATACAATAATTCCCTACTACTAGACATCTTTACTCCTCCTCTAGCACTTCACTTTTATCTATAATATTCCATTTATTCCAGGGAAGTGTAAAGCGTTGAATTATTATTTGGATAAAAATAATTCGGATGGATTATAAAATTTCAGAATAATTAAAGCTTATGTATTAATCGTTAGTGAGACTTTAAACCCAAAATATTCACTTATTAACAATTTAGAGAACCACCCTTCTCAAAATAAAAAGGGCTTATGATCCTAGAATCATAAGTCCTTCTCTTTAGATTTAAGTTATCTTTCCACCACTTGTATTCTGTGTTTTTTTCGCAATTGGCGAGTTAGCCTTTTTGTGCTTATCGCTAATCGGAGGATTGGTATCTTTTACTGGATCTCCGTACGCAGTGAATGTATTTGGGTCGTTTTTCGGTTCTTTATTTGGCATTTTTGTAACCTCCATTTTCAAGATACCTTCTATTATTCCCCCATCATTCGCAATTATGTAAATAAGAAGAAAGCGCATATAACGAATCGTTAAATACGCGCTTTCTCCTTTTTATAATTCTCTTGCCATTGTTAGAACGATTTCATCAATCGCTGTCGCAGCCCCTGATTTATTTTGCACCAGTACGCTGAATATATATTGCTGACCGCTGCTTCCTTCTAGATAGCCGCTCAATGCATTCACGCCTGTTAAGGAACCAGTTTTTGCAAAAACCTTTCCTGCAGTCAGTGGATCCTTTAATCGATTACGAATAGTCCCACCAACCATTCGATCTGGATGACCTGCAACTGGCATGCTCATAAAGAATGTAGAGAACCAGTCTTGGCTTTGCACCTTGAACAATAGGTCGCTGACTACCATGCTTGATACATTATTCGCATGCGAGATGCCGGATCCATCTTCAAAGGACCAGTCATTCATTTGAAGGCCAATCGACTTTCCGAATTTATTTACAACCTTCAACCCAGCTTTCGTGCTGCCATGGTGATTTTCCACCTTGCCCATCGTTTTGATTAAAATATCTGCAATTCCATTATTACTAAGCTTCATATAAGGAATCACCAGTTGATCAAGTGGCATAGATTTCTTCATTGCAACTAAATCAGCGCTTTTTGGAGTTGCAGCTCTAAATAGTTTTCCTTTTGTATATTCAATTCCTACCTCTGCTAGGATTGCTTCGAACATCGTTAATGTATGGGTAGTCGGATGCTGCACTGTCACCCATTCTCTTTTCGTTTTATCAATAGGTAGATTTCCGCTAATAATGATTTGATTTGTACGATAAGAACGTTCAATCGTCACCGTATTGCTTTTGCCAGCCTCTACGGTCACTGCTTGGTTGATGATTTCCAAATCACCTAAATGAGGAGTAGCTTGGAATGTTGGAGCTTGTCCAATAGCTGAGCCCGCTACATCTACGATAATTGTCCCAGAATCATAGTCACTATTAGGAGAAGTTGTCAGCGCCGAGATTGGAGCCGCGTAATAATAAGATTCGTCCCCTTCCCAAATACCAGGAGTAAGCAGGTCATCGTCAAACCACTTGTCATCTCCCACTATACGACCATCAACTTTGGTGATTCCCTTTGCTTTTAGCTCCTGTGCGAATTGCTGTAGATCCTCTACTGACAAAGTCGGATCGCCTTCACCCTTTAAATAGACATCTCCCTTTAAAACTCCATTCTTTAATTTCCCAGAGGTATAAAGACTTGTCGTGAACCGGTAGTCCTCGCCTAGAATCTCTAATGCCGCTGCAGTCGTAAGAAGCTTCATATTGGAAGCGGGCTTGATAGGCATCTCCCCGTTATAGTTATAGAGTAACTCCCCTGTTGCTCGGTCTCGAATGGAAATACTCACATCTCCACCAGCGAGCTTTTGTTCCACAATTCTTTTAATCGAATCATCCAAGCTTACATTGCTGGCTACCTCTGCTTTTGCCGAATGACTAAATCCCGTCAAACTTAGCAGCATTGCCACCGCTACTATCCAGCTTACCCATTTTTGCTTCATATACTTCCCCCTCACCCAATTTTCATTACAAGGAAATATATTCATCATTTAGTCAGTTTTTCCTTTGCGCGAATAAAAAACAGGTGAAAGGAAAGGGAACGATTGAGAAGGCTTGAACATTTACAACTAATAAAATACAGAAAATTTAGTTATTTACACCTAATCTATAATTTCTATTCTAAAATTACGAGAGTTTCATATAATAAATGGATTTCAAAAAAGGAGGAATAGATATGTATGTAGTTCATTTTTACGAAAAAAACACAATAGTATTAACACAGGCATTGAATGCTATCCCTGCAGTAGAGCAGGATTTGCGAATCAAAGGACGCAAAGGAAAAGTAGTAAGCGTAAAAAATCCTCAAGAAAATACTATACATGTATTTGTGGAGTTCGAAAAGATCGTCGATAAAAGCACGACTGCCTCCAAGGATTTAGGGAAAAAGAAAAGAAGATAAAGTGATTGGTTGAGTTTCAGGGATAAGCACTTACAGAGCAGCGATAGATTGCTGCTCTTTTTATTATCAAGTAAAATAGGTAATAAAAGGAAGGTGCGAGAAATGGGTAAGAAAATACAAATGTTCCTCTTAGGTATTCTAAGTATCCTGTTACTTTTCTATTTAGGCAGAGATAATGAGGAAATGGTCATTCGGGAGGAATTGTTACACTTGTCTGAAGTTGATTATTTAGAAGTACAAGGAGTTAATCATTCAATACCCATTAAAATTACTAATCAAGAGGATATTCAAAAGATCCTTCTTTCTCTCGAACAACTTAATGGACCAGCAGAATTAGAATATCTTATTACGGATGAAGCCTTACTGGGAGTTAGCATCGCCTTAAAAGGATATTATCCAACTGAAGCCATTCGAATCTATGAAGATAAAATAAGCTTTCAAGGGCAAGCAAGAAATGCTTCTAGAGAGATTGTGAATGAGTTGGTGAAAATGATGGAAGAATCTTCATAAGCTAGCCCGTTCGCTGAAGGACCTACGTAGGTCTTTTTTTATTTTCCCCCAGCATATTCTATCCGCACACCATTTACGCGTTTATCCTTCTTAAAAATATCTGCAAATTCCTTGTGAACAACCTGAATTTTCTTTTCTCCTATCCATTCCAATGTAAATTCTTTGTCTGTTCGAAATGTGTTTCCGATTTTATTCGGTAATTCTACCCCTCTGTCTAAGATGGAAAGCTGATAGGAGTAGCCTGTTGTTGCCCCACAATCTCGCTGAAAAATATAAGCAACTTTTTCTCCATTATCAGAAGGAATCTCTTGCAACACTTCATTTCCACACATTTCTCCAAAGACGGTATCTAGTACATATTTGCCTCCTAAGAATAAAAATACCCCAAACAGCAAAATAATTCCCACCGCGAAAGAAATGATGATAGAAATATGTTTTCTTCTCATAACGATCCCCCTTTGCATAATTATGGATACTGGTAGGAACGATTAATGGTAGTGGGAAGTTGCATCAAGTAATACCAGTCAGGACGTAAGTATGAACTATTTACCGATGATTCACTTAAATATATCCCTCTCGCTTTTAGCTAGTTACAAATAAAGGTTATAATGGTAAATATATTGATTTTCGTGGAACCTGATGATGATTTGGAGATACTTGCGGTTGACCTCTATTTATTTTGGAACTTGCATTTTAATAATTTTCTAACTCTAGAATTTATGGGGGATTTGATATGGTGAAAAAAATTACGATAACAGTAACAGTAATTGTCAGCTTATATGTGGCTTTCATCTATATGCCAATCATCTTAAGTGGAGCGTTGTGGCAAGAAAAGGATCCACTTAAGCATCTTATTTCTGTTGCAAAATTAAAACTTACTGGCAGCGGCTACGAGAAAATTAGGGAAGTGGACAATAAGTATGTTGTCTATCTATCCGATACTGAGAGAGATGATACTTTTCAAAACATCCAACTTGCTCTGGAACAAAGAGGTTGGCAGTTTAAAGAACAATTAGGCTCTGGATTTATTTTTGAAAAAGCTGGAGAAGAAACAATGGTAGTCACTTCAAGACAGTATTCCTCCTCCTATTACTTATGGACAGTCCCAAATGGCATATTTAAGGATGAATAAAAATGAAAAACACCAGAATGGGTTAACATTCTGGTGTTTTTGTTCTTATCGAAGCATAATCGATCCGCCATCTACCATAATGGTTTGGCCTGTTATGTATTTGGAATCTTCACTTGCTAAAAATACTGCCACTCTGCCAATGTCCTCTTCTACATCACCGAAGCGACCAAGCGGAATTTTGCTGCGGACTGCTTCATAGTATTCCGGCTGAGCCTTAGCCCATGCCTGCACACCTTCTGAATTGGCTATTGGAGAAATAATGTTTACGTTAATGCCAAAACGTCCCCACTCATTAGCTGCAACACGAGAAATCCCTCGAATCGCTTCCTTAGCTGCTGCATATGCTCCCTGTGTTTCATGTCCATTGAGTCCTGCACCGGAGGCAAAGTTGATGATATTTCCTTTTGTCTCCTTCAAATATGGCAATGCTGCCTGCATTAAATAAAAGGTCGGATAAAAGCCCGTACCAAATGACAAATCTAAATCAGCTTGAGTGGTTTCTTCAAGTGTCACCTGTCTGGAAGCATGTGCATTATTTACAAGTACATCTAGCTTGCCATATTTTTCAACGACTTTCGTGATGATAGAAGGAAGACTGTCACGATCCATTAAGTCAGCTTTTATAAACGAGGATTTGGGGGAAATTTCTTGTAGAATCTTTTCACTAGCCTTCCCTGCCTCTTCATTGACATCAACAATAGCCAGTATTGCCCCTTCTTTCGCCATCGTTTTTGCCATACCTAGGCCGATACCACCTGCTCCACCTGTGATAATAACTACCTTATCTTGTAGCTTCGCCATATTATTTCCTCCTTGTGTTGCTAACTATTATGATGCTAACCTCTCACCTGTTAAGTGGCGAGGTTGAACCACTTTATTTAGCTAAACGTATTGTTCTAATCATGGTGCAATTTTATCATCAATACGTCATTTTTACTAATCTTTTGATTGATACGTATGGTTAAAAACCCTTCATAATTGGATAATATCGATTATCTTTACGTTTGATTATTTCCGTTACGTTCACATCTTTATATGATATAGATGGATACTTCTTACTCCTATTTCTTTAAACAGGTAAAATGGAAATATAGATGTACCTATATCGATACTTATGCTAACAATATGCTAGGATGTTTTGGAGAAGTTATGCTATATTCAATGTGTCAGGAGTGAGTGAATGAAAAAAATTTTAACAATTATCACTATAGTTCTTGTTATACTCGGAGCTGCCGGCTATGCTGTGTGGCATTTTGGGACAAATATCGCCTCCGAAAAAATAATTGAAAAAGTGGAATCTACTTTAAATGAGGAAAATCTAGAAGAAGTAAAAACCTATATCGCGAACGATCCAAAGGTTCAAGAAATTGTAAGCGATGCAGCAACTATAAATCCGGATACTCTTCCCTTCCAAACTAAGGAGGAAGCGACTCGTGTATTAATTAAAAAAGTGGGCGTTAATCGTTTAATTAATATTCAGGAACAAGTTCAGAACGGTTCAATTAGTAAGGATGAAGTATTATCTGAAATTGAAGGTAAGCTGTCTGAAGATGAAATTTCTGCTTTAAAATATGTTTTATATAAGGAATTGAATAATTAAAACTAACCCTTTGTAAAGCTAAACCTAAAAAAACTGAGAGGCTAAGATTTTCAACATGCATTGGCGAGTTTACTTATATAGAATCGATTCCCATTTAGCGGAGTCGATTCCTTTTTTATTATCATTCTTCTAGAGTTACTCCTTGACCTATGATTTTGATACCCATTTTTTATTTATTAACTTCCCTATCAAAAGTATCATAACTAAAGCCATTAAACATATCCCAAGATAAAACAAGCTTGTGCCTAAGGGATAATTTAATGCAAATTCTTTTTGTAGTTGCAATACCTGTGATCTACTTAAAAGGTCCATATCTGGTATAGGGAAAAGAATCGTTTGTAGTAGGTATCCAATTACTATTAAACAAAATGATAAAAAACCTATAATAAATAGTGTTATGCTATGGAACAAATATTTCATATTATCACCTCAACCTTTACCATTTCGTGTATGGGAATGATATTCAAGATGACGACCTCATCATTGAAAAAGCACCCCCTAGTCAAGGAAGGTACCAGTGGTGGAAATCGTTATTCAGCTAAAGTCTACTGGTATGAAAAAAAGCTTATTGTCCATTGACTTTATACCACTTTAAATCGCTTTACTCCAAAGGGGAGGGAGCATCTTAAAAGCTCTGTTTGTTTTTACCATTTTCCCTCTCCCTACTAATCGTATGTTAACGTCTGTCTGTTCGATTCTAACCTCCATTTTGAGGTCTCCCCTTTACAAGTTCTTTTCGTTATTTGGTGTCTCTTCATACTCCACGTAATGCTTTGTATCGTGTATAGGAATATCTTGTTTTAGATCAATTACTCTTCCGAATGTTATATCATCATCAGGTGTATATCTATTTGAAGGCAATGCCTCATTTTTTATCACTCGGTAAAAAATAAAGCCTATGACAGCGATAATAAAAAAAGTAAATATAAATGCCATGTGTTCGATTACCCCCTTTATAATAGTTTATTCTATTCGGAGCCAGAATTTTCCTTCTTTGGGTGGTAGGAAGTTTAAATAAGCTTAGATATCATGAATCAACTATTTAGGGAAGGGCATGGCCTATGTCCGCTTGAGATCGATGTTGGCCTTATTCTCATTCGTGGGGTGGTTACTCTCGTTCGTCTGGGGTTTATTCTCACACATGGGGATTTTACTCTCGGATAGGGCACCTTTATTCTCACTCAGACGCTTTACTCTCGGTTACTTGGAGCTTACTCTCGTCCGCCGATGATTTACTCTCATTTAAAATGGTGGGAGGGCATGGCCTATGTCCGCTTGACCATCGAGGTCGCCCTTATTCTCGTTCGCGGGGTAGTTACTCTCGTTCGTCAGGGGTTTATTCTTACTCGTTAATGATTTATTCTTGGATAGACCCCCTTTATTCTCATTCGATCGGTTTACTCTCGGTCCAGCGGGGATTATTCTCGGTCGCTGATGATTTACTCTCATTCAAATTGGAGGGAGAGCATGGCCTATGTCCACTTAACATCGAGGTTGGCCTTATTCTCGTTCGTGGGGTGGTTATTATCGTTCGTCTAGGGTTTATTCTCACTCAGGGATGATTTACTCTCATCCAAATTGGGGAAGGGCATGGCCTATGTCCGCTTGCCTTCGAGGTTGACCTTATTCTCATTCGTAGGGTAGTTACTCTCGTTCGTCAGGGGTTTATTCTCACTCATAGATGATTTACTCGCAGATAGACCACCTTTATTCTCACTCAGCTGGTTTATTCTCGTTCAACCGGATTTTATTCTCGGTCGTCGGTGATTTACTCTCATTCAAATCAAGCCATCACATTAAAAAAGCCAGCAAATTTACTGCTACGTAAATTTCACTGGCTTTCATTTTTATTTATCTAATGTTAATGTCTTTTCAATCAACGTTTTTAAGAGCTCATCATTTCGTTCGTCCAACACTAGTACACCATTCTCATCGATCATTTGGTTGATGCCACTTACGAGCACTCTTGGCTGTGAAACGAATAACACACCTAAGTTGGCCATGATTTCTCTTAGATGGAGCTGTGCCGTAAGCGTTCCAGACATGCCTGGCGTTCCACCGATGACCATTCCGACTTTGCCATTGAAGGAATTTTTCATATCTAAAGCTGGTCTTGAAGCCCAATCAATCGCATTTTTTAATACTCCAGGAATGGAGCCGTTATAGTTAGGAGTTGCAAATACAATGACATCTGCCGACTCAATTTGGCGCTTGAATGCTAAGACGCTTGCTGGTACGTCCTTTTCTAGCTCTTGGTTGAATAATGGTACTCCTCTGTAATTTGCCAGTTCAAATGTTACTCCTTCAGGTAAATTTGCTCCAACTAGCTTCAACAACTTTGTATTAAATGAATCCTTCCGTAAGCTGCCACTTATTCCTAAAACCTTCATATTCAATAACCTCTTTCTATATAATCTGCCTCTTTATTATTTTAGTGTAATAAGTAGAAATTAACCTCAGTAAAAAGGATGAAATCTGAACCCGAAATAAAAGAAAAGCGTATTCAACAGAATACGCTTCTCCTATTAGATAGCCCACAATTTTTTATTTCTTGCCACCAAAAAGGCGACGATTAAAAGTAATATTCCAGAGACGATAAATACAGAACGCACGCCTAATAAATCGGCTAACATCCCTACTCCTAAAGCGGAGATACCGAAAAATCCCGTAGTAATTGCACCTAAGCTCGTATAGACAGTGACTAATTTATCCTTTGATACAGCGCGTTGGATAATCGTCTGCTGAGGAATATTTTTTAGCTGTCCAAATAGACCAATTCCTAATGACAGAATGAGCGCAGTCCAAGGATTGTGAACCATTCCAAATATGATTGTTAGTATTCCTGCAGCAAGCACACCTAACCCCATAAAATAGAATTTATTTCGATCGACAAATGCGGCAAACCTCATGCAAAGGATGCTTCCGAGTAAAAAGCCAACAAAGAAAGCACCGTTTAGATAGCCCCACCACTGCTCTGATTGACCGATTGCCTGCTCCACATAAATATATAAGATGGCGGCAATCCATGCGACACTTGCAATTGTCTCTATTAAATCCATCCATACAATCTTTCGTAAGACCAACGTTTCACGAACTACTCTCCACCCTGCTGTCAGCTGTTGCCAAAACCCTTCTTCTTCCTCTTCCTCCGTCTTGACCACTTTTGGAAGCGTAAGCCAAAGAACGAGTGCGAGAATATAAAGCACACTAACCGTCCATAGCACACCGGCTGGATCAATCATTAGTAACAGCATGCCCCCTAAAAACCAGGAGCCAATTTGGATTAGCTGATTAAGCGTCTCCACCAGACTATTTGCTTTCAGGAGCTTTGTCTCCTCCACCAGCTGTGGCAAATACGAGTGGATGATAGGATTGGCGCAACCATCTAGGAAGGCGACAAGACTAATAATCACAAACACTACCACATAGTTCTCGCTGTCTAAATAGAAGTAGCAGAACAGGCCTAGTAGCAACATAAGCAACGTTTTGCTAGCCTGTGACACGACAAGAATCCTCTTCACTTGAAATTTCGCAACCACGAGTGGTGTTAATAGACTGGAAATAAATAAGGATGTCGTGATGACAACAGGTACCAATGTAGTCACAAAGGCAGAATTTGAAATCGTATACAGGAGAGAAATCACTCCAACGATATATAGAACATCTCCTAAATTGGCTAGGCTTTGCCCGATTAATAGACGGTTCAATTGTTTATTCATTTTATTATCCCCCAATATTATTTAACTTTGGATAGTTAAATAGGGGATCAAATTGGATAAGTCATTTTATATTATCCCCCAATAATATTACTGTTGGTAAAATCGGGGGATCTTAAATTGGACAGTTCATAAAGGAACTCCTTTTCTGAAGCAACGAAAATAAAATCCACGGGGGATCCTGGATTTTATTTCCCAAGCAATATTTGTATTTATAGCTTAATCTACCATTCTTTTCTTGTAAATAATGGTTGTTAAAATAATTGCTAGTACTGCCCAAATGCTGATGATTCCTAAGTTGGAAAGGATATCTACGAAGCCAGCTCCCGCTTCTATGCTTTCTGCTAAGTAGATCAGCTGTAGGTTTGGCATATAATCCGCTAGCTGAAGTACAGGATATTTATCGGCAAAGGCCGTAAGGAAAGATCCCATTGTGAAAATACCCACAACTGGTAGAACAAGCACGGATGCTTCCATAACCGACTTTGCAATCAACCCTAAAAGGGTACCTACTGCGATGTAAAAAATAGTTGAAACAATAACTCCAGCTCCAAATGCAACTAAATTCTTTGGAGTATACTCAGCTACAAATATACTAGCACTAATAACCAAAATCGTTAATACAAAGGACAGAAGGCTTTTTCCTCCCAGAATATCAAACGTACTTGCCGGGGATAGCATCAATCCACGTAATGTGTTCTTTTCCTTTTCTTCAGCAATTAAACAGCATTGGACATAGGTAGCAACAAAAGCGAAGGTCATATTAATATATAAGAAATGCATTTGAAGGTTCTCCGTTCCCATTCGCCCATAGATTGCTGCAATAATGATTGGCAGAAAAACAACTACGCTTACTGCCATGTTTCTAAAAAAGTCTTTGTAATCCTTCATAAAAATTGCGCTTAATCGTTTCCATGAAAATGTCATTGTAATTCTCCTCCTGTCACTTTTACAAAAATATCACCTAAGGTTGGCTCGTTCGAATGAATCGTCACTACTCTATTTTCTTTCATTAAACGGTATACTTCCTCTGCTCCATCGTCATTCTTTGAAAGCGTGATGGTTTCATTTGTATCTAACTCAATCGTCACACTGTTATCTGCAAACTTTTTCTTTAGCTCGCTCGGCTTATCCAGCAATTGAATCTTCCCTTTATGTAGGAAAGCCACTCGATCACAAAGCGTATCCGCTTCATTCATATCATGCGTTGTCAAAAAGATGGTAGTCCCTTTTTTATTTAAGGCACGAAGTCCTTCATATATATGAAGCGTGTTCACAGGGTCTAGTGCCGATGTTGGTTCATCTAAGAACAGCAGCTCAGGCTCATGTAGGATTGCACGGGCTAATATCACCCTTTGTGTCATCCCTTTGGAGAGCATACTCACCTTCTTTTTCTTTTCCTCCGTTAAGTTCACAAAAGAAAGCGCCTCTTCTATTCTAGATAGTGGAAGATCATACAGCTCACAGTAAAGCTTTAAGTTTTCATAGATTGTCAGCCTTCCATATAAGCCGCTGTTATCTGTCAGAACACCGAAACGTTTTCGTGCACTTGGTGTTTTTAATTCTGCAACTGGAGTTCCAAATACCTTTGCATCTCCTCCGGTTGGATCGAGCTGACCAGTTAAAATTTTAATAGTAGTTGTTTTACCAGATCCACTTGGGCCTAAAAATCCAAAAATCTCACCCTTCTTTACTTGAAAGTTTACATCCTCCACTGCCTTATAATTGGAGAAGTATTTTGCCAAGTCCTTCACTTCAATCACGTTTTCCATTTTTGTTCCCTCCATGTTTAGATGTCGTATGTACATCCTTAGATTACGAGGAAATGAGCATGTCTGCCTTATATTTTCTGTGAAAGGAGCTATTTTTAGGGTGAATGAGCGTATTTTTAGGGTGAATGGAGCTTATTTGAGACCCAACATTCCCTTTAGTTCCGCCATTTTGGTCTTTGAAAGTGGAATCGAGGATTTTCCGATGTCTTCTAAAACCAAACTATAGCTATTTCTTGTCCAGGTGATAACCTCTCTCACTTTTTGTAGATTTACAATGTAGGATCGATGACAGCGGAAAAATCCGAAAGCCATTAATCGCTCCTCTAATTCATTTAACGTAAAGGTACAAGGAAAGCTTTCTCCTCGAATATGTAAATAGGTTTGTCCTTCTGTACTTTCTATGTAGTCAATCTCCGGCGGATCAAAGAGGACAATTTTTTCATTGACCTTGGTAGGAATTTTTTCAAACCGAATTGGTTGAACGATTGGTGCTTCCTCTTCTATTTGAATTTCCTGTGCCTCTTTCTCCTCTGCATCCTCCAACTGCACATTATGTAAACCATTTTCGTCCAGCCTGTATACTTCATCCGAATAAGAGATAGCCTGTTCAATCCCACTTGTCAGGATGAGCACGGGTTTATGTAAGTTTCTCAGTTCATTCATCCAGGTAATAAATAAGCGTTTGGATTCTAAATCTAAATTTTGATCGGGCTCTTCGAGGATATATACATCTGGATTTTGAAGATATAAATTGGCAAACTGTACTCTTTTTCTTTCTGAAAAGCTCAATTCTCTCAGTTTTTTTCGTTGAAAGTCATCAATCTGAAGCAAACGCATTGCATGTTCTACAGGAACGGACGAATTATAGATAGAATTTGTAAAGGCTAATGATTCTTTCACGGATAATCGTTCATAATAACCTTCCTCTAAAAACAAAAAGCCTGCCCTCTCACTTTTGATAATCTCTCCTTTCGATAGCTTCCCTTTCCCTAATAAAATCTTGAGTAGCTGCTCCCGAATATTTAAGCTGGATGAAATCGCTGCCACTTTCCCCGGGGATACCTTTAATTCGATAGCAGGAAATAAAAGGACATCATGCAACTGCTTTTCTGCTTGGATAAATTGAATAGACATCGTGTAACCTCACTTTTATCTTCATCACCATCCGAGAATCAAACCTCCCTTATTTGTGATGAACAGTATTTTTTTACATTCATTATATTATTATACCAATTTATAATAGTATGAATAGTAAAAAAATCACGAGACCTACGAATAGGCTCGTGATTAACGCTACGCTGTAATAGCAGCTGCTTTGTTTCCTTTATTCTTCGTTAAAATCTGGATTACTACTAGCACGATAAATATAACTAAGCCAATCATGTCTGAATATCCTTCTGGATAAATCAATAATAGACCAGCAGCTAGGGCCACAATTCTTTCATACCAGGCAACTTTTCGATACCAATACCCGATGACTCCTGCTCCAATTGCTATCATTCCCGTAATTGCTGTAAACACAACCCAAAGTATCTGAGGAATAGTGGTATCAATCATTAATAGCTCTGGAGAGAAAATAATCATATATGGGATAATGAAAGCTGCAATTGCTAGCTTAGCAGAATTTACTCCCGTTTTTATCGGGTCTCCACCTGAAATACCAGAAGCAGCAAATGCTGCGAGAGCAACCGGTGGTGTGATATCCGCAATAATTCCGAAATAGAATACAAATAAATGTGCAGATAAGGCGATAACTACAGGTACTTCTGCTCCTGCTGGCATATCTAGCATTAATAAGGTAATGATTGCCGGTGCAGCAATGGTAGAAGTAATTACATAGTTAGCTGTCGTTGGCGATCCCATACCTAGAACAATGGAAGCAATCATCGTAAAGAATAAGGTAAGTAGGATACTTCCTCCAGAAGCAGAGATTAATCCATTTGCAAGACTTAACCCTAATCCTGTTTTTACTACCACCCCTACAATAATCCCTGCCGCCGCAGTAGCCGCTGCTACTCCTAGTGCAGTTCTAGCTCCATCTGCTAACGCTTCAATGATATCTCGTAAGCTTAATCGAGTTTCCTTGTTAAATGCGCTTACAACAATAGCAGCAACGATACCCCATAAGGCAGCTTGTATTGCCGGCACTCCAGTAAACATCAACACGATGATCACTATGATTGGGAGTAATAAGTAAATCTTCTTAAATACTTCTTTTTTGTTCGGAATCTCTTCAGGTGGGAGACCACTCAAGCCAACGCGCTTTGCTTCAAAGTGAGTCATGATCCAAATTCCAGAGAAATAAAGGATTGCCGGTATGGCAGCAGCCTTGGCAATTTCCCAATAAGAAATACCTCCAATAAACTCTACCATTAAGAATGCAGCTGCCCCCATGATTGGTGGCATCAACTGACCTCCTGTGGAAGCTGCAGCCTCAACTCCACCTGCAAATTCCTTTCGATAACCAAGTTTTTTCATCATTGGAATCGTATAAGAACCAGAAGTAACAACGTTCGCTACGGAGCTACCTGAGATAGTCCCTTGAAGCGCACTAGAAAAGATTGCAACTTTCGCTGGTCCCCCAGTTAATCTCCCAGCCAATGCTACAGCTAAGTCATTAAAATATTGACCCACACCTGTTTTTACAAGGAATGCTCCAAATAGTAGGAATGCAAAAATGTAAGTGGCAGAAACACTAATCGGTGTACCTAAAATACCGTCCGTTGTAAAGAACATTAGTTGAATAAGACTTTCTAAATCCTGCCCTCTATGAGCAAGGAATCCTGGGAAATATTGTCCAAAAAATGCATAAGCCAAAAACGCAATGGCGATAATGGTAATTGGTAGTCCAACAGCCCTTCTAGCTGCCTCTAGTACAAGTAGAACGGCGATTATACCTACTATTAAATCTAGTGTGGTTACTGCACCGAGACGAGTAACTAGCTGATCAATATTTAATGGCCAATATAATCCAACACCAATAGCTAGTAGAGAAAGTATATAATCATAAAACGGGATTTTTCTCTTTTTCTCCCCTTTAGCCTTCTTACTAACAGGAAATAATAAGAAAATGATGGATAATGCAAAGCCTAAATGGATCGAACGTTGAATATAGGCAGTAAATTGACCATCAATAGCTGTATAAAGCTGGAAAACAGAAAACGCAATGAGTGCAAAAAATATAACCTTTTTTGTGATACCTTGAACATTTCTAGTATTGGATTCGGGATCGTATTTTTGAAGAAGCTCAAGCTGTTCCTCTTCCGATAACTGTTGAAACGTTTCTTCCTTCTCATGGGACTTGGAATTATTCGTCATCCATCTTAACTCCTCTCATTTGCTGGTAAACTGACATTTTCTTCACTTGAAATTGATAAGATTTACCCTTGGTAAGTTGCTTCTTTAAGTCTATTTCCTTCTTGTCATAAATGAAAACCAAATCTGTATCAATCGTTGAAATAAATATTGTAAAACTAGGCAGGAAGTAATTGTCATGTCTTAATACATATTTTCCATCCTCTATTTCAAACGTCTGTCCTTCCTCTGCATAGCCCGGCATACCAATGGCTAAATCCTCATACTCCATGGAGACTAGCTGAATATGATTGTCCTCACTAGCTTGATATGTTTCTAAAACGTCAGTTTTATGTATGGAATGTGTGTATCTAATTTGGAATTCGTTTGATTGAAAAGGTATATAATGCACCGTAGGATGGTCAGTTCGAGTTTCAGTAAAAACAAAGGAATTTTTATAGGGTACAAAAAGAAGTGATAATAAAAGACATACTAACAATACAAGCAGTATTTTTTTGAGGATACGCATCGTCCATCCTCCATTTCATTCAAAAGAAAAGGGACTTGAAGCTTACGCATCATGCCCCTTTCATTTCGGGAAAAATATCTATTATTTATTTACTTCATCGAAGTATTTTTGAGCACCTGGATGCACCTTGATACTAATACCTTCTAAGCCCGTTTCTGCTTTAATTAGTTTTGCTTTCGCATGCTGAATGCTGCCAGCGTTTTCATAAATAGCCTTCGTCATTTCATAAACTAGGTCTTCTGGAAGTTCGTCACTTACAGCAAGCATTGCAAGAACAGAAACTGTTGGTACATCTTCTGTTAAGCCGTAAGTGCCAACCGGTACCGTGTCTTTTGCATAGTACGGATATTTTTCAATTAATTCATCCGCTTTACTATCTTCTACTGGTACAATTACAACATTTGCTACAGCGTTTAATGCCTCAACTGCTCCTGTAGGAGTACCAGCTGTAATAAATGCTGCATCAATTTGACCTGATTGAATACCATCAGTAGATTCACCAAAGTCTAAGTTTTGTGCTTCAATATCGTCTTCAATAGATATTCCATGAATTTCTAATAGTTGTTCAGCATTCGCATAAGTACCTGAACCAGGAGCCCCTACGGATACCTTTTTACCCTTTAAATCTTCAAAGGATTCGATTCCTGAACCTTCAGTTGTTACCAGTTGAACTGTTTCTGGATAAAGTGCACCTAATGCAGAGATATTGTCTACCTTGTTCCCTTCAAACATTAACTGCCCCTCAGTAGCGTAATATGCAATATCCGTCTGAACGAATGCGATTTCCCCGTCTTTTCCTTCTTGAAGTGCAGTTACATTCGCTGCAGATGCTTGTGAAACGGTTGCAGTTGTGTCAATACCTGTTTCTTTCTCAATTAAATCTGCAAATGTACCACCAAGAGAATAATAAGTCCCTTGCGTACCGCCCGTTAAAATACTTAGAAATTTAATATCTTCTTTCGTCTTTTCTCCGGAACCGCTTTCATCCGATCCACAAGCTGTAAGAATAAATAATACCAATACACTTAGAACGGATAACCATTTTAATTGTCTCTTTTTCAAATAAATTCCTCCCCTTTATATTAGTAAAATACTAATCTTCTCAATTTTAACACAACGTTTTCTCTCTTTGTCAACCAATTGCCTTTATTCTGCAATTTTTCCGCAAAAAAATACACATTTAACTAAATCTAGTCAAATGTGTATGAATTCATTAAGAACAGCTATCTCCAGCTGAATTTCTTACTTTCGAGCCTGTTTCTCCTCTTAGTAAATCTCCACCTGTGTCTTTAATAATATGATTGGTCACGTTATTGGAGATGGAGTTTGCCACCATCTGAAGTAGGCTGTTTACATCACCCTGAGATTGCTTGAACTCTTGAACAACTGGAAGACCGTCAATCTCTTCTTCGATTGCTTCAATTTTTCCTTCAATCATTTTTAACGCCTTTTCTTTTCCAAGATGCTGGAAGTTTACTGCCTGCTTTTGCAAGCTCTTTAGGCTAGCAATTTTTTCACGGACAAATTGGTTTTCGTTTATTTGTGCTTCTGCACGCTTGAAGAAGTCCACCTCTTCTGTGTGTGCAATCATATAAGCAATCTCTCTTGCTTTTTCTAGTATCTCGTCTTTTGTATATTTGGTTGTCATTACATTCCCACCTCTTGACCGATAGATGCTTCTACTAGCTCACCTGTCAGTGACCATGTTTTGGCTTCGGTAATTTTTACTTGCACTAGCTTGCCAATAATATCTTTCGGTCCAACAAAATTCACGAGCTTACTCTTACGAGTGTATCCCGCTAGTACGTTCGGGTTATTTTTACTTTCACCCTCCACAAGTACTTCTACAATTTGTCCTTCATGCTTCTTCATTGCTTCCGCAGACATCTCGTTTACTAAAGCATTTAAGCGCTGCAGGCGTTCCTTTTTCACTTCCATTGGAATATTATCCTTCATTTTTGCAGCAGGCGTTCCTTCACGTGGTGAGTAGATGTACGTGTAGGCAATTTCAAAGCCTACTTCCTTGTAAAGGGATAACGTTTCCTCAAACTGCTCATCTGTTTCATTCGGGAAGCCTACAATAATGTCTGTAGATAGAGAAGCGTTTGGAATTGCAGCTTTAATCTTTCGTACTAGCTCCAGGAACTGCTCCCTTGTATATTTACGAGCCATGATTTTTAGAATATCGGATGATCCTGATTGAACCGGTAAATGTATATGCTCTACCAGGTTACCGCCTTTTGCGAGTACTTCGATTAAATGATCATCAAAGTCTCTTGGATGACTTGTCATAAAACGAATTCTTGCTACATCGATTTTACGTAGCTCGTCCATTAAATCACCGAAACGGAAATCGATATCCTCAAAGTCTTTTCCATACGCATTAACATTTTGTCCTAGCAACGTGATTTCCTGATAGCCTTGAGCAGCAAGCTGACGTACCTCTTGAATGATATCCTCTGGACGACGGCTACGCTCTTTCCCACGTGTATACGGAACGATACAATACGTACAGAACTTGTCACAGCCATACATGATGTTTACCCAAGCTTTAATAGCCCCTTTACGAACTCTTGGAAGGTTTTCAATTACATCCCCTTCCTTCGACCAAACCTCCACGACCATTTCCTTCGATAGGTAAGCCTCTTTTAGGATGTTCGGTAGGCGGTGGATGTTATGAGTTCCGAAAATCATATCCACTTGGTTGTAGGTTTTTAATATTTTATTAACAACAGATTCTTCTTGTGACATACAGCCACAAACCCCGATTAGAAGGTCTGGATTTTCACGACGCAGATGCTTCAAATGACCAAGCTCTCCAAACACTTTGTTCTCCGCATTTTCACGAATTGCACAGGTGTTTAAAAGGATTACGTTGGCATCTTCTACTTTGTCCGTCGGTTCATAGCCTAGTTGCATGAAAATCCCCGCCATGACTTCCGTGTCATGCTCATTCATTTGACAACCATACGTACGAATTAAAAACTTTCGATTTTGCCCCATTCCTTTAAACTCATCCGAAATGGAAAAATCTTTATGGTAAGCAACTGCCTCTTTCCCTCGCTTTTTTGCATCCTTTAAGGAAGGAGGAGTGTAGACAGATTGAAAATATTTGCTATAATCTTTCTCCTCTTTTTTGACAGGAGATTTGATTTGAGTACTTTGTAAACGTGATTCCTCGTTCATAAAAACTCCCCTTTCTATGTTACCGATACTACGCACATCCATCCTATTATACTGAATTGCATAGGACTGTCACAAGGTTTTCAGCTTAAATTTAAATATTTGGACAAATAATGAGGTTTTTTCCATTAGAAAGCGGGGAAAGAAGATGGGTTGGAGAGGAAAAATGACTCCTTAATTGGAGTAAAAATGGTCCACTGGTTACACAGTCTTGACTTTCGCTAGTAAACTGGCTGGAACCGCACGTAACCTTGGGGCGAGCGCTAGTAAGCCTTTTACTACCGCAAGTAACTGAATTCTAAGTGCAAGTATCCTTTCGGAGACCGCACGTATTGGAAACAGCCTGGAAATGCAACTCATTTTTGCAAGCAAAAATGCCTCCTATTCGGAGACATTTTCAATAGGAATGAGAATTTCGACTGTTTCATCAGATGGATTTTCTTGTAGATAAAAAATCTCTATCGGCATGGTTGCCTGCAAATGATTCACCTTTAGATTCTGATCTTCTATCCACTGATAAAGCCTCCCATATGCTTCGCCAATTGTTGCAGCCGTACATTGAATGCTCGCATAAGTCATCTTAGGTAAGGTGAAGCCAATCATGTCGTTTGGCACCTGTGATAAATCATGCACTTCTACACAAGCAAAATAAGTAGCAACGATATCATTGCACATATACGGACTGAATAGTACGGAAGTGCTTATTGCATTGGGAATACTACTCATCTGCTTCTCGAATGCCTGCTGAACGGTAATTGAGGCAGTTGGAAAGTCAGCTGCAAAATTAGCGGTAACCGATGTGCCAACAAGATGAAAGCTTTTTGTTACAGTAGTACATTGGAACATTGCTAGCTGTTCTGTCAAAACGGTCTTCCTCCCTTTCATTCATTTATAAATCTCTATGTTATTCTCACGTTGCAGGAACAAAGTAACTAAGAATATAGCAAGCCCCAACTATCAGTAGAAAGTAACCTAACACTCGATTTATCCCTAAGGCGACGTCACTTGTCTCAGCATTAGAAAATTGCCAGCCTGTTGAAAGAAACCAAATAAATGCAGGAAATTTAACATTTATTAGTCCTGCTAAAAGACACATAATCCCTATAAATATAGACATATTTTCTCCTTGAAGTTATACCATAAAATTTGTTTATACTTGAAAACTTATGTAAAGGGCTTTCAAAAATATTACCCATTTACTATACTATAAAATTGTATTTATTACCATATCAGTAATTTTACTGTAGTTTATTTAGTAGATAAAACTTCTGCAGAACGTGGATAAGAAATGATCCGCCAGATACCAGCTATTGACTTTCGCAAGTAGACCAGTTGGAACCGCACGTATTGGTAGTACCCTGGAAATACAGCCCTTACTAAGAAGCGATGATACCATACAAAAAAGACTGAAGACATCTCTACATTATGCAGAGCTTGTCTTCAGTCCATGTTTTATTTTACATAAATTCTTTCATTAAAATATCAAATTGTTCTTCCGAGATTTTAATATCTTGATCTACAAGTGGCGTTGGTGCATAGCCTGGTACCTGCTCTTGGTAAGAAGGAGCGTTTTCATCTTGATAGATAATCCCTGTTACTAGGCCTTCCTTCTCCATTACTACACGCATTGCTTCCTCGCGATTCGTATTGTCGTAGCCTTCGATATCGGATAGCTTTGTTAAATGCTCTTTGAACCAGTCGTAGGTATTTACTTTGTTGTATGTTACACATGGGCTAAACACGTTGATGAAGGAGAAGCCTTTGTGCTTGATGCCTGCTTCGATAATCGCTGTAAGCTCCTTGATATCTGTCGAGAAGCCTTGCGCTACGAAGGTTGCACCTGAAGTAAGTGCCAATTCTAATGGCTTTAGGGATGGCTCAATTGCTCCACCTGGAGTCGACTTCGTTTTGAAGCCTTCTGCAGAGCGTGGAGAAGTTTGCCCTTTTGTTAAGCCATAGATTTGGTTGTCCATTACGACATATGTTAGGTCGATGTTTCGACGAATCGAATGGATCGTATGTGCAAGCCCGATAGCAAAGCCGTCTCCGTCTCCACCAGAGGCGATGACGTGAAGGTCTTTATTGGCCATCTTCAAGCCTTGTGCAATCGGCAATGCACGTCCATGAATACCATGGAAGCCATATGAATGGATGTATCCAGAAATACGACCAGAACAGCCGATACCAGAGATCACTGCAAGCTCATGCGGCTCGATTCCTACATTTGCAGCTGCACGTTGAATAGCCGCTTGTACGGAGAAGTCACCGCATCCTGGACACCAGTTAGGTTTGACGTTATTTCGAAAATCTTTAAATGTTGCCATCTGTCAGCAACTCCTTTACTTGGTTTGCCAGCTGAATTGGTAAGAATGGCGTACCATCGTATTTTAGAACGCTTAGGATTTTTTGATGTCCTCCTACGTTCATTTTCAAAATGTTTGCAAGCTGACCTGTTGCGTTATTTTCCACCACGAGTACCTTTTTTGCATTGGCAACTAGTGGTTGCATTTCCTCCACTGGAAATGGGTGAATTAGGCGAACATGTGCATGATTCACTTTTACTCCCTGCTCGTTCAGCATTTGCTGTAATTCCTCTAATACCCCTCTTGTGGAGTTGAAGCCGACTAATAGGATGTCAGCCTCCTCGTGAGGTGCGTTCACATAAACTGGCTCTTCAAAATTCACGTAATTTAATTTACGGAAACGCTTGTCCATTTGTGCTTTACGATTAGTCGCTGCCTCTGAAGGCTTACCAGTTTCGTCATGCTCCACCCCTGTTACATGGTGAATGGCATTCTTCATACCTGGAAGAACTCGAGGAGAAACTCCGCTTTCTGTTACCTCGTAGCGCTTAAAGTACCCTTTGTCCTCTACTTCCGGAAGCTCTTCATTTATCACAAGCTGACCGCGACGGATTTCTATCTTGGAATAATCAAAAGGCTCCACTGTTTGCTTTCCTAATGAAAGCTGCAGGTCAGATAAAATGATTACCGGCAACTGAAGCTCCTCCGCGATATTAAAGGCTTGGATTGTGTCATAGAAAGCTTCCTCTCCAGTACTTGGAGCAATTACTACCTTTGGAATTTCCCCATGTGTACCGTAAATCATCTGCATTAAATCGGATTGCTCTTGCTTTGTCGGCAATCCAGTGGATGGACCTCCACGCTGTGTGTCAATAATAACAAGCGGCTGCTCCGTCATACCGGAAAGACCGATTGCTTCCATCATCAACGACAGCCCTGGACCTGCAGATGCAGTGAATGCACGTACTCCACCATAGTTAGAGCCGATTGCCATTGTTGCTGCTGCAATCTCATCCTCTGTCTGGATTACAGCTCCCCCAACTAGTGGAAGCTTTTTAATCATGTACTCCATGATTTCCGATGCCGGTGTAATCGGGTATGCAGCCATAAAACGTGAACCCGCAGCAAGTGCACCTAGTGCAATCGCGTCGTTTCCGATCATGAATAAGCGTCTCTTGCCGTCTGCAGGAGCTAGCTCCCACTCCCCTTGGCGGCCGCCAAGCTGAGTTGCCATAATTTCAAAGCCCTTTAGAATGGCCTGCATATTTTTTTCTACTACCTCTTGTCCCTTTTTACCAAAGATTTCATCCACCACGTCTTGGAATACCTCTTTGTTTAGGTTTATTAAAGCAGCTGTTGCACCAATAGCCACCATGTTTTTCATGAGGGATGTGCCTAGCTCAGCTGCTATTTCAGTAAACGGTATTGCATATAAAGGTGCAACACAGTCCTCTGGTGCAACTGGATTAAATTTCGCATCCGCTAGGATGATACTGCTTTCTGTAAGCTCTTTATAGTTTACGTCAATCGTTTCCTGATCGAACGCTACAAGTATATCTAAGTTATCTGGAATGATTCGAACTTGGGTCGGTCTTACACATATTTTATTGTTTGTGTGGCCACCCTTTATTCGAGAAGAAAAATGTCGATAGCCGTAAAGGTAATAACCAAGGCGGTTCATCGCCATTGAAAAAATTTCCCCTGTACTTTCAATTCCTTCTCCTTGCTGCCCTCCTACTTTCCAAGAAAGCTGTTGCAACATATAAACATCTCCTTACCTTCTGGTTAAATGCTTTTTCCCTTCATAAGTTTATCACGAAGTGGTGGGATTCACTATGTATTCCCTATATATTTCTAGAAAATCAGACCTTTGACGGAAACCTGGCGTCACAATTCCTTCAGAATTCGACACAACAAGAAGTCGCTACTAGTGTTAGTAGCGACTTAAGAGCTTATTCATAGTAATAAAACCCTGGTCAGATTTCTAGTTTATTTTGTTTTCTTTTCTACTAAAAGCTTTAAAGCCGTTCTATCTTCACCAGAGATAATAATATCGGTGAATGCTGGAGAGCATGTTAAGTCTGTACCACTAGGTGCGACAAAGCCTCTTGCAATCGCAATTGCTTTAATCGCCTGATTTAAAGCACCAGCTCCTACTGCCTGCATTTCTGCATATCCTTGATCTCTGATTACTGCTACTAGTGCACCCGCAACGGAATTGGGGTTTGAACGAGAAGATACTTTTAAAGAATCCACTATCATTTCTCCTTTTATCGCTATATTTATGAACTTGCATTTGTTCATAACCTAACTTATGCAGGAGAACCATTATTTAGACTTTTCTATCCCTGAAACGGATAATCTTCATTAATATAAATACGCTCTTGGTGAATAGCCTTGCCTGTTTGATTGTCCACCTCTACGAAGAAGCCGCTAAGGACCTCTCTCCCACTCTTCGGAACCTCAAAGCGTGTTGGCATATTCGTTTGAAAGCGATAGAGGACATCCTCTTTTTTCATTCCTAGGACGCCATCATATGGACCTGTCATCCCTACATCTGTGATATAAGCCGTTCCCTTTGGAAGGATACGAGAATCAGCAGTCTGCACATGTGTATGTGTCCCTACAACGACCGATACTTCCCCATCTAAGTGCCAGCCAAAGGCAATTTTTTCACTGGTCGCTTCCGCGTGAAAATCAACGAAAATGATAGGAGACACCTTCTTCGCTTCCTCTACAAGCTCTGTAGCCTTTTGAAAAGGATCATCAAAGGGAGGTAGAAAGGTTCTACCATGCATATTGATGACAGAAATCGTATGACCATTTTTGGTGATAGTGGTCATTCCTTTTCCGGGTGCTTCTGGAGAGAAGTTGGCTGGTCGGATTAAATAATCCGTATCATCAATAAAGTCCATGATTTCTTTTTGGTCCCATGTATGATTTCCCATTGTTACGACATCCACTCCCATGTGAAGCAGAGAGTTGAAGATATTTTTGGTAATCCCACGACCCGCAGCTGCATTTTCTCCATTTGCAATCACTACATCTGGCTGGTACTTTCTTTTCAGTCTTGGCAAGTAGCTCTCTAGCGTATCTCTCCCGATCGAGCCTACTATGTCACCAATAAATAATATTTTCATGTTTTCAAACGCCCTTTCACAAAAAAAAGGCTTCTTTTACGAAGCCATTCAATCAAAACAGATTGTATAAATGAGTAATTATTTTTTATTATTTTGCGTATTCTACCGCTCTAGTTTCTCTGATTACTGTAACCTTGATGTGACCTGGATAATCGAGCTCTTCTTCGATACGCTTACGGATATCTCTTGCCAAACGATGGGCTGTTAAATCATCAATTTGGTCTGGACGTACCATAATACGAATCTCTCTACCAGCTTGAATAGCGAAGGATTTTTCTACTCCATCATAGGATTCTGAAATTTCCTCTAGCTTTTCCAAACGACGAATATAGTTCTCCAGTGTTTCACTTCTTGCTCCCGGTCTTGCTGCTGATAATGCATCAGCTGCTGCAACTAATACGGCAATAACAGAGGTAGCCTCTGTATCTCCGTGGTGGGAGGCAATACTATTAATAACCACTGGATGTTCTTTATACTTTGTAGCAAGCTCTACACCAATTTCCACGTGGCTTCCTTCTACTTCATGGTCTATTGCTTTCCCAATATCATGAAGTAAGCCAGCTCGTCTTGCAAGTGTTACATCCTCTCCTAACTCAGCAGCTAGCAGTCCTGCTAAATATGCTACCTCGGTAGAATGCTTTAATACGTTTTGTCCATAGCTTGTACGATAGCGTAGACGTCCTAGAATTTTAATGAGGTCTGGATGTAAATTGTGAATACCGATGTCAAACGTCGTTTGCTCACCGATTTCACGGATTTGCTCATCCACTTCTCTTCTAGACTTTTCAACCATTTCTTCGATACGTGCAGGGTGAATACGTCCGTCCTGTACTAATTTTTCCAGTGCCAGGCGGGCAGTTTCTCTCCTGATTGGATCAAATCCTGATAGAATAACAGCTTCCGGTGTGTCATCAATGATTAAATCAATACCAGTCAATGTTTCTAGCGTACGAATATTACGTCCCTCACGGCCGATAATTCGTCCCTTCATCTCATCGTTTGGTAAGTTAACAACAGAAACGGTTGTCTCTGCCACATGATCCGCTGCAAAGCGTTGTAATGCAAGTGACAGAATTTCTCTAGCTTTCTTATCAGCTTCTTCTTTTGCTCTTGTTTCGGATTCCTTCGTCATCACAGCAATGTCTGTTGCAAGTTCATTTTCCACCTCTTGAAGAATGATGTTTCTTGCCTCTTCACGAGTAAGTGTGGAAATACGTTGAAGCTCGCTCTGCTGCTTGCCAAGTAATTCGTCCACTTCGCTTTCCTTCTGTTCGATATGCTGTTGTCTTTGCGTTAGAGCATCATCTTTACGCTCAAGGCTTATTTCTCTCTTGTTTAGAGCATCATCCTTACGATCAAGATTCTCTTCTCTTTGTAATAACCGATTTTCCTGTTTTTGCAGTTCCATACGGCGTTCACGGATGTCAGATTCAGCTTCCATTCGTAATTGGTGAGTTTCATCTTTGGCTTCTAATAGTGCTTCTTTTTTCAATGCCTCTGCTTCACGCTTTGCGTCTTCCAAGATAAGTGCAGAGGTTTGTTTTGCACCAGTCACTTTTGAATCGTTCACTTTTTTCAGATATAAATAACCAACAAAAGAACCAACAACGGCACCGACAAGAAGTCCAAGCAAAGCGGGAATGATAATATCAGTCATTCGAACACCCCCTATTGCTATTTAAGTTTCAGTCGGTACATACATGCAATGCTAATGCATTTTTGTACAGCGTTTTATTCATTCAATAAAAGAAATTATACAATTTTAATTGTATAGATGTAGAAATACTCTGTCAAGGAATCGAGAAGAATATTCTTTCCGACAATAAAAGATTTATACTCCGTAATTTCCTGCTAGATAAGGTATCTATAGCTATTCTATCAAATTAGGAAAAGAAAAAGGTCTCCCAAAATATGAGAGACCTTCCTGTTATTCGGTTCTTCCCTATAAGATATGGTTGATCTCCGTTTTGGCTGGACGCTTTCCTGGGGGCGCGGCTCCAACTAAATTGTTTCGGATGCTTCCGAAACAATTGGATTTTCCGCACGCGCTTTATCCCCTAGGAGTCGCCAGCCGACACTTCAATCAACTTTTTCTTTTATAAGTCATCCCTAACTTATGGTGAAGAACCCGTTTATACAGATTTTTACCATACAACGGAAATTGAATTCCGTTCTAGTCTTTCACCTTTCGTACCAATATCCTACTAAACTTCATAATCGAAGCAAACTATTATTTATCATCAAGAAGTAGCTCAAATTCCTCTTCGTCTTCCTCTTCGTGTGCAGCAATTGTAAAGGAACCAGCTGCCATTCCAAGAGATTCACGAATTTTAGTTGCAATTTCGTTCTTAATAGATGGATTTTCTTTTAAGAACTGCTTCGCGTTTTCACGTCCTTGACCAATACGCTCTTCATTATACGCATACCAAGAACCGCTTTTTTGGATAATATCAAAATCAGAGGCCATATCGACGATTTCGCCCTCTTGTGAGATACCTTCTCCGTACATAATATCCACTTCTGCTGTCTTGAATGGCGGAGCAACCTTGTTTTTCACAATCTTGATCTTTGTTTTGTTACCAATAATGTCTGTACCTTGCTTAATAGCTTCCGCACGTCTTACCTCTAGTCGAACAGAGCTATAGAACTTTAGGGCACGACCTCCTGGTGTAACCTCAGGGTTTCCGAACATTACCCCTACCTTTTCACGAATTTGGTTGATAAAGATAGCAATTGTATTAGATTTATGGATGACACCTGAAAGCTTACGTAGCGCCTGAGACATCAAACGTGCTTGAAGCCCGATATGAGAGTCTCCCATTTCTCCTTCAATTTCTGCTTTTGGTACTAACGCTGCTACTGAGTCAATAACGATAATCTCAACAGCACCACTACGAACAAGCGCTTCAGCAATCTCAAGGGCTTGCTCTCCTGTATCTGGTTGAGATAAAAGTAATTCGTCAATATTTACACCTAATTTTTGTGCATAGACAGGGTCAAGCGCATGCTCTGCATCGATAAATGCAGCTTGTCCGCCTGTTTTTTGTATCTCGGCTATTGCATGAAGTGCTACCGTTGTTTTACCTGAGCTTTCAGGACCATATATTTCAATAATACGACCACGTGGATAGCCGCCTATACCTAGTGCTGCATCTAACGCAAGAGAACCACTGGAGGAAGTGGAGATTTCACGATCTGTTTTTTCTCCAAGCTTCATAACAGAACCTTTCCCAAACTGTTTCTCTATTTGTTTTAAAGCCATTTCTAACGCTGCTTTGCGATCATTAGCCAAATGTATTTCCTCCTAGAAACTATCATTTTTTTTACTAACTTTAGTATACTCGGTTTCTGAGAAATATTCAAGAAAAAAGCGAACGTTTATTCGTTTATTTTTCTCGACAATACTATTGTGTGTGCAAAAAACGACCCAAAATGGAATTCTGAGCCGTTTTTCGTTAAAAAATAACTTTTGTCATAATCCTTCTTCACGCAATAGCCGAATGAGGTATTGTATGGTGAATTTTACTGTTCTCAGCCTGTTTGTATTGCGCATTCCCGAAAGGTTAAGCTTATAGGATAGTAGCTTTTCTTTGAACGCTATCCCTATCCACACGGTTCCTGCCGGCTGGTCACCATGGCCATCTGGTCCAGCAGCACCGGTTATCCCGACACCGATATCTGTCTTAAATACTTCTTTTACGCAAGAAGCCATTTCCTCCGCAACCTCGCTGGAAACGACACTAAACTGTTCAATTGTTTCTGCCTTGACACCAAGCTGGTTTATTTTTACTTCTTCTGTATAAGTAATCATCCCACCGCTTAAGGCTACTCCCATTCCAGGAACGGAAGCAAGCTCCGATTGGAAAAGACCAGCCGTCATGCTTTCGGCAGCGGAAATAGTTAATTCATTTTCAATTAACAAATCTCTTAGCTTAGAAGCCAAGGACTCGTTATTGTAGCCATATACATATTTTCCTACTCTGTTGAGGATTTCTCCTTGAAGCTGCTCAATCAGCTTCCATGCTTCCTCCTCCGAGCGGCTTTTCGCTGTCAGTCGGAGCGTCACCTCACCGTCGGATGCCAGTGGAGCAATGGTAGGATTCGTTTGATTGTCCAATAAATCCTGAACCTTCGTTTCAAGTTCCGCTTCTCCAATTCCATAGAATCGCATCACGTGTGATAAAATAATCGTCTCTTCATCACCTAGAAGCTTTGGTAATAATGGTTTTGCCTCAAATTGAAACATTGGTTCTAGTTCACTAGGAGGTCCAGGAAGCAAGAGGTATGTATGAGAATCGGTAGAAACTAGCATACCAGGTGCCATCCCATGCTTATTCTCCAGTACTGTCGAGCCTTCAAATACAAGAGCCTGTTTCTTGTTGTTCTCGGTCATCTCTCGGCCAGCACGCTTAAAAAAATCTTCGATATAACGAATGGCGTTTTGGTCGAGCACCAGCTCCCTGTTCAAGTGCTTTGCAATGGTTTCTTTCGTTAAATCGTCCTTTGTGGGACCTAAACCACCTGAAAAAATTAACAGATCTGCACGATCCTCTGCGATTTTAATCGCCTCTAATAAACGCTGAGGATTATCTCCAACAGCAGTGTGATAGAAAACATCGATACCTAACTCTGCTAAATGCGAGGAGATGAAGCGCGCATTTGTGTTTGCGATTTGCCCGAGTAACAGTTCCGAGCCAACTGCCAGTATTTCTGCTTTCATTAAAAACTTCCTTCCTACTTAGAGTCTAGTAATACTCTTCGATTGATATAGAAATAATCAAAACCAGACCATAGAGTGAAGAAGAGGCAAACATATAGCATGATCATGTCAAATGGAATTCCAAACATCTCGAAGAATACATTCCCTAGTAATAAAGAAGAGATTGCAATTATTTGGGTCCACATTTTAATTTTCCCTAGTTGGTTTGCCGCTACAACTTCACCACCGCCCGCTAAAATAAGGCGTAATCCGGTTACAGCAAACTCTCTGCTGATAATAAGTATTACTACCCAAGCTGGAGCCATTCCAAACTGGACTAAAATAATTAATGCCGCAGAAACTAGTAGCTTATCGGCAAGTGGATCTAAAAATTTTCCCATGTTTGTTACTAAGTTATGCTTTCTTGCGTAGTAGCCATCGATAAAATCGGTAATCGAAGCAATAATGAAAATGATGGCTCCGATTAAGTGCCCAACCGGAATTGTAGCGCCTAGGAAGGAAACATCTCCCCAGTTGAAGTCCACCAGCATAAAAATCATAAAGATTGGAATTAAAAATATACGAAACAACGAAATTTGGTTTGGAATGTTCATATTCATTTCAGTAAAGCTCCCTTCATTTTCAAACAAAATAGCCATCTAATCGATGACTATTTGTTGAACTGTATTACTAAGTTTTGTGGTGTTCTTTCAGTTGGAAATTCAACTAGCTCATCATTAATATATACGCTGCTACCTGGCACATAACCAACCCTAACAGTAATCTCTGTGTATTGGCTTACGTCTAGCTCATAAGAAGAGCCCGCTTCCACAGCTGCATCGTATAAGGAATTACCAGCTTGGTCTCGCAGCGTTAACCATGTACGGTCTTTCGCGTCTACCTTCAATTGATAAGTATCGGCCCCAGTAATTTGATAAGTAGTTGTAACTCCCTCTGTGTTCACCATAGTCATCGCCTGTTCTTGGACAGGCTCCTCTTCCACTGGCTCTTCTTGCTCAACAGGCTCTTCCTCGTCTGGTTGTTCTTGTTCAACCGGTGTAGAAGAAGGAGGAGGATTATTTGTTTGATACGTAAGTGCTGGGTCGTTCTCTACCACATCACTATCATCTTGTGGAGCACTCTGTTTAAGCGTCCAAACAATGACTATGATAGCGATGATGAACAAAGCGACTATTACCATTGGGAAGATTTCCATAAATCTACCTGAAGACCTTCTGCCAAGCGTTCTTCTAGAAGGAGTGACAGGAATATTTTTCGTCACCTCTTCGTTTGATGGAGAAGGAACCTCTGAGCGATAAGTTTCCAATAGCTCATCGCCATTCAGTCCTACCGCTTCTGCATATTGCTTAATAAATGCACGAACATAGAAAGATCCTGGCATAGTAGCATAATTACCTTCTTCGATACTTGCCAGATATCTTTTTTGGATTTTTGTTATTTCTTGAAGGTCATCAATACTATATCCTTTTGCCAATCTCGCTTCCTTCAAGCGAGCGCCAAGTTCTGTCAATTAAAACACCTACCCGTTAAAAATTAAAGCCTCCGAATCCTCCAAAATCATTCATCCCTCTATTAGACATGCCATGATTTTTCTCAAGCATTTCATAAGTGATTTCCTCATCTGGAGTATGGCGAAGCTCAATAATATAATCAAAATCATCGATAGAATACTCAGAGTGCTGAACAAACATATCGGGATGCTCCACTACCTTAATGGTAGGCATTCTCATCATTTCACGTACTAGCTGCAAGTGCTTCTCATCATTCGATTTCCTTGTTACAATTCCATCTAGAATGAAGATATTGCGATCACTAAATTCATCTCCAGCCAGCTGACTTCTAATGGTCTGTTTGATCATAGTAGAGGATAGGAAAATCCATTTTTTATTGGCGCATACGCTAGCTGCTACTACCGACTCCGTTTTACCTACCCTAGGCATCCCTCGAATACCGATTAACCTATGCCCGTCCTTTTTAAAAATCTCTGCCATGAAGTCTACCAAAAGCCCAAGCTCGTCTCGAACGAAACGAAACGTTTTTTTGTCGTCTGCATCTCGTTGTATGTATCGCCCATGTCGAACCGCCAACCGATCACGAAGCTTAGGCTCTCTAAACTTGGTTAAGTGGATGGTTTCCATTGTAGAAATGATATGTTCAAAGCGCTCGATGCTTTCTTTCTTTTCGGACTTTATTAGCATACCCCTTCGTCCTTCATCCACACCATTAATGGTGACAATATTAACACGAAGCATTCCAAGAAGAGAAGAAATGTCCCCTAAAAGTCCAGGACGATTTATTTGAATCTCGTATTCAAAAAACCATTCATAAGCCATGATGTTTCCTCCCTACTTAGAGACGTTAACCTAGTCTGATTAGTTCTATCATATATGATTTTTTGTTCAAATAAAAGGAAAAAAGAAAAGACAGAGAGATTATCTATTATACTGCAACCCTACTCAGTTTTTCTATCCTACGTTTTAGACAATTTTAGATTTAGTTACCAAAATACGGGTTGGCATCGACACCTAGCACAAATAACTACAGGATATCATGTAAGCAGCAGCGCCAGATTACTGGTATTACTGGCCATGCAGTTGAGCATTCAAGTTTTTTATACCCTAATTTGTTAATGATAGACAAAAATATAGATAAAAATAAAAGATTGGCGGCTTCTGAAGTTGTATGGAATTAGTAGGAAAGAATCAAAAAGTTCGGTTGATTGGGAGATAAATGGTAATACGTGTGGTTGTGGCTGTGTTACTTGCGGTTCGTCATAGTTTACTTGCGCGCCGGCTGACTTTTCTTGCGATGAGCTACCCTTTACTTACGATGCTCCCCATGTTACTTGCGATTGTCAAGCTGAAGTCTCCCTAGTTGAGGTCGATTCCTTTTTAACATATCGTCCCTTAAAATTTAGTTGCACTTTCTCCTGATTTATTTGCTATTTCCGTCAGTTCAGTTGCACTTCCCACCATTTTAGTTGCGCTAATAGCAGTTTTAGTTACAAAACGGAATATAATGGTAAATAATCAAACCCCTCCCTTTAACAAATAGTAATTATAACTCAGCAGATTACTCACGTTTATCATCCAACCCACTCTTCCCCTTCAAAAGCTTGCCTCTCTAAAAAAGGATTCAACCCAATAATCAGGTTGAATCCTTCACTATTACATATACCAGCCGCCGTTCACTCGGATTATTTGCCCGGTGATATAGCTTGCTTTTTCGCTCACTAGGAAGGCAATCATATCTGCTACGTCTTGGGGAGTACCAAACTTTCCAGCCGGTATCTCCTCTAACAATAGCTGACGTGATTCTTCATCTATATGCGCATTCATCTTTGTGTCAATAAAACCAGGGGCCACGACATTCACCGTTGTATTTTCCAATGCCGTTTCCTTGGCATATGCCTTTACAAAAGCATGCTGTGCGCCTTTAGCTGCAGAATAGGCAACCTCATAGGAGGCTCCGGTTTCTCCCCAGATAGAGCCTACAAAGATGATGGAGCTATGCTCTTGTTTGCGAAGCTTGGAGGATAGCTTGGCAATTAACAGCATCGGATGCTCAACATGGACTTGGAATAGGGAACGAATTTCGTCTGCCGTCGTTTCCTCTAAGCTTTTGTATAGGCTTTGTCCCTGGGCAAATATAACAGAACGCACAGAGAAAAGAGAGCTGGCCAATCTTTCGACAGAAGCTGCATCTAACAGATCTGCTTGGACAGGGATAAATTCTTGATCTGGATACGTGGTTTGGAGCGTAAAGACCAGCTCCGTAATACGCTCCTCATTACTGGAGTAATGCAGGTAGAGAGACCAGCCTGCTTCGGCAAGTGTAGTACTTGTAGCAAGTCCTATCTCCCCTGATGCGCCCATTACTAGTGCAAATTTATTTGTCATCGGATTTCGACGGAACTATTTTAAAGATGGTATGCGTTTCTTCCTCTTTAAAAGGTTCAAAGGCATTTTTTACTTGCTCCATTGTCAGCTTTTCAAGGGCAGGCACTACGTCGAATAAATTCATTTGATTAAACGAGTAACGAGTGAACTGATTTGCAATATATTCAATGGAATTAAGCGCTCTTAGGAAATGACCGATTTTACGGCGAGTGATTCGCTTTAAATCTGCTTCTGTAAAATGCCATTCCGCTGTATGCTTGTTAATCGCTTCTTTAATTTTCTTCGCGAGCTCATCTGGGTTAGAAGAATCAGACCCAATCATGGTAAAGCCGTAGCCCTTCTCCATTTGAAAGTCCGCACTATACGACTCATCAATCAAACCAGCCTCGTACACCTCTTGATAGAAGCTAGATGTTCTACCGAAGATCATTTCAATTGCCACCTGCATTGCAAGCTCATATTGCAGCATTTCATCTCCGGAAATATTCACATTGTTTGATTTGACCCCATAAATCATTTTAGCTTTTTGAACATCCATTTTTAAGGTACGTTCTCTTTCAGCAACTCCACTTTGCTCCTCAGGATAGAATCGTTTAATGTCCTGTGGCTCTTTAAAATCCTTGGAAGCTTGGTTTTCTTTCACAAACTCCATCATTTGTTCAGGATTTACCGCACCAACTACAAATAGCACCATATTGGATGGGTGATAGAAGGTGTTATAGCATTCATACAGATGCTCCGCTGTAATGTGGCTAATGGACTCTATCGTACCAGCAATGTCGATTCGTACTGGATGCTCTTTGTACATATTCTCAATTGCACCGAAGTACAAGCGCCAATCTGGTTGATCATCATACATCGTGATTTCTTGCCCGATGATTCCCTTTTCCTTTTCCACCGTCTTTTCAGTGAAATATGGCTCCTGCACAAAGTCTAAAAGGGTTTTCGTATTATCCAAAATGTTATCAGTGGAAGAGAAAAGGTAAGCTGTTCTCGTGAAGGATGTAAATGCATTGGCAGATGCCCCTTTTTCACTGAACTGCTGGAACACATCCCCGTCTTCCTTTTCAAACATTTTATGCTCTAAGAAGTGGGCAATCCCGTCCGGCACTGTCACTGGCTCTTCTTTCCCTAGCGGAATAAATTCACGGTCAATAGATCCATAATTTGTTGTAAAGGTCACATAGGTTTTAGAGAATCCTTTTTTAGGCAAAATATAAACATTCAGACCGTTTGGAAGCTTCTCGTGATATAGGGTTTCTTCTAGCTGTTCAAAATATGTTTTATTCATTGTCCGACCCCTCCTTGCCTGATAGAAGATATACAAATTCTTTTTCAATTGTTGAGGCCATCTCTTGAATTTGTTCTTTCGTTACATCCGCCCATTTTTCAGACCAGCCTTCGACAGAGAAATCTTCGTCGACTTCCTTGTATTGGTCATAAATCTCAATTTGGGCTCTTGGAGAGTCAAACGCTTCCTTCAGCTGGTTTTTCAGCATAGATTTCGTTTGATTCAGCTCTAAATCAGAGATTTCTCCTGCCTGAACCGCCTTTAACTGCTCGTCAATCAGCTTCACTGCTTTTTCCTGAAGGGAAGCATCAATTCCTGCTATAACAAAAATTCGTCCGTAAAGAGAAGAAAAGCTACTAGAAGCATAATAAGCCATGCTTTCCTTTTCACGCACATTCATGAAAATTTTTGAATGGGCAAAGCCACCTAAAATACCATTTGTCAGCTGCATGATTGGAAAATCTTTTGAATAGAAGGTTACTGGCGTACGGTAAGATATATGAAGCTTCCCTTGCTTCATCTCTTGCTTTTCATGTAGAAAATCCTTTTGTGTAGCTCCTTCTGGGCTTTCCGTCTCCTGTTTTAAATCAACCTTTCTACCTGGGAAGGAGAAATGCTCTTTAATTTTCGTTTTCATTTCCTCTACATCCACATCGCCTACCACATAGATGGATAGTGCATCCTGGTTAAGTAAGCTTTGGTGCATATCTACCAGCTGCTCGTTCGTAACGGCTTCCACCGCCTTCACAGACCCATTCGCATTGATAGAAGCAGGATGATTGGGAAGAATATTTTCTAATAGTCGCTGCTGTGCATATCTTGTTTTATCATCATACATCGATTGAATTCTCTCGATAACCTGTTCTTTTTCACGTTTTACAATGGAAGGGACAAATTTGCCATCCTCTAGTAAAGGGTTAAAGATTACGGTATGTAGTAAATCAAATACTTCATCGACCACTTTTTCATTGGACAGATAAGCATCATTCACTGTTTCTGCGTTCAATGAAAAAATATGGTGGCTTCCCTTCTTCGCTGTATCAAAATATAGTACCGCCCCATATAGGTCATCAAGCTTTTTTCGGAAGTCCGCGTTGGAAGGATATTTGGCATTGCTGTACTGTAAAACATTGGCTAGCACTGCTCGTATAGCTGCACTCTCCTCCTGAAGCGATTGCTTCCACTTAAAAGAAATGTTAATCGTCTTAAATTGATCAGTAGGTCGTATATAGAGCTTTACGCCTTCTTCTAAATCGAATTGCTGAAACATATATCTTCCCCCTTTTTTCCGTAGTTTTACACATATACCTATTCACTATACATCTTCTAATTATATCAGCACAAATAAAAAGGGACCAACGAATCGGTCCCTTTTAGCTAATTATCAAATATGATTAACGTTTTCCTTTGATATAAGGAATACCACTTGCTTTTGGTGCGTAAGCTTTTCCAATAAATCCAGCCACCGCTAAAATCGTAAGCGCATATGGAAGGATATACAATACGTAGCTCGGAACTTTCTCAATATATGGAATTTGTCCGCCTACAATACTTAAAGCTTGTGCTAATCCAAAGAATAAGGCAGCTCCTAATGCACCTAGTGGATGCCATTTACCGAAAATCATTGCTGCAAGTGCCATGAATCCTTGTCCATTGATCGTTGTGTGAGAGAATTCTGCTGAAATAGCCTGAGAATAAGCTGCACCACCGATACCTGCAAGCATACCAGAAAGTATTACTGCTATATAGCGCATTTTTGTGACATTGACACCCATTGTATCTGCTGCCATTGGGTGTTCCCCAACCGCACGAAGGCGTAAACCGAATGGTGTTTTATAAATAACAAACCAAGCAATGATAGCAACAGCGAAGGCTAAAATGGATGTCCAGTATACATCCTTAAATAGCATCGGCCCAAGGAATGGAATGTTCTCTAAGAATGGAATATCAAAGCGAATAAAACGCTCTTGAATATAATCTGTTTGCCCTTTACCGTAAATCATTTTTACAGAGAATAACGCTATTGCTATACCAAGCATGTTAATCGCAACCCCAGAGATGGTTTGATCCGCTCTGAAGGAAATAGAGGCAACCGCATGCATTACAGAGAATAACCCTGAAACTAGCATTGCTGCGATAAGCGCTACGAATGGGGTAGAAGCCCCAAATGTATCCACAAATGTAAGGTTGAAAACAATCCCGACAAAAGCACCCATCACCATGAGTCCTTCTAGCCCAATGTTTACTACACCAGAACGTTCGGAGAACACTCCACCAATTGCAGTAAATACTAGTGGAGCAGCGTAGAATATGGCAGCGGGAACTATGAAATATAAGACTTCTAAAAAGCTCATATTATTTCGCCTCCTTTTTCTTGTTTGCCTTTTCAAGGAAGTAGCGAATAATATATCCTGAAGCCACAAAGAAAATGATAATACCAATTACAATTGATACAATCTCTATTGGAACGCCTGCAGCATTAGGCATGTTTGAAGCCCCATACTTTAAGGAACCAAATAATGTAGCACCAAATATTACTCCAAGCGGCGTATTAGCACCTAGTAATGCTACAGCAATACCATCAAACCCAATTCCTGTAAAAGCACTCTTCATGCTGACATTTTGAAAAGTACCTAGTGCTTCCACAGCCCCAGCTAAACCTGCAAAAGCACCTGAGATAACCATGGAAAGAATAATGTTCTTACTAACATTCATACCTGCATACTCTGAAGCATGCTTATTAAATCCTACTGCCTTTAATTCATATCCAAGTGTCGTTTTTTCAAGTATAAACCACATAACTAGAACCATCGCTAATGCGATGAAAATTCCATAATGCAAACGGGAATAATCTGTAATACTTTCAAAGAATGCTGATTGTAAAGATGCGGATGGATGAATTCTTTCTGTCGTGTCACCGCCATCAGCTAAAGACTTGATTAAAGCATTTGTTATATGTAAAGCAATGTAGTTCATCATTATCGTTACAATTACTTCGTGCACCTGTAATTTAGCTTTAAGCAGACCAGGAATGAAAGCCCAAAGTCCACCCGCTACCGCTGCTGCAATTATTGCTAATGGTAGGTGAATATACATTGGAAGATCAAATGCAATTCCTACATATGCAGCTGCAAACCACCCAACAATTAACTGACCCTCTACCCCTATATTAAATAGACCGGTACGGAATGCGAATGCTACCGCAAGACCAGCTAGTATGTACGGAGTAATCTGACGGACCGTTTCTCCTAATCTATACGCGTCTCCAAAAATACCTTCCCAAAGAGCTGCATACCCAGCAATAGGGTCATAGCCACTAACCAACATAATTACGGCTCCAACAAGTAAGCCAAGAATTACAGAAATAACAGGGACAAGTATATTGATTAATCTATTCGACATTTGTTATTTCCCCCCTATTTCTTCTCTCTCTTATTTTGACCAGCCATTAATAATCCGAGCTCTTGCTCTGTTGTTTCCTTCGGATATAATGTGTCTACAATCTGGCCATCATATATAACTGCAATTCTATCTGAAACATTCATTACTTCATCAAGCTCAAAGGATAGTAGTAATACCGCTTTTCCTTTATCTCGTTGCTCAATCAAACGATGGTGAATAAATTCGATAGCCCCAACATCTAGTCCACGAGTAGGCAATGCTGCAATAAGTAAATCTGGATCACGCTCTACTTCACGCCCAATGATAGCCTTTTGTTGGTTACCACCAGATAATGCACGAGCAGGTGTATGTTCTCCTTGAGTTCGTACGTCGTAGTCTTTTATCACTTTTTGAGCAAGCTCTGAAACTTTGTTATAATTCATAAACCCTTTTTTCGAAATAGGCTCTTGATAATAAGTTTGAAGTGCAATATTATGACCAATTGGGAAATCAAGAACAAGACCATGCTTATGACGATCCTGTGGAATATGCCCAATTCCAGCCTCCGTAATCTTACGTGGCTTTTTGTTCGTGATGTCTTTCCCATTCAAGGAAACTGTTCCACTCTTCACTTTACGTAGACCAGTGATCGCTTCTATCAGCTCACTTTGACCGTTTCCATCGATACCTGCAATACCAAGGATTTCTCCTTTACGAACAGATAAATTCAAGCCTTTTACTTTTTCTACTCCACGGAAATCGGTAACTACTAAATCCTTTACAACCAACGCTTCTTGCTTTGGCTTCGCTTCCCCTTTAACCGTTTTGAACTCTACCTGACGTCCTACCATTAAAGAAGCTAGCTCATTTGGATTCGTTTCTGCAGTAATGACAGTACCGATTCCTTTTCCTTTTCGAATAATCGTCACACGATCAGATACATCCATAATCTCTTTCAGCTTATGGGTAATAAGAATAATAGACTTTCCTTCTTTTATTAAGCGCTTCATAATCTGAATCAGCTCACTAATTTCTTGCGGAGTTAAGGAAGCTGTTGGCTCGTCAAAAATCAAGATGTCAGCACCACGATAAAGCGTTTTCAAAATTTCAACACGTTGCTGCATTCCTACAGAAATATCTTCTATTTTCGCATATGGATCAACATTCAGACCGTACGTCTCAGAAAGTTCCGCAATCTTTTTTGCAGAATCCTTAATATTAATCGTTCCTAGTTTAGTAGGCTCACTACCTAGAATGATATTTTCTGTTACGGTAAAGTTCTCAACAAGCATAAAATGCTGATGAACCATTCCTATACCTAGATCGTTCGCTACGTTCGGGTCCGTTATTTTTACTGATTTACCATTTACCTTAATTTCACCGGCCTCTGGTTGGTAAAGACCAAATAGAACGTTCATTAAAGTAGATTTACCTGCACCATTCTCTCCTAGAAGAGCATGGATTTCTCCTTTTTTAAGTTGCAGGGTAATATTATCATTTGCAACAAAGGAACCAAATTCCTTTCGAATGCCAAGCATCTCTATTACATACTCCATGGTTTCACTCCTTACTTTACTCAAGCTAAATTAATACAGGAAAGACTTTATCATTTACCATGCTGTTTCCGTACCTAGTGGTAGAAACGGTTATGTCTATCTGTCTATCACTCTTTAAAATTATAAGTATTCGAAACTACTAAACTGACGGAAATCAATCAGAGGAAATATTTAAAATCTTTCTTCTATTAATTTAAAATATCATAAAGACCGAATGACTCGGTCTTTATGACAAAAAGAAACTTATTTTTCTACTGTTTCAGGAACAACGATGTCGCCAGCGATAATTTTGTCAGCGAACTCGTTTACTTGATCAAGAACTTCTTGTGGGATAGCCCCGCGAGAATCAGCAAGTACAACTCCACCTTCAGCTAAACCATAAGTAGTTGTAGTTCCACCTGGGAAGTTTCCTTCCATTGTTTCTTTCGCAATGTTTTGTACAGCTACATCTACACGTTTTTGCATAGAAGTTAGAGTGACGTTAGTGTCACCTACAGCGCCCTCTTCATATTGGTCAGAGTCAACTCCGATTACCCATACGTTTGCATTAGCGTCTTTAGTTTTACGTTCTTTTGCTTCAGCAAATACTCCGTTACCAGTACCACCAGCTGCGTGGAAGATAATGTCTACTCCTGAAGAATACATACGGTTTGCAGTTGTTTTACCAAGTGCAGCGTCATCAAATTTACCAGTATATTGAACGTCTACTTTAATATTAGGGTCTACTGCTTTAACACCTTCAATGAATCCTGCTTCGAAGCGCTCAATTACTTCAATTTCCATACCGCCAACAAAACCAACTTTATCAGTTTCAGTCATTAGAGCAGCAGCAACACCTGCTAGGAATGAACCTTCATGCTCTTTAAACATTACTGATGCAACGTTTGGAGCATCTACAACAGCGTCAATGATTGCTAATTGAGCGTCAGGTTGTTGCTCAGCAATAGTTTTGATTGGTTCTTCCAATAACATTCCAATTCCGTAAACAATATCAAAGTCACGGCGAATTAAGTTATTTAAATTGTTATTGAAATCAGCGTTTGAGTTAGACTGAAGGTAGTCGTAGCCACCATCACCTTTTGATAGACCATATTCTTCCCCAAATGCTTCAATACCTTCCCAAGCTAATTGGTTGAAAGATTTGTCATCTATTCCACCAACGTCTGTTACCATTGCGATAGAAATGTCTGCTGCTTCTTTACCAGAACCAGTGCCAGTGCCTTCATCTGTTTTAGCATCCTCATCGTTTGTCCCACAAGCTCCTAGGATAGTACCTGCAGCTAAAACAAGTGATAAACCTAAACCATATTTGCGTTTTGTCAACTTGAAAACCCCCATAATTTTTCTCTTCTTAGCAGGAACACTACTACACTCTTTTGCGCACTACATGAAAGTTAAACTTGTCAGCCCGAAAAAAGTTTTTCGAATATAGTACAACTCGATCCATCTCATCGTAATGAAGTTGTTTTAAAATTAGCAGTGAAGTCTCAGGCTCACAATTAAGTATCGGTGAAGCAACCTCATGATATCCCACTGGATCAATATAGGCTACCGCATGCGATATACGAATGTCTCCCGATTCTTCTAAAGTATTAAAAATAGAGCCTTCTTCACGAGTTAAGAAATCTTCCGGCAAATATATTTTCGGAACCTTGTCTACACAGTACACAAGCGGTTCCCCATTTGCTGTTCGAACACGCTCCATGGAGATGATATCCACATCCTCCGTACAATGAAAACGCTTAATATCCTCTTCACACGCTGCTACTTGCATGGAACTTAAATAAATAGTCCCAGGCTCCATCCCTGCATTTCGAATCATAGAGGAAATACTTGTAAGTTGTTCGATTCCCGATGAAAATACAGGCTTTGTATTTACAAAAGTACCTACACCGTGTCTTCTCACAATCACATTGTCTTCCTCTAGTACGCGAAGAGCTTCTCTTAATGTCGCACGACTAACTCCAAGTGACTTTGCAAGGTCAAATTCGGAAGGAAGCTTTTCCTTCTCCTTATATTTTCCTAATTCAATATCTTGTTTGATATGATCAATCACTTGGAGATATAAATGCCGATGGTCTAATTTAATTGTCATTTTAAAACACCACCATTACGAAGAGGTCAGACCTCAGATGTAAAACTTTCCTACTAATCAGTCATACTATATCACTTTTAATGTTAGAAATAAATACTTTATTTTAGAATATATTAAATTATTTCACACAAATTTTAAGAGAATGTAATATATTAGACATAATATATAATTAATATGTCACATTATATAGTTAATGTGGTGGCATTATTAGGTGTCTTGGTTCAAGTCATGTCTAGCTGTAAGTACCTGCCTCGGTTTGCTTCCCTCATAAGGTCCTACTATTCCAGCCAGCTCGAGCTGATCAATAATTCGCGCAGCTCTAGAATAGCCAATGCGGAACCTACGTTGCAGCATAGAAACAGAAGCTGTCTGCATCTCTGTCACGAGCTGTACCGCATCATCAAAAAGATCATCTACATCTATATTCCCTTGAGCTTCCTCTACCTCATCAGGTATCATTTCTTCTTGATAATTGGCCTTCTGCTGTTCAATGACAAAGTCTACGACGCGTTCTACCTCTGCATCTGAGAGATATGCTCCTTGCACCCTAACCGGCTTGGAGCTTCCGGCTGGAAGGAACAACATATCTCCTCTACCAAGCAGCTTTTCTGCCCCGCCCATGTCCAGAATCGTTCTGGAGTCAACGGCAGAGGAGACAGCAAAAGATATTCGAGATGGGATATTTGCTTTAATAATTCCCGTAATAACATCTACACTTGGTCTTTGTGTCGCAATAATTAGATGGATACCTGCTGCACGTGCCATTTGCGCAATTCTCGTGATAGAATCCTCCACGTCACTAGAGGCTACCATCATCAAGTCTGCAAGCTCATCCACGATTACTACGATAAATGGAAGCTTCGGATGCTTTTCTTCATTTTCTTCATTCCATTTTTCAATATGCTCATTATAACCTTGGATGTTACGGGTACCTGTATGGGAGAAAAGATCATATCTTCTTTCCATTTCAGACACAATCTTTTTTAGCGCCTGAGAGGCCTTACGTGGATCCGTCACTACAGGAGCAAGCAAATGTGGGATACCATTATACACATTAAGCTCTACCATTTTCGGGTCAATCATCATCATTTTTACTTCATGTGGCTTTGCACGCATCATAATGCTTGTAATTATCCCATTGATGCACACACTTTTCCCACTACCAGTAGAACCGGCAACTAATAGATGGGGCATTTTGTTAAGCTCGGCTAATACTGCTTGACCGGTAACATCTCGTCCAAATCCAATCAGCAGCTTTTTATTCGGCTTATTATTTTCCTTTGATTCTAATACTTCACGTAAACTAACAACTGCCACCTCTTTGTTAGGTACCTCAATACCAACAGCCGACTTACCAGGAATCGGGGCTTCAATTCGAATGTCCCGAGCTGCAAGTGCTAAAGCCAAGTCATCGTGCAAGCTCACAATTCTACTTACCTTTACCCCTACATCCGGAAGCACCTCGTACTTCGTTACAGCCGGGCCTAGGTGAACCTGTGTCACCTTTGCCTTAACGCCAAAACTCAAGAAGGTTTGTTCTAGCTTTTTCGCATTCGCTTGGATGGCATTTAATTCTCCACTTTGATCATTATGTGTGGGAGCATCCAACAAATTGATGCTCGGCAATTGGTAATCAACGTTTTCCACTGCTTCTTGATCCATGGGGATATGTAATGGCTCTGCATGGACTTCTTCCTCTTCTTTTTTCGAGATTCGCTCCGTGAATGCAGAGATAATTGGAGATTCAGGCTCCTGCTCCACCACTTGCTCTACTGAATTAGTTGGCTCTAGGGCAGTCACCGCTTCTTCTTGAATAGCCTCTCGTTTACTACGTCTTGATGCTCTTCTGGATTCCTTCACGTCCGCTTTTTCAGGCTTCACTCGTTTTTCACGTGTAAATAACTGTTTTATTTCCTCTAGCAATTTTGGATACTTCTCCACTAAGAAAGGAACTAACGCCTTTCCCGTAATCAGCAAGATACCGATGAACAGCAGAAACCAGCTAATAACCTTGGTTCCGGACGCATCAAATAAAACATGAAACGCCGCAAACAGAATTGCCCCTACCATTCCGCCCCCTAAAGAGCTTGTCTGATTCGTAATACCGCCGCTGTCCACCAGCACACGATAGCTTTCTCGCAGCACCGAATTGGTAACTAACCCATTTCCTTGAAATAACTGCTCAAATAACGCCAGATGGCTAAACAGCAGCAAGCTCCCCAGAATAAAGCCACTTCCTAAAAGGAGTCGATTATTCCACTTCGGAAAGGTTTGGTTAATCATGACAATAAGCGCATAAGCTATCATTAATAGCGGAATCGCAATATGCCAATTTCCAAATAGAAAATAGCCGACATATGCAAATGCCTGTCCTACTAATCCATATTCAAAAAAGGAAATGATCGCTATTACAATAATTAGCAGACCGATAATTTCATACATCAAAGGATGAAGACCCTTTTTCGATTTCTTCTTTGATTGTTTCTTCTTTTTCTTTTTGGCCATTTGCCTCACCTACTTCTTCTTATTATGTAAACGATTTATAGTCTCCCAGATAAGCGGGATTTTTTCGCCTTTAATCGGGAGTTACTCTCTGTTGGATATCCCACTAGTCGTTACTCTCGGATAAGCGGGGTTTACTCTCGTTCAGCTGACTTACTCTCGTTCGATGGAGATTTACTCTCAGATAGAGCAATTTTATTCTAAGTTCGATATCCCACTAAGCTTTACTCTCGGATAGCTCGTCGTTACTCTCGGTCAACCGCCATTTATTCTCGGTCGGCTCACCGTTACTCTCGGATAAGCGAGATTTACTCTCGTTCAGCTCAGTTACTCTCGTTCGACCGGTAGTTACTCTCGGATAGAGCAATTTTATTCTCAGTTCGATATCCGACTAAGCTTTACTCTCGGCTAGCTTGCAGTTACTCTCGTTCGACTGCCATTTATTCTCGGTCGGTGCAACGTTACTCTCGGATAAGCAGAAGTTATTCTCGTTTAGCTGATTTACTCTCGTTCGACCGGTAGTTACTCTCGGATAGCCTGACTTTACTCTCATTCAAAATGGTGGAAGAGCATGGCCAGGTCCACATGGTATTCGGCAAGGTGCTGTTTTCGCGGTGGCCTTTTCTTTACTCTCACTTAGAAAAGGTTTATTCTCACTCATGGAACCTTTACTCTCGGTTCGATATCCAGCTATACCTTACTCTCGGATAGCTCGCCGTTACTCTCGTTCGGCTACGATTTATTCTCGGATGGCTCACCGTTACTCTCGTTCAACCACAATTTACTCTCATTCAGCTCAGTTACTCTCGTTCGACCGGTAGTTACTCTCAGATAGAGCAATTTTACTCTCGATTCTTATGTTAAAAAGAGCACCTTATTCCATTTTATCGAAACGAACGATTCTGGTCATGGTAAATATGGCACAACCTAATAGATATGGGGCATACCAGATAATCTAGAGATTTATATTTGATACAAGTATTTCCTATTTATCCCTATTTTATCACTTAGTGACGAAAATAATCTTGATATTATTTTCACCAATGAGAATTACTATTAGGTACTCCTACTACTGGGTAAAATAAATAAATTTACAGGTTGTCTTATCTAAGAAAGTGCTCGGAATCTCGCAACCTCGTTTTGCAACTCAATCGGTAGCAAGTGCAACTAAATTCACAAGTGATTCCGCAGACAACTTCTTATCATTTACTTCATTTCGGTAGAATGTAAAAAGGATTTCCTCCCGCCAGCGAAAGGAAATCCTTTAATACTTATTTTTAGTATTCCATAATAATTGGAATGATCATTGGACGTCGTTTGGTTTTTTGGTATAAATAAGAATTTAACGTGTCACGGATTTCTTGCTTGATGTTTGTCCATTCGAACGTTTCCTTATTTACGTATTTTTCCACAATGTTTCGTACTAGTTTGGAAGATTCGTCCATTAATTCCTCGGATTCTCTTACGTAAACGAAACCGCGAGACAGGATTTCGGGACCAGAGGCAATTTTCTTCTGTGCTCTGTTTAGTGTCACGACCACGATAAAGATACCATCCTGCGAAAGGAGCTTACGGTCACGAAGAACGATGTTTCCTACATCCCCTACCCCGATTCCATCTATTAAAATATTGCCTGCTTGTACACGACCGCTCATTCGCATTTTGCCGTTTTTCCACTCTACGATGTCTCCTTTATCCGCAATGAAAATCTCGGATTTGGACATACCTAGGTCTTGTGCCAGCTTGGAGTGTGCCATTAGCATACGATATTCCCCTTGGATTGGGATGAAATATCTTGGTCTTGTCAGGTTTAACATCATTTTTAGATCCTCTTGGCTTCCGTGCCCAGAAACGTGGACATTTTTGCTAGAGGTTAGCACCTTGGCACCAGCTTTTGCGATTTGATTCATCGTTTGGAACATTCCAACCTCCATGCCTGGAGATGGTGTAAATGTAATTAAAACAGTATCTGTATCTTTAATTTTGATATCCTTATGATGCTTGCGTACCATCTTCTCTAAAGCCTCTAATGGCTCTCCTTGATTACCAGATACAATCACTACTATTTCATGATCCTCATACTTGGATATTTCCTTGACGGAAATAATTGTATCCTCTTCCACGGTAAAATACCCTAGATCAAGCCCGATTGCAAAGATGTTTTCTAGACTTTTTCCAACGATTGCGACTTTTTTTCCTGTTTCGGCTGCTTTATCCAACACCTGCTGAATACGAATAAAGTTTGAAGCATATAAAGATACAAGGATACGACCTTTAGCAGCGTGGAATGTTTCTGATAACTGGTTTTCGATAACTGCTTCTGAAGTTGTGTGCCCTGGTCTTTCAGCTTCCGTAGAATCAGAGAGAAGGATAAATACACCCTCTTCACCAAGCCCTGCTATTTTTGCGATGTCTGGACGATATTTCCCCTTCGCCGACTGATCGAATTTAAATTCTCCCGTATGAACGATCGCACCTTCTGATGTATGGAAAACGATTCCCAAAGAATCAGGAATGCTATGCGTTGTATGGAAGAATGTCACATGGGTGTTTTGGAAGTTCATTCTGCTTTTATTTGTTACTTCAAAATATTTTACCGAATGCTTTGTAGGCATTGCTTTCAAATGCGTTTTTGCTAAAGCAATCGTCAGCTTAGAACCATAAACAGGCGCTTGAATTTTCTGTAAAAGGTAAGCGATAGAGCCGATTGCATCTTCGTGTCCATGCGTCAAAAAGATTCCCTTTACTCGGTCCTTGTTTTCCTCTAAATAAGTTACCTCAGGGATGACGATATCTATGCCCAGCATTTCATTTTCAGGGAACATAAGTCCACTATCCACGACAAAGATTTCATCGTCTATCTCCACTACATACATTGCTTTTCCTATTTCCCCCACGCCACCGAGCGGGATAATACGAATTGTTTCATTTTTTACTTTAACCAATTGTTTTCCTCCTAATTGTTAACCCGACCAACATCCACTAATTTTCATTATAATGTACGCATACGATTCATACAAATAAAATTAGTTGAACGATGGAATTTTAAGTTCGCTATGTATAAAGAAAGAGTGCAGCCCTAGTCGGCGTGACGACTCGGGCTACACTTTCTAGTCGCAGAATAACTTTCTCCACTTTATTTCTTTAATTGAAGATATTGCTCCCAGATAGCATCAAATTCTTCTTTTTCCGTAGGAGTCATATCAACTAATGGTAGTCTTAATGGGCCGACTTCGAGGCCAACCTTGGAAAGTGCATATTTCACTACTACTGGATTTGGATGCTTGAATAACGCTTTGATAACCGAAAGCGTGCGTTGGTGAATCGTTGCAGCCTTCTGATGCTCGCCTGCTTCAAAGGCCTGAATCATCTGTTGCATATCCTCCCCGATGACATGTGACGCAACCGAGATTACACCTGCTCCTCCAATAGCCAATAGAGGGAGAGTTAAGCCGTCATCCCCGCTATAGACGAGGAAGTCCTCTCTAGTTTCGGCTAGAATCTTTGTCATCTGATCCAGATTGCCACTAGCTTCCTTGGCAATTTGAATAGAAGGAATTTTGCTTAACTCAATCATGGATTCGGCTTCCAAGTTTACGACAGACCGACCAGGTATATTATAGACAACTATAGGTAACGTGGTAGCCTCTGCAACAGCAGTGAAATGAGCAATCATCCCTCGCTGGTTTGGCTTATTATAATAAGGGATCACAATCATTAAGGCATCTACCCCAAGAGCCTCTGCTTTCTTTGATAGCTCGATAGTAGCTGCTGTGTTATTGCTCCCCGTTCCTGCGATTACTGGAACTCGGTTCTTTACTTTTTCCACGACGAATTTGATGAGCTGAAGTTTTTCTGCCGTAGAGAGAGTTGGAGATTCTCCTGTAGTACCACTTACTACGAGAGAATCAGAGCCAGTGCTTAATAGGTGTTCAATCAGTTGTTCTGTTGCTTCGAAATCAATGCTCCCATTAGCAGAAAAGGGAGTTACCATAGCTGTGGAAATTTTACCAATATTCATGCTTACACCTCTTTTAGTAAACCTTCCTCTATCATTGCCTCTGCAATTTGGATAGAGTTAAGTGCCGCTCCCTTCAGTAGATTGTCTGAAACAATCCACATATGGAAGCCTCGATCATTTGAAAGATCCTTCCGAATACGCCCCACAAACACATCATCCTCGTCCTCTACAAAAAACGGCATTGGATATTCTTGCTTTGCTGGCGAATCCTGTACCGTCACTCCTGGAGCTGTTGAAAGAAGCTGTTTCATCTCAGCGACTGTAACACCCTCTTTATCTATTTCAATATAAACAGATTCCGAGTGACCAGTGATAACAGGGACTCGCACACAGGTTGCTGCAATCTCAAGATTTGGTAAGGTCATTATTTTTTTCGTCTCGTTCATCATTTTATGCTCTTCAAACGTAAAGCCATCATCCGTAAATACATCAATTTGCGGGATGACATTTCCAGCGATTGGGTAATGCATCTCTGCACTCTTAACTGGCAAAATCTCAGGAATCGGATTCTTCTCTGCTATCTTTTCACTTTGTTGTGTAAGTTCCTGAATCGCAGCTGCTCCTGCACCAGATACTGCTTGATAGGTGGAGACAATGACTTTATTTAACCCAACTGTTTGTCTAATTGGTTCAAGTGCACACACCATTTGGATGGTAGAGCAATTAGGGTTTGCGATAATCCCATTATGCTCATGCAGTGCATGTTTGTTTACCTCAGGCACCACTAATGGAACATCTGGATCCATACGGAAGGCGCTTGTATTATCAATCACCACAGCCCCCCTGCTGCTCGCTTCCTTTGCTAACGCTTTGGAAATAGCTCCCCCTGCGGAGAAAAATGCAATATTTACACCCTCAAATGCTTCTGGTACTGCTTCTTCTATTGTATAGGTTACCCCATTAATGTCTATTTGCTTACCTGCGGAATTCTTAGAAGCTAATAGCTTTAATTCTCCATAGGGAAAATTTCTTTCCACAAGTTTTTCGATAATCTTTTGACCAACAGCACCTGTTGCTCCAACTACAGCAGTTGTATATTTTTGGGACATACTACAGTTCTCCTCTCTCTCTAATTAACACATATTGGCGATATTGTAACATACAATTACATGAAAATACACACTATTTAATATTTATTACTTGTAGCTAATTAAAAGAGGCTGTAGCTGTTTTTGTTGAATTGCTTGTTCAACTGTAGCACGAAGCTGCGAAAAGTCTGCGATTAATGAGTTTGGCTTGTTATACGGATTGTCTTGCCCAAAAGGGATAAAGTAAATGTTTTTCGTGGATAGCAGCTTCATAATATTCATTCCATTTAATCCTAGCGCATCGTTTGTAGAGATACCGATGACTACCGGTTTTCCGTTACGCAATGTTGCTTTTGCTGCCATTAAAACAGGGGAATCGGTTTGCGCATTCGCCAGCTTGCTAATGGAATTTCCCGTCATTGGAGCGATCACCATACAGTCGAGTGGGTTGGAGGGACCGAATGGCTCAGCCTCCACAATAGAGGATACTACTTTGCTGCCACTAGCCTCCTCTATTTTCTCCACCCATTCCTCACCTGTTCCAAATCTTGTGGCAGCGGTTAATACTGAGTACGTGATGATAGGCACTACCGTAGCACCCACATCCGTAAATTGCTTGATCATCGGAATCACTTCTTCATACGTACAATGAGAAGCGGTAATTCCAAGACCAATACGAAGACCTTCTAACACAATGTTTCCTCCTCTAAAGAGCCAGATGCTTTAAAACAGCCCTGGCAATTAACTGCCCTGCATCCTTTGGAAAATACATACCTGGTAGACTAGTAGTGAGATGATAGTTAGGAGGGATTTTTTCTGTTTCTAATAGACAGCCCGGATTAGACGCCAAATCGAATACCGCTTGAAATACTTGTGCTTGATTGCTGGAAAGCCATCTTGACGGAATCGTGTTAATAAGATAAGTGTCCCTCTGATCCCCCTTCTCCATCAACCGGTCAAGTGTCTCAAATTGAAACCCATAGCTTTTTGCTTCATATAATTGATGCTCAGAGCGCACCGAAATGATGACTTTTGCACCGAGATGATGAAGTGCAAAGGCTAGCCTCTTTCCTACCCTTCCATATCCAGTAATGATGAATTCTTTATTGTAGATAGCCTGCTTTTCATTTAAATAAAAATAATGAATAAATCCTTCTGCTGTTAAGTTGGCATTATCCCAAATCCATTCCTCATCCTCCAGATAAAAATGTATCTGACGGCCATCCTTGTTTAATTCGTCTTTGATTTCCTTATACTTTTTCCCAACAAAGAGAGTTTTACAAGACTCAGGAAAATATATCGGTGTCTCAGTTTTTAGTTGCTGAATGGGTAAAAAGATAATATCTGGCTGAAGCTCCTCTAGCTGTTCTTGCAGCCCCCTTGACCAAATCATGGTGGAAAATAGGCATGCATCTAAATGTTTTCCCACTGCCTCTTGTAAAGTAACGAGACGCTTATCAGTTCCTATAATCGCCATCTTCTTCATATATGCACACTCAAATCTCCTGCTGTATCGGACTCGTTGAAAAGAATACGATCCTTACCAATCAGAATTATTTCTTCCCATGCAATGAATTCTTTTCTAGCTGTTTTATTAGACTGGAAAAAGGAAGCTGTTCGTTGAAACACCTCAAACCCTTCAATCTTCCCTGTGGCAGGATTGAAAACTAATTCCGTGTCCGCCATCTTTCCGTATCTTGAGCCGTCCTTTACCTTAATCAGTTCCTTTTCCGCAAGCTCTGTCAGTAACAATCTATTCCCTCCTTCAATATCTCTACTTATGTATATGCCATTTTCAAAGACAAAGTGAATATAAAATAGAAATCGTACTATTGCCTAATTAGCAAATAAAATAAGAAAGCACCTATGATTCAAATCATGCTTTGAATCATAAGTGCTCCTATTTGGTAAATTCGTTTATGCAGGTCTTCCCTCATGTTTTGGTAAAATAACCGAAACCGCCGGCTTATGCTGGAACATCTCCTTCGCAAGCTCCATGACAGAATCAAATGTTACTTCATCTATCGTGTCACTTACTTCATCTAATGTGCGGTGCTTCCCAAATACCAGCTCATTCTTCCCATTTCTACTCATTCGAGAATTAGAGCTTTCCAGCCCTAGCAATAAATTGCCCTTAAGCTGCTCCTTTGCATTGGTTACTTCCATAGCAGTAAAGCCTTTTTCTAATATGGAGGAAATGGAGTGATGAATGCATTGCTGCAACTCTTCTAATTGATTACTAGAGGTTGCCCCATAAATAACTAATGCACCTGTGTCATCATAGGAGGAATGATAAGAATAAATGGAGTACGCTAATCCTTTATCCTCTCGTATCTCTTGAAACAATCTGGAAGACATATTCCCACCGAGTATACTATTTAACACCACTAGGCTATAAATATTGTCTGCCTTAACCCCGATACCAGGGTAAGCCAAGCAAAGATGCGCCTGCTCTGTATCTCGAGTCGCCTCTGTATAAATAGGCTGTAAAGTCGGTGTCGTAATAGCAGTCTTTTGCTGTCCTCTTCTTGTAAAGCTACCAAACAACTCCTGAATATACCCGAGCAGTCCGTCCGGTATATTCCCTGCCACTGATATGACGACATTCTCCGGTGTATAATGCTTTTCCATGTAAGAAAGGATCATCTCCTTCGTAAAGGAGTGAAGCGTTTCCTCCGTCCCAAGAATCGGAAGACCTAGTGGATCGCCCTTATACATTTCCTCCCAAAGATACTCGTGAATAATATCGTCCGGCGTATCCTCCACCATTTTAATTTCCTCTAGCACGACCTGCTTTTCCTTCTCCATTTCCTCTGCGTCAAACTGAGAATGAAAAAACATATCCGCTAGTATCTCTACAGCTAACTTCGCATGATGATCTAGCACCTTCACGTAATAGCAAGTGTTCTCCTTCGAAGTGAAGGCATTAATATTGCCACCAATTCGGTCAAACTCCTCGGCAATTTGTTTGGCCGTACGGGTTTCCGTGCCCTTAAACAGCATATGCTCAATAAAGTGCGTAAGGCCATTTTCCTCTGGCAACTCATACCTTGACCCGGCCTCTACCCAAATCCCAACTGCAACCGACCGTATATGTGGCATCTTTTCATGGACAATACGAAGTCCATTTTGACAAGTAATTGTTTGTATCAATCTAACACCTCTATCTACTTTTCCTATTTTCCTATCATAGCATAACTCCATATGCTTTCACTCGCTTGGATTTACCTATTTATTTTAATGCTTCTGTTCCAAAAAATGAAAAGATTAGCTCGGGGATGGAGAGAAGGAGTGGGGTATTGCTTGGTTAAGGTGGCTACTGAGCGATTCTGGGGGGCTAGTGCTCGGTTCGGCGGTTCTATCGCGCGATACGAGACTTCTATCGAGCGATAGTGACTTCCTATCGAGCGATTCCGGCATTCTATCGTGCGATGCTCTAGCTCTCGTGCGATTCTGCGGTGCTATCGCTCGGTACGAGACTTCTATCGAGCGGTAGTGACTTCCTATCGAGGATTCCGGCATTCTATCGTGCAATGCTCTAGATATCGCGCGATTCTGCGGTTCTATCTCGCGGTACGAGACTTCTATCGAGCGGTAGTGACTTCCTATCGAGCGATTCCGGCATTCTATCGAGCGATGCTCTAGCTATCGCGCGGTACGAGACTTCTATCGTGCGGTAGTGACTTCCTATCGAGCGATTCCGGCATTCTATCGTGCGATGCTCTAGCTATCGTGCGGTAGTGCGGTGCTATCGCTCGGTACGAGACTTCTATCGAGCGGTAGTGACTTCCTATTGAGCGATTCCGGTATTCTAATCGGGCGATGCTCTAGCTATCGCGCGATTCTGCGGTTCTATCGCGCGGTACGAGACTTCTATCGTGCGGTAGTGACTTCCTATCGAGCGATAACGGCATTCTATCGTGCGATGCTCTAGCTATCGTGCGATGCTCTAGCTATCGTGCGATACGAGACTTCTATCGAACGGTAGTGACTTCCTATCGAGCGATTCCGGCATTCTATCGTGCGATGCTCTAGCTATCGCGCGATTCTGCGGTTCTATCGCTCGATACGAGACTTCTATCGTGCGGTAGTGACTCCAGTTCCAGCCCACGATACGGTAGCTCTACTGGTATCTTAATAAGCAGAACCAGTTTCCCCCATCTCTTTCCTCGTCCAGCTGATACTCCATAGGAGAGTCCCTGCGTTTTCCAACAAAAAACCCGCAGCTCCAATGCTGCGGGCAGTTGCTTATTGATCTTTTTGCTCGGCACGTTCTTTTTCTTCTTTGAGAACTACCTTGCGGGATAGGTTGACGCGACCTTGGTTGTCGATTTCGATTACTTTTACCAAAAGCTCGTCCCCGATTTTTAGGACGTCCTCTACGTTTTTCGTACGTTCCTCTTGGATTTCGGAAATGTGTAGGAGACCGTCTTTGCCGTTGAAGATTTCTAAGAAAGCACCGAATTTTTCAATACGTTTTACTTTTCCTAGGTAGTATTCGCCTACTTGCGCTACGCGAACGATGTCTTCAATGATTTGTTTTGCACGGGCAATCATCTCTTCATCTGCAGAAGCAATATAAATAGTGCCGTCCTGCTCTGTATCGATTTTTACGCCGGTTTCATCAATGATTTTATTGATTTGCTTACCACCAGGTCCGATAACATCACGGATTTTGTCTGGGTTGATTTTGATCATTGCGATTTTTGGAGCATATTTAGATAAGCGTTCACGTGGCTCGCTGATTGTAGCTAGCATGCTTTCTAAAATCTGCATACGGCCAATTTTCGCTTGCTCTAATGCTTCCTCTAGGATTTGCTTAGATAGCCCATCAATTTTGATATCCATTTGAAGTGCAGTGATCCCTTTAGATGTACCTGCTACTTTAAAGTCCATATCTCCAAGATGGTCTTCCATGCCTTGAATATCCGTTAAAATTGTGTAGTGCTCGCCTTTTTTCACAAGCCCCATTGCAATACCTGCTACTGGCGCCTTAATTGGAACCCCAGCATCCATCATCGCTAAAGTGGATGCACAGATACTAGCTTGAGAAGTAGAACCGTTAGACTCTAACACTTCCGCTACTAAACGCATTGTGTATGGGAAATCCTTTTCGTCTGGAATAACAGCCTCTAAAGCACGCTCTCCAAGTGCACCATGTCCGATTTCACGACGTCCTGGAGCACGAATCGGTCCAGTTTCCCCTACACTGAATTGAGGGAAATTGTAGTGATGCATAAAACGCTTGGATTCTTCAATGCCTAAGCCGTCGATGATTTGCACATCGCCTAGTGGCCCTAATGTACAAATACTTAATGCTTGTGTTTGACCACGTGTGAATAAACCAGAGCCGTGTGTACGTTGAAGGATTCCTACTTCGGATGAAAGCGGGCGGATTTCTGCAACGCCACGACCATCAGGACGCACTTTTTCCTCTGTAATCAAACGACGTACTTCCGCTTTTACTAAAGCATCTAGAATATCACGAACTTGTTTTAACGTATCTTCTTCTGCTTCTTTTTCTGTGTAATGAGCAATTACTTCTTCTTTTACTACCGTAATTGCATCCTCACGTGCATGCTTCTCTTGCACCTGGATAGCTTGTACCAATTGAGTTTCGCACATTTGGCGAACCTCTTCAAAAAGGTCTTTGTCTAATTCGAATAAAGGAATATCCTTTTTCTCTTTACCAACCTCAGCAGCAACTTTTTCTTGGAACTCGATTAATTTTTTAATTTCCTCGTGTCCATACATAATAGCCTCAAGCACGACTTCCTCTGAAACTTCTTTCGCTCCAGCTTCCACCATGTTGATCGCATCTTTTGTTCCTGCCACAGTAAGATCTAATGTGCTTTTCTCCATTTGTTCAACTGTTGGATTGATAATAAATTCGTCACCAATCAAACCGACTTGAACGCCTGCGATTGGACCATCAAATGGGATATCTGAAATAGATAATGCCAAAGATGAGCCAAGCATTGCCGCCATCTCGGATGAGCAGTTTTGATCAACGGACATAACGATAGAAATAACTTGTACCTCGTTACGGAATCCATCCGGAAAAAGTGGACGGATTGGACGGTCAATTAGACGGCTTGTTAAAATAGCTCGCTCTGAAGGACGACCCTCACGCTTGATAAATCCACCAGGGATTTTCCCTACTGCATATAATTTCTCTTCATAATTTACTGTCAATGGAAAGAAATCAAGATTTTTTGGCTGTTTAGAAGCAGTTGCAACAGATAATACGCTAGTGTCTCCGTATCTTACCATTACTGCTCCATTTGCTTGCTTCGCAAGCTGTCCGACTTCTATTTGTAGCGGACGGCCAGCCCATTCATACGTAAATACTTTCTTTTCACTCATTTGCCTGGTACTCCTCTCAACTTCTAAAACTCCTTCAAATAAAAGGGCATATAAAAGGTTATATGTATCATAAGTAGTGTATCAAAAATAACGAAACTATGCGAAATATTTTGTTAAAACCTGCAAATGATTTCTATATATACTGTTCCCAAAAAACAACAAGGATTATACCAATAGAAAAAGCGGGAAAAATCCCGCTTTCTAAAGTCTCGCTTATCGACGTAAACCAAGTTTTGCAATTAGCTCACGGTAACGTTGAACATCATTTTCACGTAAGTATTTTAACAAGTTACGACGACGTCCAACCATTTTGAATAAACCACGACGTGAATGATGGTCTTTCTTGTGCGTACGTAAATGTTCGTTTAAAGAGTTGATCTCTTCAGTAAGGATTGCGATTTGAATTTCTGCAGATCCTGTATCGCTTTCGTGAGTTCTGTACTCAGCGATTAATTCGTTTTTGCGTTCTTGTGTAATTGCCATGTTTGTTTCCTCCTAGTTTCTAATGATCCCCGTTTCCTGAGCAATTCGTTGGAGAATCGAAAAAGCCAAGGAAAGGTTCATACATATTTGTACTTATAAAGAATAGCACATCAGGTCACGAGAAGCAACCTTTTAGTGTTGTTGAAAGTAAGCAATAGCAGCAGCCTTATCCTTTACCAGCTGTGCCTTCAGCTCCTCAATCCCATTAAACTTTTTCTCTTCTCTTAACCTTTTATACCAGTGGATAGAAACTTCTTCTCCGTAGATATTTTGGTCAAAATCAATGATATGTACTTCAATGGAAAGCTTTTTTTCATTTGGGTCTGTAAAAGTAGGCTTGTAGCCAACATTACATACTCCCTCATACCATTTTTCTTGGACATAGAACCTTACCACGTATACGCCGGTGGCAGGAATGAATTGTCCTTCTTTCGGCTGAACGTTTGCAGTAGGAAATTGAATTGTTCTTCCCCTTTTGTCTCCATGCACTATAACACCAGACACCATGAAAGGTCTACCGAGGAGTGATTGGACCTCTTCCATCTCTCCAGCCTTTAGAGCCGCTCGTATTCTCGTAGAGCTGATTTTATCGCCATCTTGCTCCTTCTTGCCTACGACAGAGACCGTATAGGCTCCATCAGACAGCTCCTCCATTTCCTTCATCGTGCCTTTTCCAAAGGACCCGAAGGTAAAATCAAAGCCTGCCGTAACATGCTTCACATTTGCCTGTTTAATAAAAGCCTGGATGAACTGAGCAGGAGAAAGCTTGGCAAAATCTGAAGTAAAGCGTACAACAAATACTGCGTCTATTTCTAACTCTTTTAGAATATCAAGTTTCTGTTCTAGAGGAGTAATGTAAAATACTTCCTCTCTTCGACCTCCTAATACGATAGAAGGGTGAGGATCAAAGGTCATGACCGCTGTTTTGATGCCTAGCGCTTCCCCTTTCTCCTTCGCCTCCTGAATTACTGCACGATGTCCCTTATGAACACCATCGAAAAAGCCGATTGCCAACGAATATGCCTCATTTTCCTCATATAAATGATTAGGATAAGATAAATGATAGACTTTCATATTAATCTCCTTCTGAAAACATTTTCTCTGGCTTCATCATACCACTTTTCGATGGGTGTTTGATATAAACTGCTTTTGGCTTGCCAGCGTGTGTATACACAAGTTTCTCATGCTCGTCTAGCAGTTCATGCATTGGTAGCACCTGACCATTGGAGATTCCTTTTGCGTTCTCTTCATTTATTTCCAGAGTTGGCCATTTCCCTAATGCCTTGCTGATTGGCTGAATAAAACCGTCTAGGCTGCCTTTATTAGCAACTTCTTCTACTTGTGCAAGTGTTAGACATTGCTCCTGACGAAAGCTGCCAGATGCGGTACGAACCAAGGATGCCATATGTGCCGGGAACCCCAGCAGTTCACCAATTTGCACGGAAAGTGTGCGGATATAGGTTCCCTTACTGCAGTCAATTCGAATTTGGAAACGGACCTCTTCCCCTTGGAATGAGTCAACCTCCTCTAGAAGCTCTAGTTGATAGATGGTTACTCGTCGAGTTGGTCTTTCTACTTCTTTCCCCTCACGTGCATATTCATATAGCTTTTTACCGTTGACCTTTACCGCGGAGTACATAGGAGGAGTCTGCTCAATTTCACCTGTAAGCTGCTGTAAAACACCGAGGATCTGCTCTCGTGTGAAAGATTTCGGGGAGCTGTCTAGATCCACTGTCTCGCCTTCTGCATCTTCCGTTGTTGTCGAACGTCCAATTGCTATGGTGGCAATGTATGTTTTTCCTTCGTCCATGACATACTCAGATACTTTCGTTGCTTGTCCAAGGCAAATCGGAAGAACCCCTTCCACAGCAGGATCTAGTGTTCCAGTGTGTCCAATTCTTTTCATTTTGAGGATTTTTCGAAGCTTGAAAACACAATCATGGGAGGTCATCCCTTTTTCCTTCCATAATGGAAGTATTCCTTCGTACATAGTTTTCACTCCATTTAATACAACAAAGAAGTCTGCTTATTAGATGAAAGCAGACTTCTTGTTCTTTTTTAATCTTCAGATGGTTGCTTGATTTGTCTAAGTAGGTTATCGATTCGATTCCCATATTCCGCTGACTCATCAAATTCAAAATGCAGCTCAGGTGTGACACGTAATCGAATACGTTGTCCTATTTCGGAACGAATAAAGCCCTTTGCTTTTTCTAAAGCTTTCAACGTATCAGCTTTACTACCGTTAAGTACAGTAACATAAATAGTTGCTTGCTGTAGGTCACCAGTTACTGCAACATCTGTAACCGTTACGAAGCCGATACGAGGATCCTTTAATTTTCGTCCAATAATTTCACCTAGCTCTTTTTTCATTTGCTCGGCAACTCGGTTAGCACGCATTGACATTTGCTACACCTCATTTATTATAAATATTCTTTTTTTATTTCCATGCATTCCCACTCTGGGTTTGATTCCAGGTACCGGATGGCATGCTGTATCTCCCGCTCCGCTGCTAGCTTATCAGAAGCGATGGCAACGATACCGATACAAGTTCGCTGCCAAACGTCCTGGTGGTCAAGCTCAGAAATGGAAACATTGAATTTTTGCTTCGTTCTTGTAAGCATACGCTGAAGAACTGCTCGCTTTTCCTTCAAAGAATGTGCAGTGGGGATGATAAATTCACATTCTGCATAGATTATCATTATCTTTTGATTTCTTCCATAATATATGCCTCAATAATGTCATTTTCTTTTACATCATTGAAGTTTTTAATGGTAATACCACATTCATAGCCTTTGGCAACTTCCTTCGCATCATCCTTGAAGCGTTTAAGTGTATCTAATTCTCCTTCAAAGATAACGATGCCGTCACGAATTACACGAACACCACTGTCTCTAGAGATTTTACCCTCGGTCACATAAGATCCTGCAATTGTACCAACTTTAGAAACCTTGAATGTTTCGCGAACTTCTGCTTGCCCAATAATTTTTTCTTCAAATTCTGGATCAAGAAGTCCTTTCATCGCTGATTCAATTTCTTCAATAACCTTATAGATAACGCGGTGAAGACGGATATCTACACCCTCTTGCTCAGCAGCACGTTTTGCATTTACGTCAGGTCGAACGTTAAATCCGATAACGATTGCATTAGAAGCTGCAGCTAGGGAAATATCAGATTCGGTAATTCCACCAGCACCTGTGTGAATGATACGAACGTTTACACCCTCTACCTCAATTTTCATGAGAGAGGCAGCCATTGCTTCAACAGTACCTTGAACGTCTGCTTTCACAATTAGGTTTAGTTCTTTCATTTCCCCTTGTTTCATTTGATCAAACAGGTTATCAAGGGTTACACGAGTTTTTTCTGAGCGTTGGTTCACTTGTGCTTGAGAAGCACGAGATTCTCCAACCTGACGAGCAGTTTTCTCATCTTCAAAGACAACAAAACGGTCTCCAGCTTGTGGAACATCACTTAATCCAGTAATTTCTACAGGCGTAGAAGGACCAGCCTCTTTCACACGTCTTCCTAAGTCATTGACCATTGCACGGACGCGACCAAAAGTATGACCTACAACGATTGGGTCTCCTACTTTTAATGTACCATCTTGCACTAATAGTGTTGCAACAGATCCTCTTCCTTTATCAAGCTGTGCCTCGATAACTGTCCCTAATGCAAGTCGTTTTGGATTTGCTTTCAGCTCAGCTACTTCTGCAACAAGTAATACCATTTCTAAAAGATTATCGATACCGTCACCTTTTAAAGCGGAGATTGGTACGAAGATTGTGTCTCCACCCCAATCCTCTGGTACTAGTCCATGCTCGGTAAGCTCTTGCATGACACGATCAGGATTTGCGGATGGTTTATCCATTTTGTTTACAGCAACAATAATTGGAACCTCTGCTGCCTTCGCATGGTTAATCGCTTCAACCGTTTGAGGCATTACTCCATCATCAGCTGCAACTACAAGGATTGTTAGGTCCGTGATTTTTGCACCACGAGCACGCATCGTAGTAAATGCTGCGTGTCCAGGTGTATCAAGGAACGTAATCTTTTTCCCATTTTCGACAACTTGATAAGCACCGATATGCTGCGTAATCCCGCCAGCTTCACCAGCAGTTACCTTTGTATTTCTGATAGAGTCAAGAAGCGTTGTTTTCCCATGATCAACGTGTCCCATGATTGTTACCACTGGTGGACGCTCTTTTAAATCCTCTGCTTTTTCTTCTGTAGATTCGAAGTGTGTTTCCAAATCAGTGATATCTACTCTGATTTCCTCTTCTACCTCTACTCCATAATCTGCACAGATTAGCTCAATTGCATCCTTATCAAGCTCTTGGTTGATAGTTGCCATTACACCAAGTAAGAAAAGCTTTTTGATAATTTCTGAAGGCTCTCTTCCTAGCTTTTTCGCTAGCTCTGTCACAGTTAAAGATTCTGTAAACGTAATCTTTGCTGGTAATTCTCTTTCCTTACGTGGAACTGGTGGCTGTACAGGAGTCGTAGGCCCTTTTCTACGCTTATGCGGACGTCCTCCTGGTCTATTTTGATTTTGACCACCTGGACGGTTTTGTCCTTGACCGCCAGATCTGTTTTGCCCTTGACCTGCCGGACGATTTTGACCACCTTGGCCGGATGGTCTGTTTTGTCCTTGACCTGCCGGACGGTTTTGACCACCTTGGCCGGATGGTCTGCTTTGTCCTTGGCCTGCTGGACGGTTTTGACTACCTTGGCCGGATGGTCTGTTTTGTCCTTGACCTGCTGGACGACTTTGACCACCTTGGCCGGATGGTCTGTTTTGTCCTTGACCTGCTGGACGGTTTTGACTACCTTGGCCGGATGGTCTGTTTTGTCCTTGACCTGCTGGACGGCTTTGACTACCTTGGCTGCTAGTAGAACCTTGTTTTTGCTCGTTTGATCCAGAAGAAGCTGGATTCGACTGATTCGATGGTCTATTGTTATTCGGTGTATTCGATGCTTTCTTGTAAATGCCATCTAGTTTACTAACAGCATCTCCTTCTAGCGTAGACATATGATTCGTAACGGAAATGTTTAATTTTCCTAATTGCTCAATTACTTCTTTACTTGATTTATTAATTTGTTTCGCGTATTCATGAACTCTGATTTTAGTCATTAGCTCACCCCCGGTTAAATTCGTTGAGAAGGCCGGACAGTTTTTTAGCGAAACCGTCATCCATAATGGCAATCGCCACTCTGGCCTCTTTTCCCGTCGCATGCCCGAGATCGTGCCGGTCTCCAAAGACATGCAGCTCAACGTTAAAAGATGCACATTTATCATTCAATTTTTTTGCCGTATTGGCAGAAGCATCCGAGGCTAGTATTACTAGCTTGGCTTTTTTACTTCTGATTTCTTTCACGACCAATTCTTCACCAGAAATGGTCTTGCGAGCTCTAGTGGCAAGTCCTAGTAGCTGTATAATTTGTTGTTCTGTTGTCATTTTAGTTTTTCTCTTTCAATAATGACAATTAGCTCGTCATAGATTTCATTTGGAATGGTTGCTTCTAAATGATTGCCCAAAGAGTTCTTCTTCTTCGCTTGGTTCACAGCCTCTGTTGACTTTGAAACATAAGCGCCACGACCAGATTTTTTTCCTGTTAGGTCGACAGAAACCTCTCCCTCTTTTGAGCGTACTACTCGAATCATTTCTTTCTTAGGAAGCATTTCCCCAGTAGCAACACATTTACGTAAAGGAATTTTCTTTTGAGTGGCCATGAAGCTCACCGTCCTTCCTTATTTGTTACTCTTCGTCTTTATAGAAATCAAAATCATCCAACTCGTTATCTAATGTTTCAATGATTGTCTGTGGAGAATTTTCGTTTGGATAAATACCCAGCTCTCTAGCATCAGTTTCACTCTTGATATCAATTTTCCAACCAGTTAGCTTAGCAGCAAGCCTTGCATTTTGTCCACGCTTCCCGATTGCAAGGGACAGCTGATAATCCGGAACGACAACCGTTGTAGATTTTTCTTCCTCATTTACCTGTACATCAAGCACCTTGGATGGGCTTAAAGCATTGGCAACAAATACTACTGGATCCTCTGACCATTCTACGATGTCGATTTTCTCTCCACCTAGCTCGTTCACGATTGTTTGAACACGTGCGCCCTTTGCACCAACGCAAGAGCCTACTGGATCGATTTCTTCGTTATGAGCATATACAGATATTTTTGAACGGTCTCCCGCTTCACGAGCGATTGATTTGATTTCAACGATTCCCTCAAATATTTCAGGAACCTCCATTTCGAAAAGACGACGAAGAAGACCAGGATGTGTACGTGATACAAACACTTGTGGACCACGAGTAGTACGTTCTACTTTTGTAATATACACCTTAATACGGTCATGTGGACGGTATGTTTCTGTTGGAATCTGTTCATTGACTGGAAGAACAGCCTCTACTTTCCCAAGTCCAACATAGATATTACGAGCATCTAAACGCTCCACGATACCGTTGACAATATCGTCTTCACGATCCACATATTCTTCATAAATTAAGCCACGCTCTGCTTCACGAACTCGCTGAGTCACTACTTGTTTAGCTGTTTGAGCAGCTATACGCCCAAAGTTTCTTGGTGTTACCTCTTCTTCCACTACATCACCAATCGCATAATGCGGATTGATTGCTTGCGCATCCTCTAGGGAAATTTGAAGTCGGCTATCCTCTACGTCCTCTACTACGTCTTTGCGTGAATAGACGATCATAGACCCATTATCTAAATTAATGTCCACTCGAACATTTTGTGCTTGGTTAAAATTTCTCTTATAAGCAGTTACTAATGCAGCTTCAATAGCCTCTATTAAGACATCTCTTGAAATTCCCTTTTGTTTCTCTAATGCAGTCAACGCATCTAATAAATCACTACTCACAGCTTTCACTCCTCCATTTACGTTATCCAGAGAAATCGATTGCTAAACGAGCAAGCGCGATCTTCTCTTTTTCAATCTCTACTTTTACTTTTCTTGTTTTGATGCGGACCTCTAAAAGTGCGCCCTCCTCTGCTGAATAGGAAAGGAGTGTTCCTTCAAATTCCTTTGCACCGTTAATTGGCTCATATGTTTTGATATATACATATTTCCCTACTGCTGCAACATAGTCAGCTTCTTTTTTCAACGGACGCTCTGCTCCTGGTGATGACACCTCAAGGAAGTAATTTTCCTTAATAGGGTCTTCCTCATCCAGCTTCACACTTAATTGCTCACTAACTTGTGCGCATTGCTCAATATCAATCCTGCCTTGTGGTGTATCAATATACACTCTCAAAAACCAGTCGCGGCCCTCTTTTACATATTCAATATCCACAAGCTCTAGGTTCATTTCTTGAAGAATGGGTTGTACTAGTTCTTCAATTTTGTCAGTAATATTACTCATATAAGCCTCCTTACGTAACTCTTACCTGCTAAAGAGGAGCAAATTGCTTCAATTTAGTAGAAGTATGGTTAGTTTCTACGAATGTGACCGTATAATTCCTTCCAAACAACAGAAAAGAGCGGGAAATCCCACTCTTTCGCCACAGAACTATGAAACATTGGTAGTTTTATATTACCATACCATAAAATTGTTTGCAAATTACAAGCTTAGAAAAGGGATAATTGGTTTGCATCAGGAAGTCCTTCCAAGCATCCCATTGAATCTAAGTATTCAATGATTGTCTTCGAAACCTTTCCTCTTTGCTGAAGATCTTCTTTCGATAAAAACTCTCCTTGCTCCCTTGCCTTTGTAATTTGAAACGCTACGTTTGTCCCAAGTCCTGGTATTGCATTAAAAGGTGGGATTAATGTATTCCCCTCAATGATGAACTCAGCAGCCTGCGATTTATATAAATCTACCTTCTGCATTCTTATACCACGTTCGGACATTTCTAAAGCTATTTCTAGGACAGTCGCTAAACTTTTTTCCTTCGGAGATGCTTCAAGACCCTTCGAATTTATTTCCTCTAGTCTCGCACGAATTGTTTGTGAGCCGTTCATCATACAAATTAAGTCAAAATCCGAAGCACGTACGGTAAAATACGCAGCATAATAAAGAATCGGATAATGTACTTTAAAATAAGCAATCCTTACTGCCATCAATACATATGCAGCCGCATGGGCTTTTGGGAACATATATTTTATTTTCTTACAGGACTCAATATACCAATTAGGGACACCTTTTGACTTCATCTCTGCTTCAAACTCGGGAGACAGTCCCTTCCCTTTACGTACAGACTCCATAATTTTAAATGCCAAGGAAGGCTCGAGACCTTGATAAATTAAATAAACCATAATATCGTCACGACAGCCGATTACATCGGACAGCTGGCAAGTTCCATCTTGAATCAATTCCTGTGCGTTTCCTAGCCACACGTCCGTCCCATGGGAAAGTCCTGAGATCTGAACTAGCTCGGAGAACGTTGATGGCTTTGTTTCCTCCAGCATCTGACGAACGAAGCGTGTACCGAACTCTGGAATACCAAGCGTACCAGTTTTACAGTTAATCTGCTCCTCCGTCACTCCTAAGGATTCTGTACCGCTGAATATCTTCATTACCTCTGGGTCATCTACTGGAATGGTCTTTGGATCAATACCAGATAAATCTTGGAGCATACGAATAACGGTCGGATCATCGTGTCCCAGAATATCGAGCTTCAAGAGATTATCGTGGATAGAATGGAAGTCGAAATGGGTAGTTTTCCATTCAGAATCTTGCGCGTCCGCCGGAAATTGGATTGGCGAGAAATCATAGATATCCATATAGTCAGGCACAACAATGATTCCCCCTGGATGCTGTCCAGTCGTACGTTTTACCCCTGTACAGCCTTGCACGAGGCGATCAATTTCTGCTCCGCGAAGGTTTAAATTATTATCATTCATATAGCCTCTAACATATCCATAGGCCGTTTTTTCCGCTACGGTACCAATTGTTCCTGCTCTATACACATAGTCTTCCCCGAAAAGCACCTTCGTATAATTGTGGGCAGTCGGCTGATATTCTCCACTAAAGTTAAGGTCGATATCCGGGACCTTGTCTCCTTTAAAGCCTAGGAAGGTTTCGAAAGGAATATCCTGTCCTTCCTTGATATAAGGAACGTCACATTTCTCACATGTTTTATTCGGAAGGTCAAAGCCAGAGCCAACTGACCCGTCATGGAAGAAAATCGAATCCTTACAGCTCGGACAAATGTAATGCGGCGGCAATGGATTTACCTCTGTAATTTCCATCAGGGTCGCCACAAGAGAAGAACCAACAGAACCACGAGATCCTACTAGGTAGCCATCATCCAATGATTTTTTCACAAGCTTATGGGAAATTAAATAAATTACCGCAAAGCCGTGTCCAATAATCGAGGTCAATTCTTTTTCAATACGCGCTTCTACTATTTCAGGAAGCTCTTCCCCATAGATTTCTTTTGCCTTTGTATAGGTCAGCTGTCTAACCTCATCATCTGCACCTTCAATTTTAGGCGTATACAAATCATCCTTAATCGGCTTGATATCCTCGATCATATCCGCAATCTTATTCGTATTGGTTACGACGATTTCTTGTGCGATTTCATCTCCTAGGAAGGAGAACGCATCTAGCATTTCATTGGTTGTTCGGAAATGAACCTTTGGCAGACTGTGTCTGTTAAGTGGATTTGCTCCTCCTTGAGAGTTAATGAGAATCTTACGATAGATTCCATCATTCTCGTGAAGATAATGCACGTTCCCTGTAGCAGCTACTGGGATATTCAGTTTCTTCCCAAGCTTCACCATCTTACGGATGATATCCTCCAGGTTCCATTCATCTCGAACCAATTCCAGCTCAATCAGGTGTGCATAAACCTCTTTCGGATGTACTTCCAGGTAGTCATAGAACTTCGCAATCTCTTCCACTTGCTCTAGCGGCTTTTGCATAAGTCCTTCAAAAACCTCTCCTCGGTCACAGCCTGACCCAACAATCAACCCTTTTCGATGCTTCTGCAAATCTGAGCGCTTAATACGAGGAACACGATAAAAGGTAGATATATGAGAAAGTGACACTAATTTAAATAGATTTTTTAGCCCTTCATCGTTCACAGCCAATATTGTACAATGAGACGGTCTTGCCCTTTTATAGGCATCCCCTTCTCCAATATGCTTATTAAAATCATCATGGAAATGAATATTCTTTTCTTCTGCTTCTTTTAATAAATGCTGGAGCAAGTATCCAGTTGCCTCACAGTCATAGATCGCACGGTGTGCTTGGGTAAGCTCGATGTTGAATTTTTTCGCCAAAGAACCTAGACGATGATTTTTCAGCTCCGGATGTAAAAATCTTGCGAGCTCTAACGTGTCAATAACCGGATGATCAAAATGATTGACTCCACTTCTACGATATCCCTCGTATAAGAAGCCCATATCAAAGGAAGCATTGTGGGCAACCACAATTCCGTCTCCGATGAACTCATGGAATTCACGGATTACATCCTCAATTTCTGGTGCATTGCGGACCATATCATCGGTAATCCCCGTTAATTCAATCGTAGTAGCCGATAGAGGATGATGTGGATTCGCAAACCGCTCAAATTTGTCGATGATGGCGCCTTGATGCATTTTCACTGCAGCAAGTTCTATAATTTTGTCATAAGTTGCAGAAAGCCCAGTCGTTTCCACGTCAAAGACAATATAAGTAGCATCCTCTAATGCTAAATGCTGTTCATCGTAAGCAATCGGAACACCGTCATGGATCAAGTTTGCTTCTAGTCCATATAAGATTTTAATCCCATTCTTTTTCCCTGCCGCGTATGCTTCTGGGAAGGACTGCACATTGGCATGGTCCGTGATGGCGATTGCCTTATGCCCCCATTTGGCAGCCTGCGACACAAGTGATGATACAGAGGATACTGCATCCATTTGACTCATCGGCGTATGAAGATGCAATTCCACTCGCTTCTCTACTGCTGTGTCATGTCTTACGACAGGATTTATCTCAGACATGTCCTGCGCCATGATAATCAAGTCACGCACAAACGTATCGTTTTGTACAGATCCTCTTACCTTGATCCACATACCTTTTTTCAGTTTTTCCATCATTTGAGCATCTTCTTTGTCTCGTGAGAACATCTTCACGAGGATAGAGTCTGTGTAGTCCGTCACCTTTGCAGTAAGCAGAGAACGACCACTACGAAGCTCTTTTACCTCTACATCGAACACGTAGCCCTCTATTGTCACACGACGTTCTTCGTCTTGTATCGTACGGATTTCCACGATTGGCTCTTCTTTTTTCAATGGGACACCAAGCTGGAAAGGACCATCGATTGTAGATTCCTGTGATTCTTGTTTTTGCTCACGTTTCTGCAAATCTACCAATGCTTTCTTTCCTAATTCTTCCTCTTCCCGTCTTCTTTGTTCCAAGAATGCTTGATGCGCTTCCGCTAGCGCTTGTGTATCCTCTACTAATTTGAAGTCAAAGCCCATTTTCGGAAAACCAAAGCTTTCATAGATGCTAGATAAGTGCTCAACATATTTTTTCTTGAATGCTCGCTGTTCTAGCTCTTGGGCACAGGTTAGCTGGATGGTTTGTCCGTTCCACTCTGGCATTTGCCCTAGAAGGCGCTCTCGCAGAGGAGGAGCCATATCGCTTAGTTCATTGATTACCTTTGGCCAGTAGTCTTTGATTAGGCTGTCGGTCAGGGTTGTATTTTCACATTGTATGTTTACAAGGACATTTGCGATTCCTGCAAATTTTTCTTGTAGTCTGGAATGAAACAGGGTATATACGTCAATTGGAAGTATGGAGGCTAAGTTCAGTTGAAAATGCCATTGCCTTTGCTTTTTATGTACTGTAAACCTTGTAATTGAGGCGTTTTCAAAGTATTGCACTACTGCGTCTTCTGTGAGTTCTAGCTGTTGCAGTAGTAGCTGCATTCTCATTTTACCGTCCTGCATGTGATTCCCTCCCTTGTACAGAAAAAGAAAGGAAAGTTCTGGAATGAACTTTCCTTCCTATACTATTTTTTACTAGTAATTTTATCATTCGTGAGGCGCAAAATATATACTCAAAAAGTAGTAGTTCATCCAGTTAGCTTTCGCTTAACCAGTGATTATCAGAAATAAAGTGATTTATGGTGAACCTAATTTATTAGGTAACCTTCTTATAGATTACTCCTATGTTACATTAAAGTCGCTTCCTGGCGGACGCTTGGAGTGGAGGCCAACAGGATGTTGGTCAGGAAATCGTTGTCACACGATGTGACGTTCTTAGTTTTTCCATCCTTTAAATAGCAAGTGATTCGATATGAATAAATTTAATTTTGGTTCATCACCAAAAACTTGGATTGCCTTATAAGAAATAGTTGATTGGAGTGTCGGCTGGCGACTCCTAGGGGATAAAGCGCGTGCGGAAAATCCAATTGTTTCGGAAGCATCCGAAACAATTTAGTTGTAGCCGCGCCCCCAGGAAAGCGTCCAGCCAGAACGGAAATCAACCCTTGTCCTATAGCTGGCTCCCATCGTTCAAATTGTTACTGGAAGAAGAATCGCTGGATGTCGTTCCAGGTCACTACTACCATCAGGATCATTAGGAGCATGATGCCTACGAAGTGAACCATTCCTTCTTTTTGCTTGTCTATTGGTTTTCCTCTAAGTGCTTCAAATAAGAAGAACAGAAGACGACCGCCGTCTAATGCTGGTAGTGGGAGCAGATTCATGATTCCTAAGTTGATACTTAGAGCTGCTGCCCAAGCCATTAGGCTGTATATCCCAAAGCTAGCTACTTTATCAGTCGCTTGGTAAATTCCTACCGGTCCTGCTAGGTCATCTATAGAAAAGTTACCAGTGATTAATGTACCTAGTACAGTGAAAATCCTTACTGTCCATTCGTACGTCTGCTCAGCACCGAAAGCTACTGCTTTAATCGGATTTTTTTCTACTGGGCTAGTATATTGTACACCAATCTGGCCAACCTTTTCTTTGTCAACCTCTACCTCAGCAGGTGTAATGGTCAAGTCATACGCTTGTCCATCTCGCTCCACTGTAAAGTCTACTTGCTGATTAGCACTGACACGAATGGTTTCTGATAGCTCTTCCCAAGAAGTGATCGCTTGACCATTTATGGAAGTGACTAAATCGCCTGACTGCATGCCAGCCTTTTCTGCAGGACTGTTTTCCAGCACTTCTGTAATAACGGGCTCCATCGTTGGAATCCCTTGGAATAATCCTAATAAAACAAAAATGAAAAAGGCTAAGATAAAATTGAAAAGAGGGCCAGCAAAAATAGCTAGAGATCTTTGACCGACTGTTTTTGAGCCAAATTGGCGATCGTATGGTGCAATAATTGTTTTATTTCCATTTTCCAAAATGACTGCATTTCTAGCTACCGTATATCGAACAAATCGTTCCTCTTCATCATATCCCTCGATGAACATTTCCTTCATCAAATCAGATTTTTCTACTTCTAGGAATAGCATATCAGGAAATTGCTTGTTCTGATTCAATGCGATTTGGTCAATTTCATTATCTTGATTCACGTGAATCCCAATACGATATCCTGGCTGAAGCTCTATACTATCCAAATCCTCGCCAGCCATTCTTACATATCCACCTAATGGTAAAAGTCGAATCGTATATAAGGTTTCCCCTTTTGTCATACCAAAAATCTTAGGTCCAAATCCAATTGCAAATTCTCGAACCATAATTCCGGCCCTTTTTGCAAAAATAAAATGGCCTAGTTCATGAAAGAAGACAATGCTTCCAAAGATAACAATAAACGCAATGGCCGTTTCCATTTTACCCCACCTTTTTTAATCAACTCAGTAATTTCTCAGTTCACTATATCATAAATTCTTCTTCTTGTTTCCTGATCAACATGCAAGATTGTGTCTAAATCAGGATTCTGGATTATTTGATGCTCTTGCATCGCTTTTTCAATTAGCTCGTCTATTTCTAGGAACTTTATCTTTTCTTGAAGGAATAGACCTACCGCTGCTTCGTTCGCCGCATTTAACACTGTCGTCATCGTTCCACCAGCTCGTCCAGCATCAATTGCTAGCTTTAACGCATAGTAACGATTGTAATCCATCTTTTCGAAATGAAGCTTTCCAATCTCCGCTAAGTTTAAGCGTGTGGCATTTGGTCTGTCTAAACGCTTTGGATAAGAAAGTGCATACTGAATCGGCACGCGCATATCTGGTGTTCCCAGCTGTGCAATTACACTAGTGTCTTGGAATTCAATCATAGAGTGAATGATGCTTTCTCTATGTAGAAGCACCTCGATATCATCATAATCTATATCGAATAACACATGCGCTTCAATTACCTCTAAGCCTTTATTCATCATAGTTGCAGAATCAATCGTAATTTTGGAGCCCATGGACCAGTTTGGATGATTTAGCGCATCCTTGACCGTAACATGCTGCAGCTCTGCTCTTGTTTTATCACGGAAGCTGCCACCGGAAGCGGTAATAATAAGCTTTGCTATCTCCGATTTATTTTCTCCATTCAACGCTTGGAATAACGCAGAATGCTCACTATCTACTGGAAGAATCGGAACTTGGTGCTCCTTTGCGGCCTGCATGACTAAATGACCGGCAGTCACCAATGTCTCTTTATTCGCAATAGCAATCGTGATTCCTTTTTTAATAGCTTCTAGCGTAGGCTTAAGTCCAACACTGCCTAAGACAGCATTGACTAGAATATCTGCATTGGTATGTGCAGCTACATCAATTAGGCCCTGTGAACCAAATACGATTTCAACGTTCGGAAACTCTTTTTGTAGAGTACGAGCATCCTCTTCTTCTTGAACAGAGGCAAGCTCTACTGAAAACTCACGCAAGATTCTTCTTGTTTCTTCGATATTTCTCCCAGCAGAAAAAGAGACTAGCTGAAAGCTCTCGCGGTGATCCTTTAGTATATCAAGTGTTTGGAGCCCAATAGAACCTGTTGCTCCTAATAAGCTTATTCTTTTACTCATGAAATAATGTCGTCTCCTTAAATGAAATGTAAAAAGTTTAGTAATGGTATCACGAAAAGAAGACTATCAAATCTATCTAATATACCACCGTGACCAGGTAATAGCTTCCCTGAATCCTTCACATGGTAATGTCTTTTAATCGCTGATTCAACCAAATCTCCTAGCTGACCAAATACAGAGGCAACGACTGTCACCACTATTAACATTAGATAAGAATCTGTTAAAGGGTGAATCCACTGAAAAATTAAGGCAGTGATTAGCGCCCAAATAATTCCGCCGAAAAAGCCCTCCACTGTTTTGTTTGGAGATATTTCCGGCCAAAGCTTCCGTTTCCCAAGCTTTCTACCTGTAAAATAAGCACCAGAGTCGGTTGTCCATACAATTAGGAGTGCATAAATTACGTATGCTAGTCCTCCTTCTATTCTTGTTTCTATGAAATAATAAAAGCCAATTCCTACATACAGTGTCCCAAGGATGATATAGGAAGCATCATCAAAGTGGAAGTGATTTTTCTTTAACACTGTATAAATAAGAACCAGGAAAACAGCAACAAATAGCCATTCCATTTTTGTATGGGTAGTTAGCTCATATAAATTATCTGCTAATGAACTTGGCAGTAATAACAGAAATAACAATAAGAATGAAACGAGACTAGGAAAAGAAACGACCTTGATCCCCTTCATTCTCAGTACTTCATATAACCCTATCGAAGCGATCAAATAAGTAAAGACCGTAAACACGGGCCCACCAAGTAGGACGACTGGGAGAAAAACAGCTATTGCGGCTGCACCAGTCAATATTCTTGTCTTCAATTAATTTCTTCCCCCTTAAGACCACCATATCTTCGTTGTCTCTTTTGGTAGCTTTCAATGGCATCCATTAAGCTTTCTTCGTCAAAGTCTGGCCACAGTGTATCCGTGAAGCAAAACTCTGTATACGCAAGCTGCCACAGCATAAAGTTACTTAAACGAACCTCCCCGCTTGTTCTAATTAACAAGTCAGGATCTTTTAGATTCTTTGTCATTAAATAAGAGGAAATAAGATCCTCATTGATTGTTTCAGATTGTAGCTTTCCATCCTTCACATCATCTGCAATTTGCTTTACCGCTTGGACGATTTCGTCTCTGCTTCCATAATTTAAAGCAAAATTTAAGGTCATCCCATCATTTTTAGAGGTTTGCTCCATCGCTTTATATACCGCTCTTTTTGTATGCTCAGGTAGCGATTCTATATTTCCCATCATTTTCACTTGGATATTCAGTTCAGTGAGCTCAGGTAAATAAGTACCTAAAAATTCTTCTGGAAGCCTCATGAGGAATTCTACTTCCATTCTTGGTCTCTTCCAATTTTCCGTTGAAAATGCATAGAGAGTAAGTGTTTTTACTCCTACTTCGTTTGCAAATCGTGTAATTTTGCGTACCGTTTGCATCCCTTCATGATGTCCGGCAATTCTAGGCAATGATCTTTTCTTTGCCCATCTTCCATTCCCGTCCATAATAATGGCGATATGCTCGGGAATTTCTTCCTTTTGCGCTTTCTCTATCCGTTCTTTTATTTGTGCACTTATCGTTTTGTTTTTTTTACGAATAAGATTTTTTAGCATATACTAACCCCCACATTAGACCTTCTCCGGACATATATAACTATCATATCAAAATAAACCAAATATAAAAAGGCGTCCTACCAAAAGGACGCCTTTTTAACATAAAGGTTCAAATTATCAAGCCAGCCTTTTTTAGTATCATATACCTTTTAGCAGGGCCTGTCATTCTTCAGCTGATGAAATATATCAGTAAAAGTCTTTTCGCAGGTTATACTTATACGTCTAGGATTTCTTTTTCTTTATCCTTTGTAATGGAATCGATTTTTTCAATATTTGTATCAGTCAGCTTTTGAACATCTTCTGTGTATCCTCTTAACTCGTCCTCTGTGATTTCTCCAGCTTTTTCAAGCTTTTTCAAATCATCATTTGCATCACGACGAATGTTGCGGATGTTTACTTTCGCTTCTTCCGCCTCTTTTTTTACTTGCTTCACTAAGTCCTTACGGCGCTCTTCTGTTAAAGCAGGGATTGCGATACGAATGACAGAGCCATCATTTGTCGGTGTAATTCCAAGATCCGACTTCATGATTGCTTTTTCGATATCCCCTAGAATTGTTTTATCATAAGGCTGAATTACTAGAAGTCTTGCTTCTGGAACTGAAATACCAGCCATTTGGTTGATAGGTGTCGGCGCACCATAATAATCAACGGTAATCTTATCGAGTAAAGAGGCACTTGCACGCCCAGCTCTAATAGAGGCAAGCTCTCTCGTATACACCTGAATCGTTTTGGCCATTTTTTCTTTTGTTTGCTCCAATACTTGTTTCGGCATTATGAATTCCTCCTCACGACTGTTCCGATTGATTCCCCAATAACAGCCCTTTTTATATTACCTTTTTCCATAATAGAGAATACAATAAGTGCAATATCATTGTCCATACATAACGTGGAAGCAGTTGAGTCCATTACTTGCAGTCCTTGTTGAATAACCTCAATAAAGGATAGCTCGTCATACTTTACTGCGTTCTTATCTGTTTTTGGATCAGCTGAATATACACCGTCTACGTTGTTTTTTGCCATCAGAATGACATCCGCTTCAATCTCTGCTGCACGAAGTGCTGCTGTAGTATCAGTAGAGAAGTAAGGATTTCCTGTTCCTGCTGCAAAGATTACAACTCGTTTCTTTTCTAAGTGACGGATAGCTTTTCGTCTTATGTATGGCTCTGCTACCTGTCTCATTTCAATAGAAGATTGAACTCTCGTCTCAATCCCTAATTTCTCCAAAGAATCTTGAAGTGCCAAGGAATTCATAACGGTGGCAAGCATGCCCATATAGTCAGCTGTTGCTCGGTCCATGCCCATTTCGCTGCCAATCTTTCCGCGCCAGATGTTGCCTCCACCTACGACTACCGCTACTTCCACTCCAAGCTCTACTACTTCCTTCACTTGTTCTGCAACGGATTTAATGATTTGAGGAGAAAGTCCGAAGCCTTTTTCTCCCGCTAACGCTTCGCCACTTAGCTTTAAAACGATTCTATTGTATTGTGGTGTGCTCATAGGTATCCTCCATCTCTTTTCTTGAAAAATAGGGAACACAAAATAGTGCTCCCTAGTGATTACTTTATATCCGGATAACTAATTCCTTAGTTCCCTTTAATTATTAGTTACCTTTAACTTGGTTCATTACTTCTTCAGCAAAGTTATCTTCACGTTTTTCAATACCTTCACCTACAGCATAGCGAGTGAATGATACTAGTTTACCACCAGTTGACTCAACAAATGCACGTACTTTTTGGTCAGGGTTTTTAACGAAAGATTGATCTAATAAGCACACTTCTTCGAAATATTTACCAAGGCGGCCTTCTACCATTTTCGCAACGATGTTTTCTGGCTTACCTTCGTTTAATGCTTGTTCAGTTAACACTTTACGCTCACGCTCTACTTCTTCAGCAGAAACTTCATCACGAGTGATGTAAGTTGGGTTTAAAGCAGCGATATGCATTGCAACATCTTTCGCAGCCTGCTCGTCTGTAGAACCTTCAAGCACTGTTAATACTCCAATGCGTCCACCCATGTGTAGGTATGGTCCGAATGCATCTGCATCAGTTTTTGTTTCAATAACAAAACGACGAAGAGTAATTTTTTCTCCAATTTTCGCTACAGCATTAGAAATTAAGTTATCTACAGTAGTACCTTCTTCGATTGTAGAAGCTAATGCTTCTTCAACTGAAGCTGGCTCAGTTGCTAATAGGTGAGTAGCAACTTTTTTCACTAGCTCTTGGAATGCTTCGTTTTTCGCAACAAAGTCTGTTTCAGCATTCATTTCTAATAATACTGCTTTGTTTCCTTCTACTTGAATGAAAGTAGTACCTTCTGCCGCAATACGGTCAGCTTTTTTAGCTGCTGAAGATAATCCTTTTTCACGTAAAAAGTCGATTGCTGCTTCTAAATCACCGTTTGTTTCAACAAGTGCTTTTTTGCAATCCATCATTCCTGCGCCAGTTTTTTCACGTAATTCTTTTACCATTTGTGCTGTAACTGCCATTATAAAATTCCTCCTAGAACATTTAATATCCATTTCTCAAAAAAAGGTGATAAGTGGTTGGTCCGCTTATCACCTGTACTTACATGTCTTACTCAGCAGCAACTTCAGCTGGAGCTACTTCGTCTTCACCTTGTCTTGCTTCAAGTAATGCATCCGCCATTTTAGCTGTTAATAATTTAACCGCACGGATTGCATCGTCGTTTGCAGGGATTACATAGTCGATTTCATCTGGATCACAGTTTGTATCAACGATTCCTACGATAGGGATGTTCAATTTGCGAGCTTCCGCAACTGCAATACGCTCTTTACGTGGGTCTACAACGAACATAACATCTGGAATAGCTTTCATGTCACGGATACCGCCTAAGAATTTAACTAGACGCTCGTGCTCTTTTTTAAGTTGTACTACTTCTTTTTTAGGAAGTACAGAGAAAGTTCCGTCTTCTTCCATTTTTTCAATCGCTTTTAAGCGTGCTACACGCTTTTGGATTGTTCCGAAGTTAGTTAAAGTACCACCTAACCAACGTTGGTTGATGTAGTAGTTACCAGAACGCTCAGCTTCTTCTTTGATCGCTTCTTGCGCTTGTTTTTTCGTTCCAACAAATAGAACTTTCCCACCATCTTCGCCAACTTGACGCATGAAGTCATAAGCTTCTTCTAATTTCTTCACTGTTTTTGCTAGGTCGATGATGTAGATTCCGTTTCGCTCAACAAAAATGTATTTTTTCATTTTTGGGTTCCAACGGCGAGTTTGGTGACCAAAGTGTACACCAGCCTCAAGTAATTGTTTCATAGAGATTACTGACATGATATTTCCTCCTGATTTTGGTTTAGTCTTCCGCATTCATCATTTTTCGTCGGCTACTCCAGAGAGCACCTACCAACTCCATCAGAAATGCGTGTATATTCATACCGTATTGTACTATACCATACCTTTTTTATACTTTCAACTATTTATTCCCTAAATTTCAGGAAAAGCTCTACTTCCGTTTTCCCAATCTGCAGGAGTTTCGCTATTTCATCAATCGACATTCCTTTATCCTGATAATAAAGAACCTTTTCTTGCGTTGTTTCAGGCTCCGCCATTTTAGGTGTCTGCTTCATTTGAGTGTAAGTAGAAGCAGCTAGCTGCTTAGAAACATAGGTTTTAGGAAGAGGTTGCTTTGTTTCATGATTACTTTGCGAATCTATAGTTCTCTTTGGAGATTGACTTTTTGCATCCCTATTCAGCTCAGCCAATAACCGATCATTTTCATCCTTCATCTCTGCTAAATAAGCACTAATGGAGTTTTCTAGATTGTTCATCATACTCTCTTGTTTTCTTTCAAAATCTTGGAACTTAGATAGCTTTGTATATAGCAATGCGATGAAATAGAAGCTGATTATTTGTAGGATAAATAAAAACACTAGCATGATGGTCATTATAAGCTGCTCCTATCCATTAAAATCTACAAAGTTCCCCTTAAAGGGATGCTTAGAGTTCTTTGGTTGTTGCTTTTTTTTGTTTCGTTGCTGCTGGCCATTTTGTTGCTTTCTAGGATCTGAATCCTTAAACTTCGAGGTTTCGCTTGATTGAAGAACCGTTTCTCGGTTTCGCTCTAGCTGTCTCTCCGTCGCTTCCTGTGCATGTGCCTGACTAATAGTGCTTTGCTGCTGCAACTGCTCAGCTACCTTCCCTGCATCAAATGTTTTGGGAATGGCGATTTGTAATTCTACTCCTTTTAAGCTCATACTTCCGCCTCCTAAGAATTCAGCATTTCTGAAGCTAATAATTTTCGCAGCTTAAACAGTGCCTTGGAGTGAATTTGAGAAATTCGAGAAGTAGATAAGCCAAGCATTTCTCCAATTACGGTAAGTGTTAGCTCCTCCGTATAAAACAAACTTAGAACTAACTGCTCTTTTTCGTTTAAATGTTGGATCTGTTCAGCTAAATCGTGCAGGAGCTCTCGCTTCACTAGATGCTGCTCAGGTGTTCTCTGATTATCATCTCGGATAACAAAGGATTTACTATCAGTCTCTTCGTTATCCTGTAGCTGCTCGTCCATCGATAAGACGTTTGAAAAGAAGTTTTCTTGTACAGTTTGATAGACATCCTCTACCGGCATTTGAGTATAATCCGCTATTTCCTCTGGAGTTGCATGTCTCATCAGTTTTTGCTCTAGCGCTTCAATTTTTCCTTCTAATCGTTTTGCTTTCTCTCTCGATGACCTTGGCAGCCAGTCCTCTTTTCTTAAACCATCTATAATTGCTCCTCTAACCCGAAAAGAGGCATACGTATCAAATTTTAAGTCTCTCGATTGATCAAACTTATTTAGCGCATCAAAGAGCCCCATCATCCCTAAGCTTTTTAGCTCTTCTCTTGAAATGCTTTGTGGAATGCTAGCACCAATACGTTGGACATGATAAGTAACAAGGGGAGTGTATTTTCTCAGAAGCAAATCTCCAGCTTGAGGGTCCTTGCTTTCACTCCATTTTTTCCACAAGAGCTGCTCTTCTGCCGAATGTTGTTTTGACACAATTATCCTCCTTTCGCATTTTCCTGGTTTTCCCCATAACTTGGGGTTGATTTCCGTTCTGGCTGGACGCTTTCCTGGGGGCGCGGCTCCGGGACAACAGGATGTTGTTCAGGAAAACGTTGGCACACGATGTGCCGTTCTTAGTTTTCCATCTTGTTTCGTATGCTTCCGAAACAATTGGATTTTCCACACGGGTGCTCCTGTCGCTTCGCTTTCGTCGCAAATAAATTCGCTAATCCCCTAGGAGTCGCCAGCCGACACTTCAATCAAACATTTCTTATAGATCATCCCCAGCTTTTGGTGATAAACTATTTTTCTTACTCGATATCATTATTATACCAATTTATATACGAAAAAGGGAGGTCGAACGCGGCGACTCTCCCTTCCTCTGCTACTCGTTCAACATATTTTTAATAGCTTTCGCATATTCTTCTGATGTTATTTCCTCATTAACTGGGTTACTCTGCATCTTTTCTCCTGCTTGTTCTGTAGTTTCATTTTTATCCTCTAGAATAAAAGATAGAATTCCTCTTACCAAAAAGGTAAGAAAAAAGACAACAATGGCAACAACAAAGGCAGTCGTAAGTATTCCTAGACCGGCAGTAAATGGGTAACAGCTAAGAAAATAAATAGTAAAAGCGAATAAAGCCGCCCAAAAATTAGAAAGTATTGAACCTACCATGTTATATTTCTCTCACTCCCTGATTGACAGTTCGTATATGTAAGAATCCCTTTGCAGGGTCGAATTCAATCGTTCGCCCGCTATTTCCCCCCGTGTCCTCCGCGATTAGAGGGATGGAATGTATTTTAAGTTGCACTTTTACCGCTTCTACATTCCTTGGACCAATTCTCATCGTCTCACTGCTGGAGGAAAAGGAAAACATTTGAGCGCCTCCAGCAATCTTCGCCTTTAAGCGAATAGGAATAACACCTTTTTGCTTTAATAAATCAATAAGTGCAGGAATTCCTGTATCCGCAAACTTTGCATGATTCAAGTTTTCCGTTCTTCCAAGACTGGATTCAGGCAACATTACGTGAACCATTCCGGCAATTTTTAGTCTTTCCTCATACAACACTACACCAACACAAGATCCAAGTCCGGAGGTTCTGATGGTATCAGGGGCTTGGATCACTTTCATGTCCGCTATCCCGACTTTTACCACTTGACCGGTAAGCTCTTGATTTCCCATGTCAATCGACTCCCAATGCCTGAAAGATTGTATGAAAGGAATCAGGCTCCGGCAGTAAGAAAAAGTGCCCTGTTACAGTTTCTCCAGTGAATGCCTCTTCATCACTTATTGTGGTATTGATGACGATAACAGAATCACTAACATGTGATATCTCCACCAGGCCAAAGCTGATGATGGCCCCTACCATGTCCACACTTAAAGCAGGGACAGTCGGAAAAATATGTAAGGAGGTAAAATCAGAGAGTGCTGAAAGATAGGAGCCAGAAAGAATATTACCTAGCTCCTGTAAAGCAGATGCTGCGATTTCCGAAACAGCACCTGTTTGAAAGTCAATCGTGTCGTCCTGTACTAGCTTTTGTATAAACCTGCTAGCCTGTTCGACAGGCAGGACAAAAAACATGCTTCCCTTTACATCTCCTTCAATACGTAGGTAGATACCCGCAACCACGCTCTCTGGCCCACCGGCTAGCTCCATCATATGATCAAACGATACCATTTCAACCTTTGGAACGTTCATCTCAATTCTCTTATTCAATAAAGTGGAAAGTGCAGTAGCGGCGTGGGCCGCACCAATATTGCCAATCTCCTTTAAAATGTCTAGATGCATGGAGGTAATGTTGTTCTCGTACATCTTATTCACCATTTCCATTCACATGCAAAATAGTGGGTAAATGTAAATGAATCAATAACCGTTTTTCTATTTTAGTTACACCAGCGATGAAGGCTTGTTCTACACCACCAACGACCTCAGGCTGTGGTTCAATCAATTCATCGGGTATATCTAACACATCGTTAGCAGCATCTACAATCAACCCAACATTCTTTTCCTCCGATGAGATGATGATAATTCGAGTTGCCTCTGTAATTTTACTTTTCTCTAAGCCTAGCAGTATTTTCAGATCAATGATTGGCGTTACCACCCCTCGGAGATTGACAACTCCCATTACATGGGAAGGTGTGTTTGGAACTCTGGTGATGTCCATCATTTTTTCGATCCCCTGCACTTGGCTTACCGGAACAACGTACTCATTATCTGCTAGCTGGAAAACAACAAACTTCTTACTTTCTGTACTTGTAGTCTGTGTCATGCTTTATACCTCCTCTCTACTTAATTAATGCGTTACAGTCGATAATAAGTGCCACTTTTCCGTTACCTAAAATCGTTGCTCCAGATATAGCAAAGACACTGGATAAGTAACCACCGAGTGATTTTAAAACGACCTCTTGCTGACCAATAAAGGAGTCTACCACCAAACCAGCCATCTTATCTCCTTTTCGAACTAACACGACAGAGAGGAATTGATCCTCCTCCTTGGCATTTGGTACTTCTAATACCTCCTCCAAATAGACTAGTGGCACTACCTTCCCTCTAAAATCTATTACCTTCTGATTATGTCCATTTAAGATATCAGATTTACGTATAATTGCGGTTTCAATAATAGAAGACAATGGAACAGCATAAATTTCCTCTCCAATTTCCACGAGCATGACAGAAATAATGGATAGAGTTAATGGCAGCTGAATAGAGAATAGCGAGCCTTTTCCTTCTGTGGAGGAAATGTCCATCGTACCACCAAGAGATTCAATGGTAGTCTTTACCACATCTAGCCCTACTCCTCGGCCAGAAACATCTGAAATAACCTCAGCAGTAGAGAACCCGGAGGACATGATCAGCTCTGCTACTTGTTTGTCCGATAACGACGCCGCCGTATCCGCTTTGATGATATTTTTGGCAATGGCTTTTTTTAATACTCTCTCCCTATTAATCCCAGCTCCGTCATCTTCAATTTCAATGAAGACATGATTGCCACTATGATAAGCTCTTAAGACAACCGTTCCTTCTTCTGGTTTTCCATTTGCCTTCCGAACCTCTGGGCTTTCAATACCATGATCTAAGGAGTTACGAATTAAGTGGACAAGCGGGTCGCCAATTTCATCAATCACTGTGCGATCTAGCTCTGTCTCTGCCCCAATAATCTGCAGGTTAATTTTTTTATTCAAATCACGGGCAAGCTGTCGAACCATTTTAGGGAATCGATTAAACACAGTATCTACTGGTACCATTCGCATGTTTAAAATAATGTTTTGTAGATCACCAGTGATTCTTGCCATTCTTTCTACCGTTTCATCTAACTCACTATCCTTTAGGTTGTTGGATATAGATTGTAGACGACCTCTGTCGATGACTAATTCCTCAAATAAATTCATAAGGATATCTAAGCGTTCAATATTCACTCGGATTGTTTTACTTGCTGCCGCCGAAACAGTCCTAGAAGAGGATCTATCTTCCTTTTTCACCACATTCTGATCTGCTTCCACTGCCTGTGCATCTTGTTGTTCTATTTCTTTCTTCAATAATTCCTCGTTTTGACGAAGCTTCAGCTGATCCAAGGTCACCTCTAATACGAACACCTCTGTTACTTCCGAAACTTTTAACAGCTTTTGCTGCAGGTTCTCCTTCGTTTCTGTTGTAACGAAGGCTACAAAGAATTGATTGTCAAAGTCCTCATTCTCGAGCCTTTCAACCGGCGGAGAAGATTTGATGACCTCTCCCATTTTTTCTAGCAGCTCGAATACCATGTAAACCCGAGCAGCCTTAAGTAGGCAATCATCTCGAAGCGTCACGGCTATTTCATATGTATAGAAGCTTTGCTCACCTGATTGTTGTATGACCGTCAACTCATAATCGTCGTAGGTTAACCAATTAGAGACTATGTTGCTTTTCGCAGGTGCTTCTTCCACGATAGTAGCTGCTGCTGGCACTGCTTCTCCGCTCTCGATTAGATGCAGCTGTTTAACTGTTTCCTCCACATCTAGCTTGCCGTCCCCACCGCCTGCAATGTCCAAAACCATTTCCTCCAGCTGATCCACTGCCACAAATACGACATCTAACAGCTCCGTTGTAACCTCTAATCGCAAGTTCCTTATTTCATCTAAGACGTTCTCGAGTTTATGAGTTAGGTTTGCAATATCCTCATAGCCCATCGTCGCGGACATTCCCTTTAGGGTATGTGCAGAACGAAAAATTTCATTCACGATGGAAATATCTGCCGGATTTTTTTCTAGTTCTAATAAATTCTCATTACACGCTTGCAAATGCTCTTTACTCTCATCAATGAACATCTCTAAATATTGATTTGTATCCATTTTGACACCCCTTCAAGGCAAATATTGAATAATTGAATTTGCGATTCTTTCTAAATCTACTACTTCATTTACTAGCTGCGTTTCTACTGCCGCCTTGGGCATTCCGTAAACGATTGCAGTATTTGCGGACTCTGCTATTGCAACAACGTTACCGTGCTCGTTTAATTGGACAAGGCCCTTGGAGCCGTCAGAGCCCATTCCCGTCATGATGACAGCAATTTTATTAAAGTCATGAAGCTTACTAACATTCTCAAATAACACATCTACTGATGGGCGATGTCCACCACGAGGAGGTTCCTGGTTATCAAGCTCGATAGTGAAGGTAGGACCCATCTTTCGAACTTTCATGTGGTAGCCACCTGGTGCAATATATACATGCCCGTCGGATAAAATGTCCCCTTGCTCTGCTTCCTTCACCTCCATATCAGACAGCTGATTTAGTCTGGTTGCCAACGATTTCGTAAAGCCTGCCGGCATATGTTGGACAATTAAAATAGGTGCTTGGATAGTGCTTGGAAGTCTACACAGAACCTCTTGAAGAGCCCTGGGACCCCCTGTAGAAGTTCCAATCAGTACGAGCTTCTTGCTACTTTTATTCCACCCACTAGATTTAACTGGATTTGGAAGTGTAGGCTTCTCTGTTGGTTTCGAAAACGATACCGGTTTCTTCACCTTTTGAATGGGTACATTCGCCGCGTGAATCACTTTTTCCACTAGCTCATCTTTTATTTTTTCCAAATCAAGCGAAATGGTCCCACTCGGCTTTGCCACGAAGTCTATTGCACCAACTTCTATAGCCCTAAGCGTATTTTCTGTCCCCCTGCTAGTCGTACTGGAAAGCATGACCACAGGGACTGGAGTGATGGCCATAATTTGACGTACTGCCTCAATCCCATCCATCTCTGGCATTTCAACATCCATCGTCACTACATCTGGTTTCCATAGCTTGATCTTTTGGATTGCGTCCCTTCCATTTCTGGCGATACCTACAACCTCTACCAGGTCATTTCCTTTAAAAAAATCACCGATAAGCTTTCGCATAAATGCGGAGTCATCTACTATTAATAGCTTTTTCTTCCTAGCATTCAATGTTCTCACGACCTTCCAAATAAGCTTCTTAACCGTGTGATAAATTTGCTTTGCTTTGGATACTCTTCTTCCATTTGAACATCGGTGAATTTGCTGACTATTCCATTTAGCGCTTTTGTTATCTCTGCATGTGGAAAAGCAATAGAAAATGGTACCTGCTGCTGGACAGCTTTTCTCACGTGTGAATCCTCTGGCAAAGAGCCGAGAATGGTAATCTCTTTTGATAAGAATCTTTCCATCGCAAGCTGCAGTCTAGCCACTGTTTCTCTTCCCTCTTCCTTCGAGAAAGCCCGATTACAAAGTAAGTAGAAATGTTTATCTGCATCTTTATGGTAGATAAATTTCATCATCGAATAGGCATCTGTGATTGAAGTAGGTTCGGCAGTTGTTAATACGATGATGTCATCCACTGCTACTAGCAAATCTAATGTTTGAGGGGTAGCACCTGCCCCCATGTCAAATAAAATATAGTCATAGTTTCGTTGAAGGTATTCAAAGGCTTCGATCAACCGATGGAACATATCCTCTGTCCAATCCATTACACCATTTAAACCAGACCCTCCAGAAATATATTGGAGATGATTCGGTCCCTCATACATCACTTGCTCTAAAGAACACATTCCCACCAAATAATCCCTTAAGTTTTTAGGAGCTGTTTTCCCTAGAAGGATGTGGATATTTCCCATTCCAATATCCATGTCGATTAATACTACTTTTTTTCCGAGGCTACTAAGGGTTGTAGTGAAGTTTGTAGAAAAGTTACTTTTCCCTACGCCCCCTTTTCCACTGACAACTGCAATAGAACGACCAAGTCTGCTTTCATTACGAAGCATGCGTAATCTTAATTCTTCCGCTTGATCTCTCATGATTGCAGCCCCTTCAACAACATATCTATTACTTTTTTAGGGGTTCCATCCCCAATATCCTCCGGGACTTCTTGACCATCTGTATAGTAAGCAAGTCCTTTCTTATATTTAACCATTAAATTGATTAGGGAGCCAACAGAATTTGTTTCATCTAGTTTTGTAAAAATCAGCTTTTCAATTGGAAAATGCTGAAATTGCTTGATAATACTCTCCATATCTCTTTCTTTAGAGGTGGAGGACAGCACTAAAAAGGTTTCCGAATCATGCTTAACATCTACGAGAGACTCAAGGTCCTCCACAAATTTTTGTTCCTTATAATTACGGCCAGCAGTATCGACAAAGACAATGTCCAAATGTGCGAACTTTTCAGTTGCTGCTTTCAGGTCAGCTTCGTTGTAAATGATTTCGATTGGAGCTTGTAGAAGACCGGCATAAGTTTTAAGCTGTTCGATGGCCGCGATACGATAAGTATCCGTAGTGATAAAGCCAATCTTTTTCTTTTTCTCTAATACAGCTCTAGCCGCTATTTTGGCTATAGTGGTCGTCTTCCCTACACCGGTCGGACCTAGAACGTTAATATATTTCTTTTGATACGTAATGCCACCGAAGGAAAGATCTGCGAGCTGCTGAAGTAAGATTCTTTCTACTCCAGCTGCAAGCTCCTGAAAAGAGAGCTCTTGCTTTTTGGAAAGCACAAAAAGCTCATCACTAACTGTTGTGATAAGCTCTTCTGCTAACTCCTGCTCCTTCAAGTAATGAATAAGGTTCTTCATTTCCTGTGGATACTGCTGTTCAAAAGAGGGTCTTTGAATGGATTTAAGCATAATTTTAAGATCTTCCAGCTCTTTTTTTATTTCCAAAGAGCCATCCGATGTTTGCTGTGGGGGGGAAGGTAATGGCTCCCCAGAAGGCTTATAAAAATCCTGCTGTGTATCCATCCCAGCTACCACTTCAATTGACTTTTTCTTAAACATGCCTAAAAACCCTTTGGAATAAATAGCCTTTTGACTCATTATAATGGCGTCGTCTCCAAGTTCCTTACGGATTAGCTTCATCGCCTCCGGAAGGCTAGCAGCTACAAATTTTTTCATTTTCAATCTACATTCACCACCCCAACGCTTTGTACTTCAATGGAATTTTCCAATTCATTGTAGGAGAGAATTGGAACCTGTGGAAAATATCTCTCCGTCATTTGCCTGATATACATCCGAACTGCTGGAGAGCATAGAACAATTGGAGACTGCTCCATGAGAGACACTCGCTCTATTTCTCTAGCCATTGATTCTAAGATTACTTGAGAATCATTTGGGTCAATGGACAAGTAATTTCCGTGCTCTGTTTGCTGGATACTGTCTGCAACTAATTTTTCAACGCGACCTGATACAGTTAACACCTTTAAAACAGAGCCATTGATTGCATATTGTGTTGTAATCTGCTTTGCAAGTGACTGTCTAGTATATTCTGTTAATACATCTACGTCGGAAGTCAGCTTCGAGTAATCTGCCAATGTTTCAAATATAATAGGTAGATTTCGAATAGATACACGCTCCCTTAACAGATTGCCGAGTACCTTTTGAATCTCTCCAATTGATAGAGGCGTCGGTGTCAGCTCATCCACAAGGATAGGGGAGCTTTCTCGAATATGATCTATCAGCTGCTTCGTTTCTTGTCTTCCCAGTAAATCGTGTGCATTATTTCGAATAATTTCAGTCATATGGGTCGATACAACACTAGGAGGATCTACCACTGTGTATCCTAGTATTTCTGCATCCTCTTTGACAGATTCCGTTATCCACTTCGCAGGCAGCCCGAAGGAAGGCTCAATGGTATCAATTCCTTCAATCGTATCATCATCGCCAGGGCTCATCGCTAGATAATGATCAAGCAGCAGCTCTCCCCTTGCCATTTCATTGCCTTTTATCTTAATGCGGTACTCATTTGGCTGTAGCTGAATATTATCTCTAATTCGAACGACCGGGATGACAATTCCCAGCTCCAATGCAAGCTGTCTTCGAATCATTACTACTCTATCCAGCAAATCTCCGCCTTGTGCTGTATCCACTAACGGAATTAATCCATAGCCAAACTCAAATTCTATCGGATCTACATTTAATAAATTAATAACATTTTCAGGACTCTTCATGTTGTCTGTTGCAGCCTCTTCTTCAAACTCTTCCAGCTCTATAGGATCCTGCTTACTGTTTTTGCCCATCATATAAGCCCCTACCGCTAAAGCGATAGCTATCGGGAAAGTAAGGATTATACCGATTGGAGTAACGACACCTAAAAGAGCAATCGTAACAGCACCTACGTACAATAATTTCGGTTGCGAAAGAAGCTGTCCAGTAATATCACTACCTAGGTTTCCTTCTGACGCAGCTCTTGTTACTACGATACCCGTTGCAGTAGAAATTAAAAGTGCTGGTATTTGAGATACCAAGCCATCTCCTACAGTCAACGTAGAGAATTGCACAGCAGCTTCGGCAAATGGCATGCCCATTTGGACAACACCAATGATCATTCCAGCGATAAGATTGATCAGCACCATAATAATACCGGCGATTGCATCTCCTTTTACGAACTTTGTCGCCCCATCCATCGCACCATAGAAATCGGCTTCTCTACTTACTTTCTCTCGTCGCTCTCTAGCTTCTCGCTCCGAAATCATTCCGGCGTTCAAGTCAGCGTCTATACTCATTTGTTTCCCTGGCATTGCATCTAATGTAAATCGTGCAGCTACCTCAGAAACACGCTCTGAACCTTTTGTAATAACTAGAAACTGGATAATAACTAAAATCGCAAATACTACTAAACCTACTACGATATTGCCACCGGTTACGAATGTACCAAATGTCTCTACAACTTTTCCCGCATCTCCTTCCGAAAGAATTGCACGAGTAGTAGAAACATTTAATCCTAAACGAAACAAGGTAACGATTAGTAACAAAGGTGGAAACACAGAAAACTCAAGCGCTTCCTTCATATTCATTGCCGTCATAAGAATGAGCAGCGCAATGGTAATATTGACAATAATTAAGAAGCTCAATAACCAATGTGGAAGTGGGATAACCAGCATTGCCACTATAGATATGACACCAGCTAAAACAGCTATATCGCGGATTTGCATTACCTTCCACCTCTATCTTTTTCATTAAATTTTTTGTTTAATTCGATACACATACGCTAAAACCTCTGCTACTGCCTTAAAGAATTCATCAGGAATTCTTTGGCCAATCTCTACTTGATCATACATCGCCCTAGCCAAAGGTCGGTTTTCTACCATGACCACATCATGCTCTTTTGCAATCATCTTAATCTTCTGAGCCACAAAATCCGCTCCCTTTGCTACCACAATGGGAGCGTCCATTGAGTTATCATCATACTTTAAGGCAATTGCAAAGTGAGTGGGATTGGTGATGACAACATCTGCATTTGGGATTTCCTGCATCATCCGTCTCATCGCCATTTCTCGTTGTCGCTGCCTTATACGAGATTTGATTATCGGATCCCCTTCGGTATTTTTGTGTTCATCCTTTATATCCTGCTTGGACATCTTTAGATTTTTTTCATAGTCATATCTTTGATAAAAATAATCAAGGACTGAGATGAACAAAAGAACAAAAGAAGCAGCTATCCCCATCATCCCTGTTAACCAACCAACTGTAGATAGGATATCCCAAGGAGTTTTAAAGGAAAGAGACAAAACCTGTTCTAGATTCATCCAAATAATAAGGGCTGTAACAGAGCCTATAAAGGCTATTTTCAAAATAGATTTTAAAAGCTCTATTATAGCCCTCATAGAAAATATGCGTTTTAATCCTTTTATTGGATCAATCTTTTTCAAATCCAATTTAAGCGGCTCTGTTGTAAATAAAAGACCAAATTGAAAGAAATTAGCTGCGATCGCTGCAATGACTGCCACCGCCATTATAGGTAACAAAATAACTGCAATTTCCATTAGTAAATCTTTATAAATCTCAATGGTGGTATCAATTGTCAACGAATCCATTAGCATGTAACTATTAAATGTTATATCGAAGAAAGAGAAGATCTCTGAGCGCAAAAAGCCGCTAAAGAAAAAGAGAAACAAAAAAACAGCTAGTAGCACAAAAGCACTTGTTACATCCTGGCTCTTTAAGACCTGCCCTTTCTTTCGAGAATCGAGTCTCTTCTTAGGCGTAGCTTTTTCTGTTTTTTCTCCGGCAAAATACTGTAAATCTAATCGGAGCAACTCCAAATTAGCCACCACCTAAAATTATCATTAAATCTCGCATGCTAAACATCATAATCTCAAACATTTTCTGCATAACAGCTATCAGCACGCCCATCATCACCAACAAAACGATGAAGCTCACACCGATTTTTATAGGAAATCCGACTACGAAGATATTTAGCTGAGGCACCGTTCTGGCTGTAATACCAAGTGCAATATCCACTAGAAAAAGAGTTGCAACGATTGGAATAGACATTTGAAAGGCAACTGCAAATATTCCGGCAAATGTTTTTGCAATAAACTCTGCATAATTGCCTCCAAACGCTGGCCATCCTGCATCCAATGGCATGAATTGATAGCTATAAAATATTCCATCGAGGAGCAGATGATGGCCATTTATTGCTAATAGCAAAAGTAAAGCAATCGTATTAAAGAATTGTCCGACTAAGGGACTCTGTGCTCCAGTCTGTGGGTCAATCACATTGGCAATCGCAAAACCCATTTGAAAATCAATAAATCCACCAGCGATTTGAATCGCCGACATAATGATAAAAGCAAGTAGACCAATCAGTAATCCAACCAGTACCTCTTTTATGATAAGCATCATGTAATCACCATTAATCTCAAATGGTGGATGATCGAAGCTATAATACATCATCCAAGATAGAAGCACCGCAAACGCAATACGATGATTTGCCGGTATTGTTCTATGAGAGAATAAAGGAAGCGTTACAAAGAATGCTGATACTCTGGCGATAATTAATAACAAAACAGTAAAATTAGGTAATATTTCTTCCATACTGATCAACCTATGTATCTAACTAAATTTTCGAAGATGTCTGCAGCATACGTTGTTACTTGAGAAAGCATCCAAGGGCCAAAAAATACGATTGCCACTAATACAGCCACAATCTTTGGAACAAAGGCAAGCGTTTGCTCTTGAATTTGGGTGGTTGCTTGAAAAATACTCACGATAAGACCTGTAACCAATGCAACTAAAAGTAAAGGACCTGAAGCTAGTAGAATAATCCAGATAGCTCTCTCTGCAATTGCAATTACCATTTCACTATTCATAACAATCAGCTCCTAAAAACTTTGTAGAAGGGATTTCATCACGAGATACCAGCCATCCACTAGTACAAATAAAAGAATTTTAAATGGCAAGGAGATCATTACCGGTGGTAACATCATCATCCCCATAGACATAAGCACACTTGCAACAATCATATCTATTACTAAAAAAGGAATAAAAATCATAAATCCAATTTGAAACGCGGTTTTTATCTCACTTAGAGCAAAGGCTGGAACCAATGTAGTTAGAGGAATATCCTCAATTGTTTCCGGTCTTTCCGATTCGGTATATCGTAAAAATAACTCCAAATCCTTTTGACGAGTATGCTCACTCATAAACTCCTTAAACGGTCCACTCGCTCTGGAGTAGGCCTCCTCCAACGTTATGTCCTCATTAAACAGAGGTGTTAACGCTGTCTCATTTACTTCCTGTAATGTCGGAGCCATGATAAAGAATGTTAAAAATAAAGCTAATCCTACTAACACCTGGTTAGGTGGCATTTGGTTCGTTGCAAGCGCAGTCCGTACGAAGGATAAGACAATGATAATCCGTGCAAAGGAAGTCATTAAAATAAGAATACTTGGTGCCAAAGATAAAACCGTCAGCAACAGCATTAATTTGATGGATGTGGAGACATTAGATGGATCACTGTCCGAGAAAAATTGGACGAAATCATTCATGGTCATTACGCTCCTTTGCTTTCCAATCCTTTAATACGTTACTGCGGTCTTGTTTAACCTCTTGCAGTCTTTTTTGCAAGGTATCCTGAAAAGAGGAAGAAGGCTGAGTGGAGGTTGAATCCTTCCTAGCTCTAGCACGCTGAAAAATTTCCACCAAATAAGGAACTGCCTTACCACTCACGGTTGTTTCCTCATACATGGTCGTTAATTCTTCTATTTCCTTTGGATTTGTGATTTCTTTCAATAAGGTGATGTTTTCCCCAATACCAACAACATATAAGGAGTTGCCTATTTGCATAAGCTGAATAGACTTACCTTGCCCTACTCCCATACCTCCGAGATTTTGGACAAGACAGTTTTGCTGGAACGTTCTATTTTTACTGTTTAAAAAACGTAGGACAGCAAATAACAGTCCAATCACCAATAAAAGAGCAAAAATCATCTTTATATAGTCCCAAGCAGTGACAGAAACACCTGCAGAATCGCTTATTGGCTCGCTATCCAGCGGTGGAACAACTTCTGTCTCCGCTTCAGAATCTTGTGTACTTCCATCTTGCTCTGTTTCTTCTTCCGAATCTTCCTTGCTTGACTTGTAATTATCCTTTACCATATCGTGTTGGTTCACTGCTGCATTCGCCTCTATCGGATTTGGTAGAAACAAAATACATGTAATAAAACAACAAAGTAAAAGGGAATAATATTTCATTTCTATTACCCTATCGCTTTGGAGATAGCTTCAATTACTCGATCAGCTTGGAATGGTTTCACAATAAAGTCTTTGGCTCCAGCTTGAATTGCATCAATAACCATTGCTTGCTGCCCCATAGCTGAACACATAATGACAGTTGCAGCAGGATCCTTTTCTTTAATCTTTTTAAGTGCATCGATGCCATCCATCTCGGGCATTGTTATATCCATTGTTACTAAATCCGGCTTAAGTTCTGTATATTTTTCTACAGCTTGTATACCATCTGCTGCTTCTCCTACAACCTCGAAACCATTTTTCGTTAGAATATCCTTAATCATCATTCTCATAAATGCTGCATCATCCACAATTAGTATTCTCTTTGACATTTTTCCTTGTCCTCCATTGCTTATCTTAAATTATGAATTCGCTCTGCTTGGCTTAATATTTCTGTAATACGCACTCCGAAATTCTCGTCAATTACCACTACTTCACCTTTAGCAATCTGACGGTGGTTCACTAATATATCAACGGGTTCGCCAGCAAGTTTATCCAATTCTATAATCGAGCCACTTGTCAGCTCTAAAATGTCTTTCACGGTTCTTTTCGTACGTCCTAATTCTACTGTCACATGAAGCGGTATATCGAGGAGTAAATTTAAATTTCTCGATTCATTCTGTGACAAATGAGGAGCTTCAAAGCTAGTAAACTGAGCCTGCTGAACCTCTACTTGTGCCTTAGAAGGTTTTGGCTGACTAATTGGCATAGAAGACATTTCCTGCACATCCTCTTGATAAGTCTTTTTAGTTACTGAAATAGGAGCTTCTTGAATTTTGTCCTCTACCACGGTAGCTGCTACCTCAGATTCGTCTTGCTCTCCAATCAGAGATTTTACTAACTCTAATCCGAAGTCCAGCGGTAAGAGCTGCATGATATTGGAATCTATTAAACCTCCTACTCTTAGGCGGAAGGAAATTTTTATTAACAGCTCTTTACTTGGTATAGCCTCTACTCCTTCACCCTCAAGCAAATTCATTAAATCTATCGTTGGTGGCGAGATATCGACCTTTTTATTAAAAACTGTAGACATAGAGGTTGCTGCAGAGCCCATCATTTGGTTCATGGCCTCTTGTACAGCACTCAACTGTATCTCACCTAAATCTGAACTCGGATCAGTGCCGTCCCCACCAAGCATCAAGTCAGCGATAATCGCTGCATCGGATTGCTTGATCACTAAAAGATTAGAGCCAATCAAGCCGGCTGTATATTGAACTTGAACAGCCACATAAGGATGTGGGAATTCCTCCTTCAACTTACTTTGGTTAATCATACTTAAATTAGGAGTAGTTATATCTACTTTTTGCCCGAGTAACGCTGATAAAGCGGTAGCGGAGCTTCCAAAAGAAATATTCCCAATTTCTCCGAGTGTATCCTGTGCAAAGGAATCTAAATAATCCTCGATTCTCGTTTCCGTATTTTTATCTTCTCCAACTGTACCTCTTAGGAGAGCCTCAATTTCTTCTTGAGAGAGCATATCATCACTCATCATCATCCTCTCCTCCTTTCAAAGTCTCAATAATTTGAACTGCCATCCGTTTTTTTAGCTTTCCAGGCTGCGCACTAAATTTAGGAACATCGCCAACCTTTATAGTCAACGGATCCTCTATTTTTGTTTGAAGCTGGATGACATCACCCAACTGCAAGAAAAGTAAATCCTCCATTGTAATATCTGTTTTGCCAAGCTCCGCAACAACTGGTAATTCTGCAGACTTTACTTGCTTTTTTAGAATCTGTAATTGCTGCTCAGAAACCTCTTTCTTGTTTGATTGCATCCAATATCTCACGGAGAGATTAGGTACAATCGGCTCTAGCACAACATGTGGTATACAAATGTTTATCATTCCACTCGTTTCTCCAATAACCGTGTTGAAAGAAATAACAACAACTGTTTCATTCGGTGAAATCATTTGGAGAAACTGAGGATTTACCTCTAGCTCTGTCAATATTGGATCTATATCCGCTATATTGGACCATGCTTCTCGTAAGTTATCAAAGGATCTTTCAAAAAGATTCGTCATGATTTTTGTCTCTATCTCTGTTAGATTATCTGTTTTTGAATAACTCTGCCCTTTTCCACCCATTAATAAATCTAACATAGAATAAGCAATGTTTGGGTTAATTTCCATTAATATATTTCCTTCAAGTGGCGGAACTTCAAAAACATTAATTAATGTCTTGTGCGGGATAGAGCGTATAAATTCTTCAAAGGGAATTTGGTCGACTGATACTACAGAGATTTGTACATATGTTCTCAGCTGAGCAGAGAAAAAAGTCGTTAACAGACGAGCAAAATTTTCATGGATACGCGTTAAGCTTCTTATTTGATCCTTTGAAAAACGAAGTGCTCTCTTAAAATCATACACACGCACTTTTTTTGCTTCTTGTTCGAATTTCATATCATCTGCTGTCATTTCTCCTGTGGAAAGAGCGCTTAACAACGCATCTATTTCTGATTGAGATAAAATATCTCCTGCCAATTTGCCCACCTCCATTTCACATAATGCGTATCCTACTGAATAATGTAGGATGTAATATAAACTTGCTGAATCTCTCCATTACTCATGAGCTCATTGATTTTCGTTTTGATGGAAGATTCAAATGCCAGCTTTCCTTCTTTTCCTTCTAAATCCTTCGGAGTCATTTCCGATAATTCCGTTATAATAATATTTTTCACTTGGAAATCTCTTTTTGCCAGCTCCTCTGCACTATCCTTACTATCTGTTTGAACCTTCAAAGAAAGTCGAATGAATTTATTACCTGATAAATTTGTAGTTATCTCAGGAATATCAATGGATGCCTCAATGATTTCATCGATAGTTGGCTCAGTACCCTCATTCCCTTTACTTAATTGGAAAAATGCGATAAGGAATATCACTCCTACTAGAGTAATAGAAACTAATATGATGAGTGTTATCGTTAGTAGTCTGTTATTGTTCTTCAAATTGAACACCTCTTACTTGGGGATTCGATAAAATATGTATAGCTTGATAAAACTGCAGAATCTTTTCGGCTACTTCTTCTCTGCTCTCTTTGGCTACATATTTATGACCGTTCGTTAGCGTTATCGTTGTATCTGGAAAAGATTCTACCGTCTCTATGTATAGAGCATTCAATGAAAATTCTTTACCATTTAATCTAGTTAAGTGAATCATATAAAAGGGCCGGGCACTAAGGAACGGCCCAACCCTCCCTTGCTAATAAAATTAATTATCGTTTTAGATTTACTAATTCCTCTAAAATTTGATCTGATGTTGTGATGATTCGTGTGTTAGCTTGGAATCCACGCTGAGCAACGATCATGTCTGTGAATTCCTCGGAAAGATCCACGTTGGACATTTCAAGGAAGCCTGATTGCACGGAACCAATTCCTTCTTTTAATGCAACTTGATTCATTGGATTACCTGAGTTCGATGATGCTTGATAATAGTTAGATCCAGTTTTTTCTAACCCGCCTGGATTAGCAAATTTAGTTAATACTAATTGTCCTGCCCATCTAAGAGTACCAGCAGCATCTACGAAAGTAATGGAACCGTCTTGTCCTACCCCCATACTTTGGGCATTTGTTGGTATACGGATAGGAGTATATGCTGGGGTTCCTCCTACAGCAGTTACTGGTATTACATCGGGCATCTCACCTGGCGTTCCTGAAAGATTTCCAGTTACAGCTGCAGCTGTAACGTCTGTGTTGGCTGGATATGTTGTCCCTACAGTTGTTGGATCTCCATCCCACCCTATACCAACACCAACTAGGAATTTACCATTTGAATCTACTAAATAGCCATTGTTATCCATATAAAAATTCCCTGCTCTTGTAAAAGATGGATTAGTAAATGTTCCTGCTCCTGTTGTTGGATCTACATCATTATTCCCGTCAGCAACTTGGAAAAAACCATCTCCTGAGATCGCTAAATCCAATGTATTACCAGTGGATTGTAAAGAACCACCCGCATGAATAGTATCGATTGCAGATAATTGAGCTCCTAGACCTACTTGCTTCCCATTAACTCCCCCGCGAGTTAATGTAGCTGCAGATGCTGCAGCAGTTGTTTGTGATACTAAATCTTTAAAAACAGTACGACCTTTTTTAAAACCATACGTATTAACGTTTGAAATGTTATTCCCAATTACATCTAACTTTGTTTGGAAGTTTTTTAAACCTGAAATACCTGAATACATTGAGCGAATCATTCTTATTTCTCCCTTCTATTTTCGTGCTGCTTCTATCATTCCACAGCACATAGCATCCTTTAAAGGTCCTGCTATCCCAGCACAATGGTGCCGTCTATATTTGTGAATAATTGATTTGTTGCTTCCCTGCGATCCATGGCCGTAATCACCGTCGAATTCTTTGCACTGACAATTAATGCCACCTGATCCATTAACACCAATGAATCATTCACACCCTTTTTGCGCGCTTCCGACACCTTATCACTTACAAGTCGCCAATCTGCATCTGTCAGATGAATATTACGTTCTGCCAGTCTAGCGCTTGCATGCTTGCTAATCTTTAGCTGTGTGTTTTCCTGCGCATCTTGTAGATGCTGTAAAAACGATTGCCTTGGCGTAGTTACTTGTTTCGCCTGAATAGGCTGGCGTATTACCGGTTGCAATGGGACGCGATTAATCATCATTTTGTCCATTGACCAAACCTCGTTCTATTTAATGGATGTTATTTGCTCTGTACTTACAGCAGTCCCATCTGAAAGGTTATATACTATTTTCCCTTCCTTTTTAGAGACAGATTCAACTGTACCACTTCCTACTATTTCACCAGCTTTAAATTCTATTAACCTGCCAATCATCATGCTAGCTTCTACTAAGCTGTTAGAGGACGAACCGGCTGTTAGTACTTCAGATATATTTCCTGGTGAGATTACTTTTCCATCAGCTAGCGTAAATTCTGCTCTGCCTTCCACAAACTTAACAGCTACAATGGAACCCGTTCCTTCTTGGATAATAAAGTCGCCTTTATCATCTTTCTTGTCCGTGATTTCATGCCATTTAATTTCTTTTCCAACAAAATTGCTATATTGAATCAGCTGTGTTTGGTTTTGAGCCTCGGCATATTTTTCAAATGCCTTTGTCATATTTGTCATTTGCTCTAGCGAAGAAAACTGTGCCATTTGGGAAATAAACTCTGTATCCTCCATCGGACTGGTTGGATCCTGATTCTGAAGCTGAGTCATGAGTATTTTTAAAAACTCATCTTTCCCTAATGTCCCGTTACCTGTAGTTCTTGTAGACTTTTGCTGTTGAGACAAGTACATATTGCTTGTTATTGGTTGAAAATTAGTCATTCGTTATACCTCCAATCCATCTAGTAAATCTTGGAATGATAGTGGAACCTCTTCCTTATTATCCTGTTTTTCTTGTTCCTGTGATTGCTGCTGTTGCTTAAAGGATCCATCGAAACTCTGCTGACGATCTTGACGAGCAGTATCCTGAAGAGCCAAACTGACCTCAAGCTTTTCAACCTGAATATTTTGACTAAGCAAACCATTTCGAAGCTGCGAAGCATTGGTATCAAGCAATTCTTTACCGAGTGGCGTGCTAGCAAGCATTTTTGCAGTCAGCATCCCGTCCTTCTGGATTAGTTCAATGCGCACTGTTCCAAGTTGCTCTGGATATAGCTTTAGTACTAAACGATTAGCTCCACCAGACTGACCAAATTGCACTCTATTCATGATTTTTTGAAGCTCTTTTGCCAATTCCTCTGATTGAGCAGGCTTATTGAACGGCAGAACAATCGTGCCTGTCTCTACCTTCGGCTGTGTAAGATTAGGTAGCTGCCCTTGAGTTGCCATTGTTTCCTTCGCCTCTACCACTGTATCCGAAGTGATTGGCTGGGAAAGGATTTTTGTGAAATGCAGATTCGAGTTAATTGCTTTCATTGATTGATACGCTGGAAAACCCTCTGTCTTTCCTGAGTTTGCTAACCCTTCCTTAATAGAACCTAATAATTGGCTTATATCAAATAAAACGGATTCTTGCTTTAAGGTTAAGTCAGATTTTTTGCCTATCATTTCTACCATCTTTAGTTGCCCAACCAGTTGAATAGCCAAATCTTTCTTTGGCTGCCCTGATTGAACAGAAGTTAAAATAGCCTCCCTTATTGCTGGATCCTGCATTAGCAATCCTTCTATAAAGCCCCACATATCTGTTTCTTTCTCTAGAGATTTTTCCCCGACTAAATCAGTGAAGAGTGCGTGTAGCTCGTCCTGACTTACAGGCTCTCCGACCATTTCTTCTATCTCCTCTAATGACGTTAGATTTAATAGCGCAAGAAGATCTTCCATTCCTGAAGCTTGTTCTGTAAGGGATTCGGAAGCTGGATTTGTTAGCATCTGACCAAACACTTGACCAAACACTTGACCAAACGCTTGCATGTTACCGGGCTGTTTCGTAAGTTGGATGGAAGCCATTTTCGGCATAACCGGTGTAATATTCATTTTTTTCACCTCCCTTCAAGTATTCTGTTTATTACTGAGACATTAACTCTATATATTTCGCCGCATCTTCTGGAGACATTTTTTCGTATATTTTCGCTACCGTCTCTGGATTTAAGGAAGTCAAAATTCGAAGAGCTTCTGCATCGCTCATTTTTGTAATGACTGGTGCTGCAGTTTTTGCAGACATGTTTTCAAAGGTTGTCACCACTTCTGCAAATTCTCTCTTTGCACCTTCCTTTTGTCTTTGCAAACTTTCGATTTCATCAAGCAATCTCTCTTGCTCTAACAAAAGTTCTTCTTTCGATTGCTCTGACTGTTCCATTTGACGCTGAAGCTGGTCGATTTGTACTTCTTTCTCTTGAATATCGGACTGCAATGACACTACTCGTTGCTCAAGCCGTTCATTTTTTATCTCCTCTTTAGCTGTCCCATCTTCGTTAAGACTAGTTAGCTCCTTCGCCTTTTCGAAAATATTTACATTGGTAAGTTGAGCAAAGCCTAACAGGAGAGCTAAAGCAAATAAGAAAGGGATAAAAAAGAAGTGGAAAAACATTTTCCCCTTGCCTATCTTGTTAGGTTTAGAGTTATTCACTTGTACACCTTTAGTTGTTTTGGTTGGTTTAGCCATGGTTTACTCACCTAATCTCTTTGTTTTGAAACTTTAACGAGGATATCTCATCCAAGAATAAGGATTCTTGTCTATTTTGTTCTATCTGGAAGCTTTCCAAGTCTTTTTCTCTTATCTTTTCAAACTTTCTTACTTCTAGAGATTTCTCTAACAATCGCTCCTCATACCAGTTCATTTTGGCTCTCGCCTGAATTACTTCCTGCTGAAGAACTTCTATTCTCCTTTGAAGAGCATCCAAGTAATGAGCATAATGGTGGATTCCATCTACGGATAGCCCGTTACTCAGGTGACTATTTTGTTGATCTAATGTATCCTCTCTTTTTTTTAAGAGAGTATATAGCTCTGTTGCAACCTGTTCAAAGATGTTTACAGATTCCTTATAAGCAATTTCTGTATCAGACTTTTCTTGCTCTTTGACAGTTAAAACCTTTGAAAATTTGTAATGAAACGTAACCATTATGAACCTCCACCAGATAAAGTTACTAATTCACGAACACTTTCCTTGAATGAAACCTTATCCAGGTAACTTTGCTTTAAGAAGGCTGTAATGATTGGCTCGTATTGAATTGCTTCATCTATTTCTTTTGATGTACCACGTTTATATGCACCAATATTAATAAGATCCTCTGATTTTTGATAAGTAAAATATAGCTCTCTTAATCGTTCAGCAGCTTTTACATGCTGTTCATCTGAAATGTGATTCATTAGACGACTTATGCTTTTTAATACGTTTATCGCTGGGAATTGCCCTTTGTTCGCAAGTGCTCTATCTAACACGATATGACCATCTAGTATCCCTCGCACCGTATCCGCAATAGGTTCATTCATATCATCCCCATCCACTAGCACTGTATAAAAGGCCGTGATGGTTCCTTGCTGGTTTGTACCGGTTCTTTCTAAGAGCTTTGGTAAGATTGCGAAAACGGAAGGGGTATATCCTCTCGTTGCCGGCGGCTCTCCAACTGCTAGCCCTATTTCTCGTTGAGCCATTGCAACTCGCGTTACTGAATCCATCATAAGCATGACATTTAACCCTTTGTCACGGAAGTACTCGGCTATCGCCGTTGCAGTAAATGCTCCTTTTATTCGCATGAGAGCCGGCTGGTCTGACGTAGCAGCAACAACAATCGTTCTTTCCAGCCCTTCTTTACCTAAGTCTCGTTCAATAAACTCTCGTACCTCTCTGCCACGTTCTCCAATGAGTGCAATGACATTTAAATCTGCATTTGTATTTCTGGCAATCATCCCAAGAAGTGTACTCTTACCTACCCCTGAGCCCGCAAAGATACCTACACGCTGTCCTTTACCGACAGTAAGCATGCCATCAATTGCCTTTACGCCAACCTCTATCTGCTCATGAATTGGCGGCCTGGTGAGCGGATTAGGTGGATCCTCCTCAGTTCCAACAGTACTTAGACCTTTTGGGAGGGTAGATCCATCGATTGGATTTCCCATGGAGTCTAAGACCTTTCCTATTAGCTCCGGACCGACTCTTACCTCTAACGGACTGCCTGTACCCTCTACTAGACATCCTGTTGAAATCTCTCGAATGTTGGTATATGGCATTAAGACTACTACTTCCTCTCGAAAACCAACTACTTCTGCAAGAAGTTCAGAGTGACCATTCTTGGGGGATTGAATATGAATTTTGCAAACATCACCAACTGAGCACTCAGGTCCTTGTGACTCAATCATTAATCCAACAACACGGCTGACGCGACCAAATTTTTTAAAGGTTGGTATATTCGAAACTTGTTGGATCAACTCTTTCGCTTTCATCACATTCACTCCATACTCTCTAAGATGTCTACCAGTTTCCTACGTAATTCCTTTAACTGTTCATCGACGCTTACTACGATTCTTCCACGATTTGTTTCTATATAACAATCTGTCTCATTCATTTCTTCATCCACAAAAATCATAAAAGGAACATCTACTGGGAAAATTGCTGCTAATTCCTCTCTATTGCTAGAAATAAGGGAGAAATAGTTCATAGAAACATATAATTTTATTTCTTTCATCTCTCTAGCTTCCTTGAGACCTCTTCTTACTACTGATAAGAAATAATCAGCGTTATCTTCCAGCTTTTCACCCAGTATTCTTTCCGCTGTACGAATAGCCAGCTCTAGAATTACGTGCTCCTGCTCTTGTACATAAGCTGCAGCATTTTGATAAGCCTCGTTCAACACCATATTCGTTTGCTGAAGGGTCTCTTGTAGCTCAGCATATCCTTTTGCTCGGCCTTCTTCTACACCTTGTGTAAAGCCTTCCTCATACGCCTCATGCTGTAGAGCAAGCTTTTCTGATTCCCAGCTTTCTTTTTCCGCTTGTATCCTTGCTCTTGCAGCAGCTTCTTCCTCTAATAACTTTTGCTCGCGTTTCGCTAGCAAACCTTCTTGCTTATCGTTCCTTCTTTCTCTTTCTCTAAATAAATTCTCCCTATTGTTCTCATCCTTTTCATCATTAGGCAGAGTTAGAGAAAGATTTTTTATCTGAATTTGCTTTGCCTGCTCTGTTTGAGTCCTGAGCTGTGCATTTCGGAAAATCTTAGACAATGATGTCATCTCCTCCACCGCGAGCAATGATAATCTCTCCGGCGTCTTCCAATCTTCTAATCACTGAAACAATTCTAGTTTGTGCTTCTTCAACATCTCGTAGACGAACTGGTCCCATAATCTCCATTTCCTCTTTAAATGTCTCTGCCATTCTAGTAGACATGTTTCGGAAAATAATTTCTTTCACTTCGTCACTTGAAACCTTCATGGACAAGATAAGATCCTCATTTTCACAATCTCGAATAACTCGTTGAATAGAGCGATTGTCGAGTGTAACGATATCTTCGAATACAAACATACGCTTCTTAATCTCTTCCGCTAGCTCAGGATCTTGAATTTCTAGTGCGTCTAAGATAGTCTTCTCTGTTGTACGATCTACTCCATTTAACACTTCGACTACTGCGTCTACACCGCCTGTCTCTGTGAAGTCTTGCGTAACAGTAGAAGACAGCTTTCTTTCTAGAATGGATTCAATCTCGCTAATTACCTCCGGAGAAGTAGAATCCATGGTTGCGATTCTTCTCGCTATATCCGCTTGCACATCCTGAGGCAGCGAGGATAAAATCACTCCTGCCTGCTGTGGCTCTAAATAAGATAGTATCAGCGCAATTGTTTGTGGATGTTCGTTTTGAATAAAGTTAAATAATTGAGTTGGTTCCGCTCTTCTAGCAAAATCGAAAGGTTTTACTTGCAACGACGATGTCAGTCGATTAATAATCGCCTGGGCGTGCTCACTTCCAAGCGCTTTTTCCAGAACTGTTTTGGCATAACCAATGCCACCCTGTGAAATATAGTCCTGAGCTAAAGCGATATGATGAAACTCTTCAATAATATCCTCTTTCACCTCTGGCTCTACTCTTTTCACACCAGATATTTCAAGGGTCAACCGTTCAATTTCTTCCTCATTTAAATGCTTATAGATGGAAGCTGATACTTCTGGTCCCAATGAAATCAATAGAAGAGCCGCTTTTTGCTTACCAGTTAGCCCTTTCTCCTTCTTAGTCATGACCATTCCCCCATTAATCCTCAGCTATCCAAGTACGCAACAATTTCGCAAAGTCTTCTGGCTTGTCCTTCGCCATTCTTTCTAATTGTTTCCGTCTCAATGTAGCCTCTGTTTCTTTTTCATTGTTTATGTCCTCAATCTTTATCTCTTCCATTTGCTCTTCAAATACGAATTCATCCTCTTGAGCCTCTCTTCTTTTAGAGCGGATGATAAAGAATACTAATAGGATGATTGCTGCAAGTAAGATTGCTCCGATAACGAAAACCCACCAAGGAATCGTTTGGCTGGTCTCTGCAGTGAGAGAATTTTTTCCGTTAAACGGTTGAACAGAAACAACTATTTTATCCTGTACTTGTTCCTCTGTTAGTTCGGCTACTGCCCCTTTATCAATGGAAGTACGAATAATCGTTGCAAGAATTTGCTCGATATCCTCTTGAACTCCATTAGAAAGAGAGTTAACATCCTCAGGGTTTGGTGGTTCAACCATCACTTGGATACCGATGTCCCTGATTTTATATGGGCTTTCCACAATTTCTTTTCTTATTCTGTTAACTTCATTGTTAATCGTTTCTTCTGTCCGTTCATAATCACCATTTGCATTAGAACCTTCTAAATAACTAGTAGAGTTATCTGTTGGATCCTCCGATTGAGGAGTACCACCAGCTATCGGATTGTTTCCAGTAAAAGTTTCCGATATCCGCTGAGCACTTAGTTGAATCCCAGACATACTATCTTGGTCCACCGGCTCCACTAGATTTTCTTCACGATTTTCTTTCTTAAAATCAATATCTGTTGTAACAGATACAACAACCTTGTCTTGTCCCATTAAAGTACCAAGCATTGTTTGCACCTGCCGTTGAAGATCTCTTTCAATTGTTTTCTTCAATGTCATTTGGTCTGTAACAAGAGAACCTCCTGTGCCATTACCTGCTTGGTTTAAGTCGTAATACTCGGAATACTGATTCATAATCACAATATCGTTCGTTGATAAGTTCGGTACAGATTTCGCCACTAAATTATAAAGAGAATTAATTTGTGATTCAGTGAATTGGTATCCTGGTGCTGTGTTTAATACGATGGATGCACTAGCTGTTTGGTTGCTTTGTGTAAGGAATACTCCTTCTTCTGGCAAAGTAATCATTACCTTGGCATCCTTCACGCCTTCTACACTTTTTATAAGATTGGCAAGCTCCGTTTGCATGGAGGCAAGCTTTAATACATTAAATTCATTATCAGTCATTCCAAAGCCAGCATTTTGCGAGAAAAAGCTATAATCGATCATGCCAGATTGAGGAAACCCTTCTGCTGCCATTTGTACAAGCAATGCTTCTGCCTGTCCATCAGGAACTAAGATGGATGTTCCACCAGGACCTATTTCATTCGGTACTCCTTGAGCATCTAATGTTTCTTTAATCCGTCCTATTTCTGCTGGAGAAGCTTCCGAGTAGAGGGGAATAAAGGTAGTTCTACTCATAAAATAGGTCAGAGCTGCTGCAGCAAGGATAATCGCAACAATGCTCCCTATAATGGTACCCTTTTGTGCTTTTGTTCTACTTTTCCAAAAGCCAGTTAAATTTTGAGTGATGTTTGTTATTCGTTCATTCATATTTTTCCTCCGGCTACGTTGAATATTTCGGCTTTTCATTCACTAATAACCGAGAGCTTACACCTGCATTCGCATGATTTCTTGATATGCTTCTACAACTTTATTACGTATTTCGAGTGTAGTATTTAATGTAATGCTAGCCTTTTGAGAAGCAATCATTACATCGTGTAATTCTATATCTCCACCATTAATTAATTTCTCTGTCGCTATATCCGATGCTTGCTGGGATGAGTTTACTGAATCAATCGCACCTTTAAGCATCTCACCAAAATTTTGTTGTGCTTCTGCTGGGCTACTCTTAGGAGCAGCGAGCGTATTAATCGGGGAAGTCTGAAACATAGAAACTGATTCGATTGCCATTTATATATTACCCTTCTTTCTATTTTCCTATTTCAAGCGCTTTCGACATCATTGCTTTGTTCGCATTGAACACTGTAACATTTGCCTCGTACGACCTTGTGGCAGATATTAAATCGACCATTTCTCTTAACGGGTCAACATTAGGCATTTCAACATAACCATCTTCATTAGCGTCTAAATGTGTTGGATCATAGACAAGTTTAAATGGCGTCTCTGTGTCTTCTTTTACATTTGTCACCTTAACACCGCTACCTGCTCCATTCTTACCCCCAGCTCCCATCGCTACATTTAAGAAGCTAGAAAAACGACCATTTTCTAACGGCTGCAGGGTAACCGACTTTCTTCTATAAGCCTGCCATTCTCCATCCACCATTTTGGCCCTTGTTGTCTCAGCATTGGCCATGTTAGATGAAATGACATCCATTCGAAGTCTCTGTGCAGTAAGGGCAGAGGCAGTTGTATTCATCCCATGAAAGATTGACATGATTATCTTCCTCCCTTGATTACATTTTGAAGTGTATTTAACTTCCCGCTCATTCGGTCAATTAAGGCATTATAATATAGCTGGTTTGTCGCAAGGTTTGCCTGTTCTTTATCCATGTCCACTCCATTGCCGTTACTATTGTATTGGAAGCTTGAGTAATCAAACACCTCCGATTGACCTGCGTTCGCCGAAAAATTATAGTGCTTCTTGTCTGTACGGTATGCTGAAATAGACATACTTTTCGCCTCTGTCAAATATTGCTGAAAATCCACATCCCTCGCCTTGTAATTCGGCGTGTCAACATTCGCTATATTCTGAGCAATTGTCTTATGCTTCACAGCAGAAAAGTCTAAAGCTCGTTCTAAATTATTTATAGTCCCTCCAAAAAAAGTCATTTTTCACTCACCCCTAATTATTTTTCTATACTGTAATTTAGTAATATTCTATCAAAATCATAATATTATAATTGTAATGAATATATAACTTAGTGTCTATTATATTTTTTGAATTTTCATAGTACTTTCTTCCCTTTTTTATAATAAAAATTCATCATTATTACCATTTTTGTCGAAAGTAGTCACATTTCATACATATATGTATTTTTTTACCTTTAATTAAGTCCCTATAAAAATATTTTCTCTTTTATTCTGTTTTATTCGACTAGTTTTATTGGTCTAGGTAACTCACAATCATTGGCTGTCGATATTATGAAACCACTAGATTAATTACGTATTATACCTATGTGGGTACTAACGCTAAAAGAAACAGAAAAAAAAATTATTTTATCACTAACTAGTCTTAAAATTTGCGGTCATTCAACTTGAGATGAACTAGTGAAATCTCTTCAAGAAAGGACAAATTACAGTTAATCTAGTTTTGTCGTTGATTATGACAAATTACTCCTGTAAAGGATAGATTTATTCTTGGACAGTCTATTTATATGCAATAGATTGCTTTAGCAAGGTTAGTCCTGATACTTATTCTTAAGAAGATTGTTTATAGGTAGAGGTTGGAGTTAGTGCATTTGTTCAAGATATCTTACAAGCACATATGCAGTATTCGAAGGTATTTTTTAAGGGGAGATACTTTCGAGGTAGATAATATAAAATACCTCTAGGTATGCTCGAGGGCACTGAAAAATTTCATTAATACTTGAAGCGAGGATGTAGGGGAGAATCTTTCACATACTCGCTTTTTTAAATCTTTAATTTCCATTGTGGCGGATTCGGATGTTTAAATAACTACTACTAAAAGCAATTCAAGACCTATCAGATGTCCACCTTCTCGAATATTTGGATACAGCTATTCAGATAAAGATAATTTACTGCACGTAAAGTCTTAAGGACTTCAACTGATATCCCCATTGCATCTCGCCATCACCAATGGCAACGGACAACGGAAGAGAGAGTTTGATTTTAACAAGGATGCGCAGGCTTGTTTGTTTGCCGGCGGGATATATGGCAATCAAACAAGCGCGTACCGGAAAGAAAAATTAAGCTAAGAACCAGCAAATCACTTTCTATTTTATATTGAAAAATGTAAAGTTTGCCCTATTAGAGAAGGTTGTTATAAAGAAGGTGCCAAAAGCAAGTCAGTCTTATTCGGTTACTATCAAGTCCACGTTCCATTAGGAACAAGCGGAATTTCAAGAGACAGAGGCTTTCAAGCTAATAGCGAAGAAAAGCTATAAAATAGAGGCGAAAAATAGTGAAATCAAGAATCCACATGGGTATAAAACAGCCAAGTCAGTGGGTTTATTTGGCATGGCAATACAAGGACAGATATAGAAATAAGACCCTTTCTGTTCAAAAAAGAACAAAAAGGGCCTTATTTTTTCTAGATATGAATCGATTATAAAAAGACTACAGTTTTCAGTGCCCTCGGTATGCTCTTGAGGTATTTTTCTTCACTTATAGCAAATAAAAAGTTTTACCGTAGTCAATGCTATTAGCGTAATTTAAGTTGTGCAAGCTCTGCTAAGAACTTATCGTTTAACACTTTGATATAAGTTCCTTTCATTCCTAACGAACGAGACTCGATAACCCCTGCACTTTCTAGCTTACGAAGTGCATTTACGATTACTGAGCGAGTAATTCCAACGCGATCAGCGATTTTAGAAGCTACAAGCAAGCCTTCATTTCCATCTAATTCTTCAAAGATATGCTCAATTGCTTCAAGCTCACTATAAGAAAGTGAGTTAATCGCCATTTGCACCACAGCTTTGCTTCTTGCTTCACCTTCGATTTCTTCCGCTTTTTCACGAAGGATTTCCATTCCTACAACTGTAGCTCCGTATTCAGCAAGGATTAAATCATCTTCGCCAAATTCCGCTTTAAGACGTCCAAGAATAAGTGTACCTAGGCGCTCTCCACCACCGATGATTGGAACGATTGTTGTAAGACCATCTTTAAATAGGTCTCTGTTCTCTACTGGGAATACAGAATGCTCACTGTATACATCTAGGTTAGAGGATGTTTCATTAATTTGGAAAAGGTTTTGCGTATATTCTTCTGGGAATTGACGCTCTTCCATCATTTTAATCATACGGTCATTTTCAATTTGTTGATGTACTTCATGACCTAGAAGCTTCCCTTTTCTGCTAACGATAAATACATTACATTCAATGATAGCGCTTAGAGTAGCTGCCATTTCTTTAAAGTTTACTGGCTTCCCAGCAGATGCTTGTAGCATCGAGTTAATTTTACGAGTTTTTTCCAAAAGATTCATGTGTATAGTCCTCCATATAGTTTTTCATTTTTTCAAAATTCAAAAGTTTTTTAATTGTTTCCGATTCTAATAACATTCATATCTTACAGTATAAATTGCGATAAGTCTTTGTTTTTCACAATATTGTCAAGTTTAGAGTCTATATATGCAGGGGTTATCTGGATTTGTGCTGGAGATATGTCAGAAGCTTCATAGGACAGCTCTTCCAATATTTTTTCGAGGATGGTATGAAGCCTTCTCGCTCCTATATTATCCGTCTCCTGATTGACCTGATAAGCTATGTCTCCAATACGTTCGATTGCTTCCTCAGTGAAGGAGATTGAAACCCCTTCTGTTTCTAGCAACGCCTCATATTGCTTAATAAGAGAATGATGTGGCTCTTTCAAGATCCGAACAAAGTCCTCCTGTGTCAACTTTTCGAGTTCCACTCTGATTGGAAAGCGTCCTTGCAGCTCTGGAATTAAATCAGACGGCTTTGACATATGGAAGGCTCCAGCTGCAATAAATAAAATATAATCTGTTTTGACAGCACCATATTTAGTAGTAATAGTAGACCCCTCTACTATTGGCAGAATATCTCTTTGTACGCCCTCTCTTGAAACATCTGCCGAGCTTCCACCACTTTTACTTGCGATTTTATCCATTTCATCAATAAAGATAATCCCAGATTGCTCTGTCCGCTCAATTGCGATTTGGGAGAGCTCATCATTATCAATTAGCTTGCTAGCCTCTTCTTGAGTCAAAATTTTACGAGCATCCTTCACCTTCATTTTTCTTTTCTTCTTCTTTTTAGGCATTAGGCTAGATAAAGCGTCTTGCATGTTCATTCCCATGCTTTCCATCCCGCCACCTTGCAAAGCGTCAAAGATAGAAGGGGCTTGCTCTGTTACCTCTACCGTGATGATTTCATTTTCTAATTTGCCGTCTCTTAAATCCTCGGCAATTTGCGAGCGTTTTATACGTATCTCTACATCATCATTTTCTGAGGCTTCATCCTCCATTTTCCCTCCAAAAAGGGCTTCAAACGGATTTTGTCCAGAATTCTTCTTTTTCAGAGATGGAACTAATAGTTTCACAATCGCATCATTAGCAAGTCGTTCGGCCTGATCCTTGACTTCTTCCATCTTCTCTTCTTTTACAATACGGACAGCAGCCTCCACCAAATCTCTTACCATAGACTCGACATCTCTACCTACATAGCCAACCTCTGTAAATTTCGTTGCTTCCACTTTTACAAATGGGGCTTTCGTTAGCTTGGCAATTCTTCTCGCAATTTCTGTTTTCCCAACTCCTGTTGGACCAATCATAAGAATGTTCTTTGGTATTACCTCCATTCTTATTTCCTCGTCTAGCAACTGTCTTCTATAACGATTACGTAATGCAACAGCTACTGATTTTTTTGCAGACTCTTGACCAACAATATATTTATTTAGGTGCTCAGTTATTTGTTTAGGAGTTAAGTTAGTTTCTTTCATTTTCACCTATTACCTCCACAATAATTTGATGGTTTGTAAATACACAAATATCAGCGGCCGTGTTTAATGCCGCCTCAGCTATCTCCTTCGCCGTCAACGTATCTCCGGCAAACTTCTTCAAGGCTCTTCCTGCAGCCAAAGCATAGTTCCCACCAGACCCGATTGCAAGTACACCATCATCCGGTTCTATAACCTCACCGGTTCCTGCTATTAGTAATAAATGATCTTTGTCCATCACGAGTAGCATCGCCTCCAGCTGACGAAGCATTTTGTCTCCTCGCCACTGCTTAGCTAACTCTACTGCTGCTCTTTGAAGATTCCCATTATACTCTAGTAGCTTACCTTCAAACATTTCAAAAAGGGTAAAAGCATCAGCTACCGAACCTGCAAATCCTGCCACCACTTGGCCATTAAATAGCCTTCTCACCTTTTTAGCCGTGTGCTTCATCACTACTTGATTGCCAAGTGTTACTTGACCATCTCCTGCCATTGCACAAGAACCTCGATGTTGTACCGCAAATATAGTAGTTGCATGAATTTGACTCATAAACTCTTTCCCTCCTACTTTTAAGCCCTCGGATGGGCGTTCATATAAGTTTTTCTTAAATGCTCTTTTGTTACATGTGTATATACCTGCGTAGATGATAAATGTGCATGGCCCAAAAGCTCCTGCACACTTCGTAGATCTGCTCCATTATTTAATAAATGTGTAGCAAAGGTATGTCGTAACATATGAGGGTGAATGGAGTTATGTAAGGCAGCTTTCTTCATCATGCTGTTTAAAATATACCTTACTCCATCTGTGGTCAGTGGTTCTCCCCTATGATTGACAAATAAATAGGAATGAGACTTGTTCTTCATAAGTTTAGGTCTGCTTGTTTTTGTGTATTCTTCTACCGCACCAAGCGCATAGTCACCCACAGGTATGTACCTTTCTTTCCTACCTTTTCCCATAACAAGAATTACTCCGTAGCTACTATCTATATGACTGCATTCAATGGAAATAAGTTCGCTCACTCGAATACCGGTAGCGTATAGTATCTCCAGAATTGCGATGTTTCGAATAGATAAAGGATCTGTTCCTTTATTTTTTTCAAATAAAACATCCAATTCCTCTTCATAAAAAAACTGAGGAAGCCTCTCCTCTTTCTTGGGATGATAAAGACTCTGAAATGCATCATCTCGTATGTTATATTCCTTGTTTAAATATTTATAAAAGGACCGAATAGCGGATATCTTTCTGGAAATTGTAGTTCGTGCCAATTGCTGTTCATATAATTTTGTGACAAAAAGTCGTGCATGAATATATTCTACATCATTTAAGTCGCTTACGCCCTCTTGTTCGAGAAAGTTCATAAAATTACCAATATCCTTTTGATATTCTCGTACAGTCAAGCTTGAATAATTTTTTTCCAACTGTATATGCGTAATAAAAGCGTGTAATTCTTCCGTCCCGATCATTATAACCAGCTCCTATACAACCAATATAAAGGCCTCTCAAAGTATACAACTTTTAAGAGGCCAAAATCAATTATATTGACGTATTTTTCATAAAATTTCGAATTGTTGTCAACGCTCTATTTGCTAGTTGTTCTGTGCGCTCTTTTTTGTCTCTCACTTTCGGTTGAAGCTCTGGAAATAAACCAAAGTTGATGTTCATCGGCTGAAAGTTCTTCGGATTAGCTTCCGTAATATATCTCGCCATACTTCCTAACGCCGTTTCACTCGGGAATACAACAAGCTCCTCGCCCTTCGCAAGCTTAGCAGCGTTAATACCAGCTAATAGACCACTTCCAGCGGACTCTACATATCCTTCCACACCAGTCATTTGTCCTGCAAAGAAGATTCGTTGTTCTTCCTTCAACTGATAAGTCGGCTTTAATACATAAGGAGAATTGATAAACGTATTTCTATGCATTACCCCGTATCGTACAATTTCTACGTTTTCAAGCCCAGGGATTAGGCGAAGAACTTCTTTTTGTGGTCCCCATTTTAAATGCGTTTGGAATCCAACGATATTATAAAGAGTTCCAGCAGCATCATCTTGACGTAGTTGTACAACAGCATAAGGTCTTTTACCTGTTTTCGGATCTTCTAATCCAACTGGCTTCATCGGACCAAACAATAATGTCTTTCTACCTCTAGCAGCCATTACCTCAACAGGCATGCATCCTTCGAAATAAATCTCTTTCTCAAATTCCTTTAATGGCACAACCTCTGCAGCTATGAGCGCATCATAAAAACGATTAAACTCCTCTTCTGTCATTGGACAGTTCAAATAAGCGGCTTCGCCTTTATCATAACGAGATTTTAAGTATACCTTATCCATATCAATGCTGTCTTTTTCTACGATTGGCGCAGCAGCATCATAGAAATAAAGATAATCCTGCCCAGTGATTTCTTTTACCTTCTCTGCTAATGCAGGAGAAGTAAGTGGACCAGTTGCGATTACCGTTATTCCTTCTGGTATTTCAGTTACTTCTTCATTCACAATTTCAATATTTGGGTGATTTCGAATTGCTTCTGTCACACGACCTGCAAAATCATGACGATCAACTGCCAATGCCCCACCCGCTGGTACGCTGCTATTATCAGCTGACTGGATAATCAAAGAATTAAGCATACGCATTTCTTCTTTTATGACCCCTACAGCGTTTGTTAGATTATTTGCTCTAAGTGAATTCGAACAAACTAATTCAGCGAATTTATCTGTATGGTGGGCTGGCGTTTGTTTCACTGGACGCATTTCATATAAGCGAACCTTTACACCGCGATTCGCAATCTGCCATGCCGCTTCACTTCCTGCCAAACCAGCACCAATTACATTTACGATTTCAGTCATATTAGAATCCTTCTTTCCTAACTTTGCGGATCTTCTTTATAGTCACACGCAACACATTGTATTTGTATTCCTTTTTTCAGCTTTTTCTCTACGAGCATTTCATTACACTTAGGACACGGTCTATTGATTGGCTTATCCCAAGAAACGAAATCGCAATCTGGATATCGATTACAGCCAAAGAAGACGCGCTTCGTCTTACTTTTTCTCTCCACAATCTGTCCTTCCTTACAGGTTGGACAAGTGACACCGATTTCTTTCACAATCGCTTTTGTGTTTCTGCAATCCGGGAAGTTACTGCAAGCCATAAATTTCCCATATCTGCCTAGCTTATATACCATTGGAGAACCACATTGTTCACAGTCCTCTCCAGTCGGCTCATCTTTAATTTCAATTTTTTCCATTGCAACATCCGCATGTTTTAGATGCTTTTCAAAGTCCTTATAGAAGCCGTCGATAACATCTCTCCATTGGGCTGCTCCCTCTTCAATACTATCTAAGTCCCGCTCCATTTGGGCAGTGAATTCGATATTTAGTATGTTTGGGAAGAACTCCAGTACTAGCTCATGGATGATGGTCCCTAGCTCAGTAGGAACAAATCGTTTTGCTTCTAGTGTCACATATCCTCTTTTTTGGATCGTATCCAAGGTAGGCGCGTAAGTAGATGGTCTACCAATACCTAGCTCTTCTAACGTCTTTACTAATCTAGCCTCAGAATATCTTGGAGGTGGCTGTGTAAAATGTTGCTTAGGTAACACCTCTAAAGCCTCCACCTTGTCTCCAACCTCAAGTTTTGGCAATAGCTTATCCTTGTCATCCTTTTGGTCATCCGTTCCCTCTACGTACACCTTCATAAAACCAGGGAACTTTACTTGAGAGCCGTTTGCTCTGAAAATAGCATCTCCACTTTTCAAATCCACAGCTACTGTGTCTAAGGTAGCAGGTGCCATCTGACTTGCAATAAAACGCTCCCAAATAAGCTTGTATAAACGATATAAATCCCTAGATAGGATGTTTTTCAAGGAATCCGGTGTTCTAGTAACACTCGTCGGTCTAACTGCTTCATGCGCATCCTGAGCATTTTTTGCTTGCTTATCTGCTTTCTTATCTGCTTTCTTAACTGCCACGAACTCTTGTCCATACTGCATTTGAATAAAGCTTTCGGCATCCGCCTTAGCAGTTTCAGAAATCCTTGTGGAGTCAGTACGCATATAGGTGATTAACCCGACAGTACCTTCTTTTTTCCCAAGGTCGATTCCTTCATAAAGCTGCTGTGCCAGCATCATGGTCTTTCTAGCTCGAAAGTTCAGCTTCCGTGCTGCCTCTTGCTGAAGGGATGAGGTAGTAAAGGATGGGGCTGGATTACGCTTTCTTTCCTTCTTCACTACGTTTGTTACCTCAAAGTCATTTCCTTTCATCAGCTTTAGGACTGCATTTACCTCTTCTTCATTTGCTAGCGTTGTTTTTTCCTTGTCTTTTCCAAAGAACATTGCATCAAAGGGTTTTTTATCCTTTTCGAATTTCCCTTCAATGGACCAGTACTCTTCTGGAACAAATTGTTCTATCTCACGTTCACGATCGATAATTAAGCGCAAGGCCACCGATTGAACACGACCAGCGGACAGACCCTTCTTCACTTTTTTCCACAAGATTGGGCTAATGTTATAGCCCACCAATCGGTCTAGTACTCTTCTTGCTTGCTGAGCATCTACTAGGTCCATATCAATAGGTCTTGGGTGCTTAAAGGATTCCACAATCGCATCCTTCGTTATCTCATTAAAAACAACTCGGCAATCTGAGTCTAGTTCTACATTCAATGCCTTCGCCAAATGCCAAGCAATCGCTTCCCCTTCTCTATCGGGGTCGGCCGCTAGATAAACTTTTTTTGCTTTTTTAGCAGCGCTCTTTAAGTCTTGAAGAATCGGACCTTTTCCTCGAATTGTAATATATCTAGGCTCATAGTTATTTTCTACATCAACAGCCATTTGGCTTTTAGGGAGGTCGATAATATGACCGATTGAAGCTTTTACTTTATACTTCTTCCCAAGATATCTTTCTATTGTTTTTGCTTTTGCAGGTGATTCCACTATCACTAAATAATCTGACATAGATTTGCCTCCTTATAGAAGGTAACTCGCTTCATACTCAAAACAAATACCTGTTGCAAAATGTATAACAGTTTTTCGAGAAATGCAAGACTTTTCATTTCTTATCCATTTTTTTATTTTATATTTTCTAATTCTTCTAGTATTTGATTCCCATCCCAAATTGGCTTTGCCCCTTCTAGAATCAAGTGATTTGGTCCTAATGACAGAGGAGAAAAAATAGGTCCAGGTACCGCAAAAATTTCTTTGCCATTTTCTAGCGCATGCTCCATGGTAGAAACTGTACCACTTTTTAACTCTGCCTCTGTAATAACGACACCTTGTGACAAACCACTAATAATTCGATTCCTCTTAGGGAAATTCCACTTTTTAGGCGGTACATATGGGGGATATTCAGTTAGCAGCAAATGATGGGTCGACATGATTCTAGCCAATTCCGTATTCTCCTTCGGATATATATGCTGGAAGCCCGCCCCAAGGACAGCAATCGTTTGACCTGATAACTCAATGGTTGTTCGGTGAGCCATCGTATCTGCCCCCTTGGCTAGACCACTGACAATAATATAATCATTTTTTATTAAAGGAGGGAGAAGAAGTTTCATACTTTCTGAGGAATAACTGGTAGCTTTTCGAGAACCTATGATAGCGACTTTCTTCTTATTTTTAAGTATCTCACTGTTTCCTCTTATATAAACTACTGCGGGTGGGTCATACAGGCTTAATAAACTTTTTGGGTATAGAAGATCTGTAAAAAGAATAGGGGTAATTTGATGTGCTTGATACATATCTTCCAGAGGGACTATATGATACTTCTTCCAAAGACTTAGGATATTCGATGCTCGAGCAGAGGGAACATGACAGATGGTGGAAATCATGTTAGGAGTTATTTCATTACATTCAGAAAGATTCGCGGTAAGTTTGATGAGAGGAAATATTTGATGAAGAGGTGCAGGGAATACATAATGTAGGGCTAACAAGTTTCTTCTATATAATTCTTCCATTGATTACCTCCTAAATATTGAAGTACCTGTAAACGGGATAAGAGTGGGAGTAAATGAATGAAAACCGGAATCGTCACTTTTAAAAAGGGTATCCAATACTTCATGCTTTGGATACCCTTTGTTGCAGCTGCTATTTTTGTAGCTGCTCTGTTTTCCTATTTGAAGAATCTATTAATGTGTTTTACAAGCTTCGTAGATTCCAGCTTCTTTAATTGCTTCAATTAACGTTTCACCAATAACGGATGGAGTAGCAGCTACCTTCATGCCTGCTTCCTTCATCGCTTTGATTTTTCCTTCCGCTGTACCTTGTCCACCAGAGATGATAGCTCCAGCATGACCCATACGCTTTCCAGGAGGTGCAGTTTGTCCACCGATGAATCCTACAACCGGCTTCTTCATGTTCGCTTTGATCCACTCAGCAGCCTCTTCTTCTGCAGTACCACCGATTTCCCCAATCATTACTACTGCATAAGTGTCTTCATCTTCATTAAATTCTTTTAATACATCAATGAAGTTCGTACCGTTTACTGGGTCTCCACCGATACCAACAGCAGTTGTTTGGCCAATTCCCGCTTGTGTTAATTGATGAACAGCCTCATACGTTAAAGTACCAGAACGTGAAACTACGCCAACATGGCCTTTTGTATGAATGTATCCTGGCATGATACCAATTTTACATTCATCCGCAGTGATAACACCTGGGCAGTTTGGTCCCACTAAACGTGTTTTCTTACCTTCCATATAGCGTTTTACATTCACCATATCTAACACTGGGATATGCTCAGTAATACAGATGGTCATATCAAGCTCAGCATCAACCGCTTCCATAATTGCATCAGCTGCAAATGGTGCTGGTACATAGATAACAGAAACATTTGCGCCAGTTGCTTTTACAGCATCCGCTACTGTGTTAAATACAGGAACGCCTTCCACTTCTGTGCCGCCTTTTCCTGGAGTTACACCGGCAACAATTTTTGTACCATATTCCAGCATTTGTTTTGTATGGAAAAGAGCAGTTGAGCCCGTAATTCCTTGAACAATTACTTTTGTATCTTTATTAATATATACGCTCATTCTATGTCCCTGCCTTTCTTATCCTACAAGATTAACGATTTTTTGAGCACCGTCTGCCATGGAGTCTGCTGCAACAATATTTAAGCCTGATTCATTCAGTAGTTTCTTTCCAAGATCCACATTCGTTCCTTCTAAACGAACAACTAGTGGCACTTGAAGTCCTACTTCTTTTGCTGCTGTAATAACACCCTCTGCAATAACGTCACATTTCATAATTCCACCGAAAATGTTTACGAAAATACCTTTTACATTTGGATCAGCTAGAATAATCTTGAATGCTTCTGTTACTTTTTCTGCTGTTGCACCGCCCCCAACGTCAAGGAAGTTCGCAGGCGAGCCGCCATAATAGCTGATTGTGTCCATAGTTGCCATCGCAAGACCGGCACCATTAACCATACAGCCGATATTTCCATCTAAGGAAATATAGCTTAAATCATATTTAGAAGCTTCGATTTCCTTTGGATCCTCTTCATCATAGTCACGTAATTCTAAGATGTCCTTATGACGATATAGGGCATTGCTATCGAAGTTGAATTTTGCATCTAACGCCAATACGTTGTCGTCACCTGTTACTACTAACGGGTTAATCTCTACGATGGACGCATCCTTTTCTTTATACACTTGATATAACCCTAGCATGAATTTCGCAGCTTTGTTGACAAGCTTAGCTGGAATATTCATATTAAAAGCCATACGACGTGCTTGGAACCCTGTAAGTCCAACAACCGGGTCAATTTCCTCGTAGAAAATTTTCTCAGGTGTATTTGCCGCTACTTCTTCAATGTCCATTCCGCCCTCTTCAGAGCCCATTAATGTCACACGAGAAGTTGCACGGTCTAACACTAGTCCTACATAATTTTCCTTCTTAATGTCGCTTCCTTCTTCAATAAGTAAGCGCTTTACTTCTTTACCTTCAGGACCAGTTTGGTGAGTAACAAGAACTTTCCCTAGAAGCTCTTTCGCATATTCACGTACTTCGTCTAGATTTTTAGCGATTTTTACTCCGCCCGCTTTTCCACGTCCACCTGCGTGAATTTGCGCTTTTACAACGATAACCTTAGAGCCCAACTCTTTTGCAGCTTTTACTGCTTCTTCCGGAGAAAAAGCAACAATTCCATTCGAAACTGCTACCCCATACTGTCTTAGGAGTTGTTTTCCTTGATATTCATGGATATTCATTTTACATCCTCCCATCAAATGTCAAACATTTATACTACTTTATTATTGTATTAGAGCTGTCACATCTTGTCCACAAAAGTATGATAATTCTCCAAATCAAAGAATATTCGCACATTATAGTATATTATGGATTATTTTAGGGGCGGAAGAGCTTTTGGAATATACTGGGTTAGGGAAGGGATAATTGGTGGTATTGGATAGTTGATGTGGAGTTGGGGTAGGGTTACGGTTACTCTCAGGGGGCTTGCGGTTACTCTCGGTCGCGGGGGGATTACTCTCGGTTAGCCACTTATTACTCTCACTCGCGGGGAGGTTACTCTCAGTTGAAGGTCTTTTATTCTCATTCAGCCTGTTTACTCTCGGTCGGGAGCAGTTTACTCTCGCTCGGACACCAGTTACTCTCACTCGCGGGGAGGTTACTCTCGGTTGAAGGTCTTTTATTCTCATTCAGCCTGTTTACTCTCACTCGGGAGCAGTTTACTCTCGCTCGGACACCAGTTACTCTCACTCGACCAACCCCACTTTCTATTAATTTCGGTTACTCTCACTTGAGGGATATTTACTCTCGGTTAGCTGTCGATTACTCTCACTCGCGGGGAGGTTACTCTCGGTTAAGGATCTTTTATTCTCATTCAGCCTGTTTACTCTCACTCGGGAGCAGTTTACTCTCGCTCAGACGCGCTTTACTCTCGGTCGACTTGCCACTCCATATTGGAATCGCCCCCCTTTAGAAGTAACAACAAATAAAAGCTCCCTATTCCCAGGGAGCTCACTTCCGATCTGATAATCCTTTGTCGACGCGATAGATAAAAGCAAATACCTCCGCTACTGCCTGGTAGAGCTCCTCCGGGATGGATTGATTGATATCTAGGCCTCCCAGTAGCTCGACCAAACTGGGATCCTCCTGGATAGGGACTTGGTGCTCGCTTGCCTTCGCTAGAATGTTTTCGGCTATTTTTCCCTTGCCCTTTGCAACTACTGTGGGAGCATCTACGCCTGGCTTATAGGTTAAGGCGACCGCTTCTTTTCGTTTGAATTTTTCGTCACTCATATTCGTATATCGACTCCCTGGTTTTCTAACCCAACTGATTTTTGCTTCCATTTGGAGGATAGCTGCTGTTCTTGAAAACCTTTCACGAAGACACCTGATAGCTTGTAATCAAGGCTAGCGAGCCCTGCCTTCAACTGATCCTTTAGTGGGTCCACCATGGCTTGTAATTGAGGAAGCTCGTTAAATAACGTAATCGTCACCACTCTATTTTGCACTTGCATATCAACAACAGTTTCCTGTAAAGATTCCAGCTGCAAATAAAACAAGATACGGGCATAGTCGGAGTCGATTTTCCCATCCTCTTTCATCCTTCCATTCCATTCTAATGTTGCATCCATTTTCTTTCCCATTAACTCTAATGGCAGCTGCATGAGAAGCTGATGCTGTGCCCCGTTTTCGGCAGAAAGAAGCTGAAGACCGTTCATTCGATGCAATAAACCCTCCGCTATCTCTCTTATTGCAGAAGAGATTTGTGGCTGTTGCAGTAATTCGACTAGCTGCGGCTTAAGCTGGGCAGATAACTGCCTTACGTTATCGCCGGCTCCTGAAAGCTTCCCTTCGTAGCTAAATCCAAGCGAACGAAGCACCTCCTTCATCGCATGCTCCATTGCTTTCCCATCTAATTGCTGCACGATCAATTGCTCCGCAGCTTGGTTCCCTGCAGAAAATGCTTGCGTTCTACCTAACTGAGCGATTTGAGTTAGCGACTGCTGCATCGCTTCTCTTGTTTCCCCTTTACCAAGCAAACTCAAAAGATGGTCCTTCGGCGTAAACCCAGCTTCATCTTTCTCAAAGATCGCTTGTTGACTAAGGGCCGAAAAGGCTTTGATTAATTGCTGCTGTATATTGTTACTATCTCCCTTAAGCGAGGCTAATAGCGTCTCTTTTTGGGAAGAGGTAAGAAGCGATTGATTCTCCACCCAGCTCCGAACGAATTCCACGTTCTTTGTTTGCAGCACTTCCCCAGCCGTCCCCTTAATAGCAGCTCCTTCTCCAAGCACTACAGAGTTCAACGTCGAATTGCTCGGAAGAATCCCTGCCTCTTTCAAGGCCTGCATAATCTGCAGTCTGTCTGCAACAGGTGTTTGCTCATCCAGCATGGTAGCAAGCTGATTTCCTAATAAAGCCCCTGCCTGAGGAAATCGAAATGGCTCCTGCAGTCTTACTAAGCTGTCCTGCATCGTATGTTTCATGACAGCAGGGATGCTATTATCCTGTTGAATTGCATTGTTTAGCTGCTGAATCAAAGGCAGCATCCCTTTCGTAGATTTACCGCTTACCAGTGTCTGCAGCATCTGCTCCGTTAAAGGTAGCTTGAGCTCCATCATTTTTTGGATTGCTTCAAGTCCCGCCTTCAGAGAGGCTCCTTGTGGAAGGTTTTTCATTAGCTGCTCAGCCTGAAGCAGGATTTCCTTCGAAATCGGCAGTTGTTCTTTTAAGAAAAATTGGGCTGCAGCCTGAAGCTCCATTGATTTATTCAGCCCCATCGCCTGAATCAGCTGCTGAGCCTGTTGAACAATTCCCTTCCCTTGTTCAAGCGGCCCTGTCACTACCTTTAATTGAAGCTCCGGCGCTCCTTTTGTCACTTGAAAAAAATGAGCGTCTCCTGCTTTTAAGGGTGCTTCCAGCTTGGCAATTACTTTTTGACCACCGATTTGCACCTCCGCCGTTTGGTTTGGAAAGAGCTGCTTAATCGTCCCATGCACAACCTGTCCTTCCTTCATTGCCATCGGACCATTTGGTTGGATAGCAGAAGGCTGGTTTCCGGTAATCGTCGAAAAGGAAGAATAGCTCATACATTCACCTCGCTCTTTTGTAGTAGTGATTTAATTGGCTCAAATGTTTTCCGATGATGGATAGAAGGACCATATTCCATGATTTTATTCACATGCTCCTTTGTTCCATAACCCGCATGCTGGTGGAATAAATACTGTGGATACTCCTCATGTAACTTTTCCATATACGCATCTCTTGCCGTCTTAGCTAGGATAGAAGCAGCGGCAATCGCTAAGCTCTGGGCGTCTCCCTTGATAATAGAATGTGTCTCTATATCAATTGGTAGCTTCATAGCATCTACTAGCACAACCTGTGGCCTTGCTTCCAAGGCGTTTACTGCTTCCATCATGGATAGCCTCGTTGCTTCATAAATATTTAATCGATCGATATTTTCAACAGATTGAAAATGAATGGAGTAGCTCAGTGCCGTATCTTTTATTATTTTCGCTAGTTCTTCTCTTTTCTCCTTTGAAATCTGCTTCGAGTCATTTAAACCTATCAAGGCGTCTGTGTTTTCTCCGAGAACCACTGCTGCTGTTACTACTGGACCGGCTAACGGTCCACGTCCAGCCTCATCCACCCCTGCTACTAGGTCTAACGGACTCTTCGTAAAGCTTCGATCAAAGCGTACTTTTTCTTCATGCTGGCGCTTAACCTCTAGTAGCTGCTCCTGCTTCTTTTTCCAGCTTACCAGCAGCTTTTGGACACCCGCTCTTTGATCCCGTTCTAACTCCTCTATCCATGGCTCCATAGTTTGTGTCATTGCTAGTTTACTTTTTATCTCTTGAATGTTCATTTTTTCACCACTTTATCTAATTGCTTATTTTATGTATCGGTTGATTTCCTCCAAAATAGAGAGAAACGATGGAAAAGGGGTGCCCTTTTTGGACACCCCTAAGTCAAGCATTATCTTCCACAAAATCAAATGTCAGTCGACCCAAATGCTGGCTTCGTATATCTCTGACAATTAACTCCGCCACTTGGTCATAATCTATTTCGCCGCCACCAGCATAGCATCTTCTCAGCTTGCCGATATGATCGAACGTTTCTACCAAGTCCTCACTTACCGCTTCAATACCATATCTTTCTTTCATGCGATTTGGATAGTGAGAAGCAAGGAAGCGTAGGCCATATACTGCTAGGTCCTCCATGTTTACGACAGCATCCTTGATAGCACCGGTAAGTGCCAGCTTATAGCCTGCCTCCGGATCCTCGAACTTCGGCCAAAGTATACCTGGAGTGTCTAGCAATTCTATTTCTTTTTCTACCTTGATCCATTGCTGACGCTTCGTCACCCCTGGTGTATTCCCCGTCTTGGCAATGTTTTTCTTGGCAAATCGGTTGATAAGCGTTGATTTCCCTACATTTGGAATTCCTACTATCATTGCCCTAATTGCCCTTGGCTTCATGCCTCTATCCTTCATACGGTCCCATTTCGGCTTTAGAAGCTCTTTAGCAGCCTTAAAAATAGTTTGGAGACCTTTTCCCTCCAAAGAGTTTACTGCAACCGTAGGCAGGCCCTTCTCCTCGAAATAGGCAATCCATTTCTTTGTTTGCATATCATCCGCCATATCCATCTTGTTTAAAATGAGCAAGCGTGTCTTTTGATTGATGACATCGTCAATCATCGGATTTCTAGAGGAAAGTGGTAAGCGAGCATCAACTAGCTCAAAAATGATATCAACTAGCTTGAGGTTTTCCGTAACCTCTCTTCTTGCCTTTGCCATATGTCCTGGAAACCATTGAATTGTCACCCGTGCCCCTCCTCTTAAACAAACAACAAACTTAGCGATACTAAGTTTGTCAGTAGTTTCGTCATTTATTTTCATTGAACGCTTGAAGCTGTGCCAAGCGTCCCTTACACTCTAATTATTTAACTGTGCCAAAATCTTCAATTGGCCAGAATACAAAGTTCGTGCTTCCAATAATCTCATCGATTGCAATGAGACCTATTAGACGGCTGTCCTTACTATAGCGACGGTTATCGCCCATAACAAACACATAGCCTTCTGGAATCTCTTCCATGTTCACCTTTTCTTCAAGCGTAAAGTCCTCTGTAAGTGTTCCTTCATCTATTTCTTTTTTGTATTGGTCAAGGTATGGCTCATCAACAGGCTTACCATTGATAAAAAGCTGATCGTTTTTATACTCGATATGATCTCCTGGAAGACCAATTACACGTTTGATATAATTTTTTTGCTCTGGTGCATGGAAAACAACGATATCAAATCTATCAGGCTCTCCTATCTTATATCCTATCTTATTAACGACCATCCGATCCCCATTCTCTAATGTAGGCATCATGGATTCTCCGTCTACTACGATAGGGGTAAATAAAAAGAGGCGAATTATCGCAGCTAACCCAAATGCAATCAGCAATGCTTTTGACCATTCCCATAATTCATTTTTCTCTTTTTTTACTTGTTCCATTTACTTGCCCCCTTTAGTTACTATCTTCATTGTACAGGGAAAATGGTATGGTGGCAAAAGGAAATACCCTTTCTTTTATAACTTCCCAACATCCCTCTTTTTATGCGAGAGAAGAAAAATTTGAATGAATACAGAAAACGAGGAAAGAGGTAGTACTCTCTTTCGTTCTCATTATGTATATTTAAATGGAGACACACGTTTAGAAATCTAGCTACTAGAGAAAATAAAAATGCTGTAGCAAAAGTGTCGCCACCTTCACTACAACATTTACTTTTCTTATTAGCGACGCTCTTTAATACGAGCAGCTTTACCACGTAGGTCACGTAGGTAGTACAATTTAGCACGACGTACTTTACCACGACGTACAACTTCTAGGCTTGCAATTTTTGGTGTGTGTACTGGGAAAGTACGCTCTACACCAACACCAGAGGAGATTTTACGAACTGTGAAAGTTTCGCTGATTCCGCCTCCACGACGTTTGATTACAACACCTTCGTACATTTGGATACGCTCACGAGTACCCTCTACAACTTTTACGTTCACACGTACTGTATCTCCTGGACGGAAATCAGGTAAGTCTGTACGTAATTGTTCTTTTGTGATTTCTGAAATAATGTTTTGCATCATTTTCTCTCCTTATATAGAATGCTCTTACACACATAGCTGTTGCAGCGGAACACCCAAAATCAGTACTTCACATAAAAGTACATAGTAAAATATATCATAACTCTTGCTAGTATGCAATAATAATTCCGCTGAAATTACTTTCCTTTTATAGAATCGAGGAGCTTCCGATCTGCCTCAGAGAGGTCTGCTTCCTCCAGCAAATCTGGTCGCCTTTCCAGCGTCCGCTTCAAGGACTGCTCTCTACGCCACTTTTCAATATTTGCATGGTTGCCTGACATTAAGACATCTGGCACTCTATGCCCTCTAAATTCTACTGGACGCGTATAATGTGGGTGCTCTAGCAATCCAGTAGAAAAAGAATCTTGCTCATGAGATTCTGCTTTTCCTAGGACGTTTGGAAGCAAGCGCACTACACTATCTACTACAGTCATGGCCGCAAGCTCTCCGCCTGTCAGGACAAAATCTCCAATAGAGATTTCATCTGTAATTAGATGCTCCCTAATGCGCTCGTCATACCCCTCATAGTGTCCACAGATGAAGATCAGCTCTTCCTCTTTCGCAAGCTCTTCTGCCTTCTTTTGAGTAAAGCGCTCTCCTTGTGGACATAACAGAATGACACGTCTTTTATTGCTAGGAGGCAGTGCCTCTACTGCATGGAAGATTGGCTCTGGCTTTAATACCATCCCCGCTCCTCCTCCGTATGGGTAATCATCGACTTGGTTATGCTTATTCCCTGCATAATCACGAAAGTTCACTACGTTAATAGATACCTCATTCTTTTCTTGCGCCTTCTTCAGTATGGAAGAGTTAAAGACACCTGTAAACATTTCTGGGAACAATGAAAGAATGTGGATCTTCATCATGATAGCAGACCTTCTAACACTTCAATCGTAATCTTTTGGTTCTTGATATCCACTTCTTTTACCACATCTTCGATATAAGGAATATAATGCGTTTTACCCTTTGCTGGCTGAACTGCCCACACATCATTCGCTCCCGTTTGAAGAATCTCCGTCACAGTGCCGATTGTTTCTCCCTCAGTTGATACAACCGTACAGCCAATAATTTCGTGGAAATAAAATTCGTTTTCCTCTAATTCAGAAAGCTGCTTTTTCGAAACCTTTAAGATTGCATCGCGGAATCCCTCTACTTCCTTCAAAAGCCCGTAGCCTTCGAATGTAAGTAGATCAAAGTTTTTATGCTTACGATGACTCGCAATCTTTACTTTCATCGGCTTAGAGCCATCTGACTTAAACAGAGTCAGCTCATTTCCTACCTGATAACGATCTTCAGCGAAATCCGTTGTAGAGATGACACGCACCTCTCCCCAGATGCCATGGGTATTCACAATTTTTCCTACGTTAAACCATTCCATCGTCCAAAACCTCCTTTGAAAAGCAGAAGCATAAGGAAGGCAATATGACCGTTCCTACTGTAAATTCCCTCTATGCTTGCCCCTCTTATGCTACAAAAAAGGAAGAACAAATTGTTCTCCCTTTTTGTAAACTACAGATTGTAAGTTAATCTAAAATGTCGACATATATTTTCTTCTGGTTACTGCCTGCTGCTGAGTACACAATAGTTCGAATAGATTTCGCTACTCGGCCTTGTTTGCCAATTACTTTCCCCATATCTTCAGGATGAACAGAAAGCTTGTAAACTATACGGTTCACACTTTCCTCTTTTCCAACCTGAACGCTATCTGGATAATCAACTAATGGTTTTACGATTGTCTCGATCAGCTGCTCCACAAAGTACCCTCCGATTATTTGCCGAATTTTGTGTTATGGAATTTCTCCATGATTCCTTGCTCAGAGAACAAGTTACGTACTGTATCAGATGGTTTTGCACCATTTTGAAGCCATTTTAACGCTAATTCTTCGTTAATTTTTACTTCAGCTGGTTTAGTAAGTGGGTTGTAAGTACCTACTGTTTCAATTTGACGACCATCACGTGGTGAGCGAGAGTCTGCTACTACAATACGATAAAAAGGAGATTTTTTAGCTCCCATACGTTTTAAACGAATTTTAACTGCCATTTTTTATTGCACCTCCGAATAGTTTCACACAAGATAGTATATTATCAAGGTTTTAGATGTTTGTAAAGTGTTTTTTCTTAACACCTTATTTATTTGAAAAAAATTATTTAAAAAGAGAATCAAAACCAGGCATTTTCATCTTTTTCTTCCCTTTTTGGGTCATGTTCGTCATTTGCTTCATCATTTTTTTCATTTCATCAAATTGCTTCAGCAAACGGTTTACATCTTGAATAGACGTACCAGAACCTTTGGCGATACGTTTCTTTCTTGGACCATTAATAATCTCAGGGGTAGTTTTTTCCCGAGGCGTCATCGAATAGATAATCGCTTCAACTCGACCCATTTGTTTTTCATCTACTTTGGCATTTTCTAGCCCTTTGATTTTTCCAGCGCCCGGAAGCATCTTTAAGATTTCATCCAATGGCCCCATCTTTTTCACCTGGCTAAGCTGCTCTAGGAAGTCATCAAATGTGAAGGATTGGGTTCTAAACTTCTCTTCCAACTCCTTCGCACGCTGTTCATCCACGTTTGCCTGCGCTTTTTCAATAAGAGACATCATATCTCCCATCCCTAGAATTCGGGATGCCATACGTTCTGGATGGAATGGCTCAAGCGCATCCATTTTTTCACCCATCCCAACAAATTTAATAGGTTTTTGGGTGATCGAACGGATAGATAATGCTGCCCCACCACGAGTATCACCATCTAGCTTCGTAAGCACGACGCCAGTGATTCCAATGGATTCGTTGAAGTTGTTCGCTACGTTCACGGCATCTTGCCCTGTCATCGCATCCACAACTAAAAATACTTCATCTGGCTCTTTAAGCGCACGGATATCCTTTAATTCCTGCATGAGCGCCTCGTCAATGTGAAGACGACCAGCAGTATCGATGATTACGACATCATTATGATCTTCCTTCGCTTTTTCGAGCCCCTGCTTCACGATTTCTACCGGAGAAATGTCCGTACCCATTTGGAATACAGGCAATGAAAGCTGTTTACCAATTGTTTCTAGCTGTTTAACTGCAGCTGGTCGGTATACATCGGCTGCAATCAATAAAGGCTTTTTATTATACTTTTTACGAAGTACGTTTGCCAGCTTACCTGTAGTGGTTGTTTTACCTGCCCCTTGTAGACCGACCATCATAATAACGGTTGGTGGTCTAGAGGAGAGGGAAATTTGACTTTGCTCCCCGCCCATTAAGTTTGTCAGCTCGTCTTTTACGATTTTAATCACTTGCTGACCAGGTGTTAGGCTTTTCATTACTTCCTGACCGACAGCACGTTCCGATACGTTTTTAACGAATTCTTTTACTACCTTTAAGTTAACGTCCGCTTCTAATAGTGCATAGCGGACTTCCCGCATCATTTCTTTTACGTCTGCTTCAGAAATCTTCCCTTTACCTTTGATTTTCTGAATTGTTCCTTGGAGCCGCTCTGCTAATCCTTCAAATGCCATGCACGCTCGCCTCCTAATCCCATTCTTTTAATTGATCAATTAGTTCGATAAGCTGATCGTTTACCGACTCTTCCTTGGCCAATTGCAGAAGCTGCTCGATTGTTTCTTGTCGGTTTTCGAATTTGGATAGGAGGTTTAGTTTATCCTCATATTCCTCGAGCATTGCTTCTGTGCGGCGGATGTTATCGTATACTGCTTGCCTAGAGATGCTGTATTCTTCTGCGATTTCTCCAAGGGATAAGTCGTCTAGATAATATAGTTGCATATAGCTTCGTTGTTTATCAGTTAATAGTGCCTGGTAAAAATCGAAGAGAAAATTCATTCTAGTTGTTTTTTCAATCAATTCCCATCTCTCCTTACCATTGTTCCTTAGTAGTGCTTTGAAGCTTTAGGTAATCAAATCAGTGATTGGGTTAAGAAATCCCGTTATTAAGTGTAGGCGCTATGGGTGGACGCATTCCGCAGGGTGAGCGATGAGCCAGCACCGGCCGCTTACGCGTGTCGGTGTGCTGTCTCATTTTTCTCACTCATCCTGCAGGAGTCGCCACCCGCCGCTTCCAGTCACAAATAAAGTCGAATATAATTCTGTTCTGATTATGGAAGCCCTCTTAGCAACTACCACTTTGATTAAGAATAGTCGCTTCCTGCCGGTCGCTACCCATTACAAATTAAGTTAAATTAATACTAATTTAATTATGGATCCCTTCTGATTGATTTACAGCTCTGTTAAGTACAGTCATCGCTCAGAGCGTACTCTTACAGCAATCAATAAATCAATCCAAAGAATCCACCGTCTGGGCGGATATCTTACTCTTGCTTTTTTATATAACTTTACTTATCAATTGTATTAATACCGCACAGGTCTGTCAAGTAATTTTACTTGTCTCACTCAGCAAGTATTGGCTTTTCTGTTAGTCGTTTTCTTTCTCGTCTTCTAGCTCGAGGCCGTCTGCGAAGAGGCCGTATACGTACTTTTCTGCGTCAAATGGTTGCAGGTCATCCATTTTTTCCCCTAGGCCTACAAATTTTACAGGGATGTGAAGCTTGTTGCGGATGGCTAGGACGATACCGCCTTTTGCAGTTCCGTCTAGCTTCGTTAGCACAATTCCTGTTACATTTGTAGCTTCCTTAAACGTTTGTGCTTGCACTAGTGCATTTTGACCTGTGGTAGCGTCTAAAGCTAGTAGTACTTCGTGCGGTGCATTTGGAACCTCTCTAGAAATAACGCGATGGATTTTTTCTAGTTCATTCATCAGGTTTACTTTGTTTTGAAGTCTTCCAGCGGTATCGCAGATTAACACATCCGCTTTTCGGGATTTGGCAGCACGGATGGCATCGTACATAACAGCTGCAGGGTCAGAGCCCTCAGCCTGCTTGATAACCTCTACGCCTACTCTGTCTCCCCATACCTGTAGCTGGTCTATTGCCCCCGCACGGAACGTATCTCCTGCAGCTAGCATAACTTTTTTGCCTTCGCTGTTAAGACGATGAGCGAGCTTCCCGATTGTAGTAGTTTTCCCAACACCATTTACTCCAACGAATAAAATGACAGAAAGCCCTTCTTGTTCTAGGTTAAGCGACGTAATGTCTTCTTCACCAGCCTGATAGATTTCTACAAGCTTTTCAGAGATTACTGATTGAATACCGGCAGTATCCTTGATATTTTTACGCTGCACCTCAAATCGAAGGGAATCCATCAGCTCAAGCACTGTCTCAAAGCCCACATCAGCTTGCAGTAGGATTTCCTCTAGCTCTTCAAAAAAGTCCTCATCTACTTTGCGGTATCTTGCGACAAGATCATTCACTTTTGAGGTAAATTGATTGCGAGTTTTTGCAAGACCTTCCTTAAATTTATTCGTGACAGTTACTGTTTGCTCAGCTTCTGGAGTGGAACCAAGCATTTTATCCTTTAATTTCTTAAAAAAGCTCATAAAAAAACTCCTTTTATGTTACTAATTCTTCTTCTAATTTTACAGAAACAAGCTTCGAAATACCGGATTCTTGCATCGTGATTCCGTATAGCACGTCGGCACCCTCCATCGTTCCCTTTCGGTGGGTGATAACGATAAATTGTGTCTCATGGCTAAACTTCTTCAAGTAGTCACTATAACGTGTGACATTCGCTTCGTCTAAGGCCGCCTCTACTTCATCGAGGATACAGAAAGGTACAGGTCTTGTATGAAGGATAGAGAATAGCAATGCAATTGCCGTTAACGCTCTTTCCCCACCTGACAATAAAGATAGATTTTGTAGCTTTTTACCAGGCGGCTGCGCTACGATATCTATTCCCGTATTCAGTAAGGAGGATGGATCTGTTAGCACTAAATCTGCCTGTCCCCCACCGAAAAGTTGACGGAAGACCACCTTGAAATGGCGTTGTATCTCACGGAAGGTTGTTTCAAAGCGGATAGTCATTTCCTCGTCCATTTCTTTGATTACCTCATGTAAGGTTTCTTGAGCTGCTAATAAATCCTCTCGCTGCTCGGTTAAGAATGCATGTCTTTCAGAGACCTGCTCGAATTCTTGGATAGAGGCCAAGTTAATAGGTCCCAATTCCTCAATAGAACGTTTAAGCAGTTTCACCTTCTTACGTGCAAGCTCCTCCTCCATATCGAATGGATAATCACGCTCTGCCTCCTCTAGACTCATTTCATACGTGTCCTCTAGATGGTTTTGCAGTGCTCTTGTCTCTACCTCTATCTTGCTTAGTTTAAGCTCTAGCTCTCGCTCGTTAGATGTATGGACGGAGAGCTGCTGTAAAAGTCTCTTCAACGTCTCTTCATTTCTTGCAATCATTTGAGAAATATCTGTTCGTCCAGTTTTCCCAGCTTGAATTTGCTCGACCAGGTAATCCTTTTTCTTCTTCAAGTCACTGATCAATTGATCTAGCTCCTCAGGAGACTGTCCACCATGGTCATCATTTTCATACCAAGCAATTTCTTTCTGAAGACTACTGATTCGTTGCTTGCTTTTCGCATTATCTTCCGTTAGTTGCGCTCTATCTTTTTCACGTTGCGTAACTTGTTCATTTACAACGGCGATTGTAGCAAGCAGCTCGCCAAGCTCGTTTTGGAATTTATCCTTTTCTTCAATCGATTGCTGCTTCAGTTGCTGAAGCTGGTCAATCGTTTGCTGAATAGAAGCAAGGGATTGCTGAATTTCTGCACTTCGCTTTTCCGTTTGCTCCTTTTTACGAACAAGGTCGTTTTGAAGGTTGCTTTTTTCTGTCTTCACTTCATCATATTCTAGTAATCGATTAGACAGTCGAGTGAGGATAGCAGTACATTCTCTCGTCTCCGCTAGTAGCTTATGCTCTTCTTCTCGTAAGCCTTCTCCCTGGATACGCGCGTCCTCTAGCTCAATTTTCAGCTGATTGACCTCTTGCTTTTTCGAGGCAACAGAACGTTCAGCATTTAAAACAGAGGCTTCTAGCTCTACCAGCTTTTCATTCAGCTGCTCCAGCTCTGCTTTTCTCGTGAATACAGAGGATTGCTGTTTGGAAGCTCCTCCTGTTAGAGATCCACCGGCATTTACTACGTCCCCATCCAGTGTTACAAATCGGTATCGATATTGCAGTCGGGCCGCCATTTCATTGGCACCCTTTAAGTCTCTTGCTACGATAATATTACCAAGTAAATTTTCAAAAATTACTTGATAATCCTTTTGATAGTTAACTAGCTGGTCGGCTGTGTCAATAAAAGCTGGATGCTGTTTGATCGGAGCAAGTGTTTGCTCACTTAGCTTTCTAGATTTGATTACCTCTAAAGGCAGAAACGTAGCACGACCTACTCTCTTACGCTTCAGCCATTCAATTGCCACACGTGCATCCTGACTTGTGTCAGTAATAATATGCTGAGATTGCTGACCAATTGCAGTGTCAATCGCGCTCATATATTCGGTTGGAATCTGAATAAGCTCTGCAACTGCACCATGAATCCCTTGCAGCTCCTTCTTATCCCGTGCAAACAGCACTTCCTTTACACCCTGGAAGAAGCCGGCAAACTCGGACTCGAGCTCTTCAAGCGAATCCTTTCGAGCCTGCATCTGATGCTTCATTTGATATGCCTTTTGAAGCATTGTCTGCTGCTCCTCATAGGCTGCCTCTAGACGAGTTGCTGTCTCACGCTTCGACGTGTAAGACTCTAGCTTTCGTGCTAGCTTGTCCTGACAGGTTGCTAACAAAGCATCTAGCTCTTCTTTTCTAGCAGATAGCTTTTCAGTCTCCTCCTTTAATTCACGATAGTCTTCTACCATTTTTTCAGAGGTGACCATTTCTGTTTGAAGCTGCTGCTCCATATGCTTCATTTCATTTTTCATCGCTGCTTCTTCGTTTAACAGTTCGATGTATGAGCTTTTCAGGTTTTCAATTTCTTCTTCCACCTCAGATGCCGATTTGCTTAGCACCTTTTCGATTTGAATCTTCTTGGCACGAAGCTCCTTCAACGTCTGCTGTTTTTCAGCCTTTGATGCATCATTTTGCTCCATCTGTGCTTCCAAAGCTGCTAAACGGCTCTGTTCTTCCTCTAGCGCTCTTTTTAACTGCGCAATTTGCTGACTAGCATTTTGCTTTTTCTCAGCCAGCAGCAGCTTTCTACCCTCTAAGCGCTCTAGCTCGGAGCTAGTATCAACCAGCTGCCCTTGCTCATCATCTAATTTTTCGTCGATGGAGGTTAAGTTTTTACGGCTTTCTTGGATAGCAGCTTCGATTTGATTTATTTCTACGGTTAGCTGTCCCTTTGCCTCTTCTACTACTTGAAGCTGTTTATGTAGCGTTTCTGTTTGTTGAATAAATTGACGTAAATCGTGTCCAATGACGGCTATTTCAATATCCTTTAGCTCTGCAGACATCGTTAAATAATCGTTTGCTAAAGAAGATTGGATACGAAGAGGCTCCATGCGGTCATCTAGCTCGTGTAGGATATCTAATACACGATTTAGATTATCATCCGTTTCAATGAGCTTAAATTCGGCCTTCTTCTTTCGCTGCTTGTATTTTAGTACACCAGCTGCCTCTTCAAATATAGCTCTTCTATCCTCAGGGCGACTGTTTAGTATTTCGTCGACCCTACCTTGCGAAATAATGGAAAAGGCTTCTTTTCCTAATCCAGAGTCCATAAATAAATCGGTAATATCCTTTAATCGACAGTTCTGTTTGTTTAATAAATATTCACTATCACCAGAGCGGAATACCCTTCTGGTCACACTGATCTCTGCAAAATCAAGTGCAACTCTTCGGTCCGCATTATCCAATATTAAGGTAACCTCAGCAAAGTTTAACGCCTTTCTCGAATCACTTCCTGCAAAAATAACATCCTCCATTTTTGCTCCACGAAGTGATTTGGCAGATTGCTCTCCTAGCACCCATCTTATTGCATCTGTCACATTACTCTTTCCACTACCATTTGGACCAACCACTGCTGTCACACCAGGAACAAAATCTATCCCAATTCGATCTGCAAATGATTTGAATCCAATTATCTCTAATCTTTTAAGGAACAACGATTATTCCTCCTGTTCTTGATCCTTTATAGCATGAATGGCGATTCGAGCGGCCTGTTGCTCTGCCTCTTTCTTCGAACGCCCTTTTCCAATTCCAAGCTCCTTCGCATTTAAAAGTACACGAGACACGAAGGTTCTATTATGTGCAGGTCCTTTTTCTTCTACTATTTCATAGCTCAAGGTACCATTGTTTTTTTGCTGAACAACCTCTTGTAATTGACTTTTATAATCCATCACATGCGAAAAAGCACCGGTTTCTATTTTCGGGAAGACGACCTTTTCTAAAAATTGAACGACTTCCTCTAAGCCCTTATCTAGATATAACGCTCCTACAAATGCTTCGAAAACATCAGCAAGCAGTGCTGGTCTTTCTCGACCACCAGTGAGTTCCTCGCCTTTTCCAAGCAATACATATTTTCCAAAACCAAGCTCATTCGCAAACACTACAAGGGATGGCTCGCATACAATTGCCGCTCTAAGCTTGGTAAGCTGCCCCTCACTCATTAGTGCATATTGCTGGAATAAATATTGAGAGACGGAAAGCTCTAACACTGCGTCCCCTAAAAATTCTAAGCGTTCATTATCCGTGAAAAATTTCCGGCGATGCTCATTCACATAGGATGAATGGGTAAAGGCTTGATACAATAAGGTAGGATTATTAAAGTGTATATTAAAATGCTCCTGAAAATGCTGAAATTGTTGTTTTACTGCTTCGGGAAAACCTGTTTTTCTATTCTGATTATGTTTTCGATTTACTTTCATCCTAATCTGCCTTTCTCGCTTAAACGTCTATCTGTATAAGTTTACCCTTTTATAAACCATTGTGCAAAAAGAAATAGAGACGTTTTGCCGCTATTCATTCGAATAAAGCAGAACGTCTCTTTTCCTTAATTCATCTAAGTGGTTTTTAGCCTTGCTTGCTTTCAATATAGCTAACTGCATTACCTACAGTAGAAATGTTTTCAGCATCTTCATCAGAAATCTCCATATCGAATTCATCCTCAAGCTCCATAACCAATTCAACTACATCAAGAGAGTCTGCACCTAAATCATCACGGAAAGATGCTTCTAATGTTACTTCACTTTCGTCTACACCTAGACGATCTACGATTACTTTAGTTACGCGTTCTAAAACTGTTGACACATTTGTCACCTCCCCTCAATGATTATACAAAAAACTGCGTGTTTGGAAAAGAACTTCCTAACCTCACATGTACATACCGCCATTAACATGTATGGTTTGACCGGTTATATAGCTAGCATCCTCTGAAGCTAAGAAAGCTACTGTCTTTGCAATGTCCGCTGGCTGCCCAAATTTCGCTAATGGAATTTGACCTAGCATCTGGGTTTTCACCTCATCAGGAAGCGCATCGGTCATGTCCGTAGTAATAAAACCTGGTGCCACTGCATTTACGGTAATATTCCGGCTAGCAAGCTCGATCGCAGAGGTCTTCGTCAGTCCAATTACCCCTGCTTTAGCAGCTACGTAATTGGCTTGTCCAGGGTTACCAGCGACTCCAACGATAGAAGTGATATTAATAATTCGTCCTTTTCGTTGCTTCATCATCTGTCTTGTCACTGCCTTTGTACATAGGAAGACTCCTTTTAGGTTGGTGTTTAACACATCATCCCATTCTTGCTCCTTCATTCTCATCAACAGGTTATCGCGAGTAATCCCCGCGTTATTCACTAACACATCAATAGATCCAAAGTTCTCAAGCGTTTGTGCAACAAGCTGCTGCACATCCTCCGCTTGGTCTACATTCGCTTGTATGGCAAATGCTTCACCGCCAAGCGATTTAATCTCTGCTACCACTGCCTCTGCCTTTTCTTTGCTACCACTATAGTTAACTGCTATCTTTGCACCTTCACTTGCTAGATAAAGAGCAATTTCTTTCCCGATTCCTCGAGAAGCACCTGTCACAATGACCGATTTGCCTTCTAACTTACCCATTTACAACCTCTCCCAGCTCTGAAATGACTTGCTGCATAGACGCCTCATCATGAACGCAATAAACAGTTGCCGAACGATCTATTTTTTTCACCAACCCGCTTAACACTTTACCAGGACCGCATTCAATAAAAACAGTTACTCCAAGGTCTAATAGCTGCCTCACAGACTCCTCCCATCGAACAGGAGAATATAGCTGTTCAACTAAGAGATCCTGAAAATCGGTAGCCTTCTCTGTAGGCAGTGCAGTAACGTTAGAAATGACAGGAGTGTTAGCATCCTTCATTTCAATTGTATGAATAGCTTGTTCTAATTTATGTGCTGCAGGTCGCATTAATTCCGAATGGAAAGGTCCACTAACGACTAATGGTATAGCACGCTTTGCTCCAGAATCCTTTGCTCGTTCCGAAGCGAGTCTTACACCTTCCGCCGTTCCGGAAATAACAATTTGACCAGGACAATTCAGATTGGCAATTTGAACAAGATTCCCTTCGGCTGTCACTTCGCTAGTGACCTCCTTCAGCAAATGCTCTTCCATGCCTAGGATCGCCGCCATCGAGCCTTCTCCAAAAGGAACAGCCTCATTCATAAACAAGCCTCTTTGGTGTACTAAGGAAACGGCGTCCGTAAAACGAATGGCACCGGAGGCAACCAAAGCGGAATACTCTCCTAAGCTGTGCCCTGCTGTATAATGCGGCTTAATACCAGCATCCATGAGAGCATGCGCAACCATCGTACTCGTTGTTAATAGAGCTGGCTGTGCGTGATAGGTCTTTGTCAGCTCTTCTGCTGGACCTTCCAGCATAATGTTTGTTAATGAAAACCCTAATACTTTATCTGCTTCTTCATAAAACCTTTTTCTCTCAACGCTGCTTTCGATCAGCTGCTGCCCCATCCCCACGGATTGAGAGCCTTGACCAGGAAATATAAAAGCAATTTTAGTCATTAGATGATTCCTTTCTTAACGTAGTTTGGATAATACCCGCTACATTGTTTTCCACCATCGTTTTTGCTTGTCTGATTGCATGGAACACAGCATGTGCATTGGAAGAACCATGCGCTTTAATCACAGGGGCCTTCAAACCAAACAGCCCTGCTCCTCCGTATTCGGAGTAATCAAGCTTGCCTTTCAAGCCTTTTAGCTCGTCCTTCACAAGCAATGCACCAATTTTTGTCTTTGTAGAGCTGTTCAACGCTTCCTTCAGCAGGGTAAAAATGCTAGCCGCCGTACCCTCAATCGTTTTCAACACCATATTTCCTGTGAAACCATCCGTTACCACGACATCTGCTACGCCGCTTAGAAGATCTCTCGATTCTACGTTTCCAATGAAATTTATAGGAGATTCGCTTAGCAAGGCGAATGCTGCTTTCGTCAGCTCGTTTCCTTTTTGATCCTCCGTACCGATGTTCAGCAGTCCAACTCTTGGGTTAGAAATACCTCTTACCTTTTCTGCATAGACGCTTCCCATTACCGCAAACTGCTGTAAATGCTCTGGCTTCGCATCCGCATTCGCTCCCAAATCGAGCATCACAAAGCCCTTTCCATCCACTGTCGGTAGAGTCGGAGCAAGTGCCGGACGATCTACTTGGTCAATTCGACCAACCACGAACAGCCCTGCTGCCATTAAAGCACCTGTATTTCCCGCAGATACACAAGCGTCTGCCTCTCCATTTTTCACTGACTCCGCCATTTTCACCATCGAAGAATTTTTCTTTCTTCTAATTGCTCTAACCGGCTCGTCCGTTCCTTCAATTACTTCTTCTGTATGTATTACCTTGATGCGTTCATGCACCTTCATAAGAGGAGCTAACTTCTCTTCATTTCCATATAAAAGTATTTCGATATCCGAAAATGCATCAAGTGCCTCGTAAGCTCCTTTGACGATTTCGTGTGGGGCGTTGTCTCCGCCCATTGCATCTATTGCTATCTTCATATTACTCACCTTTACTTAAGACATAGTTACTCTATACATATCAAATTGGCCAGCAAATACAGTATCATTTTCTACCTTACTTGTCACTTCAATGACCGTATTATTTCTTTCCGTATCACTAGAAATCACAACCGCTTTCGCAATTACTCGATCACCAGCCTTGACCGGCTTCACAAAGGTAATATTCGCTTTTCTAGTTAGTGCGAGCTCGTCATTGATTACTGCTACTGCTAGCGAGTTTGCTTGTGCAAATAAATGATGGCCACGAGCTATCCCATTTCTCGCAAACACATGGTCCTGTGTTATGTCCAATAAAGAGATGGCCTGTTTATCCAATTCTATATCAATAATCTCTCCAATCACCTCATCAAGGGGAAGAGATTTCACCTCAGCTTCAAATTTATTGGCGGCGACAGATTTGATACGTTCACGAAGCTCCGGAATGGAAAGCTCCATCCGATCAAGTCGAATCGTTTGAACACTCACATGAAACGTGGATGCCAGATTTTCATCTGTGATAAAAGGATTTTTCTCTAAAGTCTCTAAAAGCAATCTCTGTCTTTCTTTTTTCGTATATTTCATCTTTCACACCACCATTTTAGCACTTGGTACTAATATCAGTATATAAATATTGAAATAAGAATGCAACAACTGATTACAGAAAAACAAGGAGCATTGCCTTTTCCAGCTTTTATTCCGAATACATTCCTTTTGCTTACCGCTTCTACAAATGAAACACGGCTTTAAACTCCGAAGAGCCTAAAGCCATGCAGATACCTAACAGTTAATCTATTCGCTCTCCATCTAATGCCTTGGATTGTTCAAGAATATCTCTTAGTCCCTTCATTTCCGTCGACTGCCAAAACTCATCAGATTCCAACAGACGCTCCGCATCAGCCTTCGCCGTATTTAACGCACGGTAATCATGCACTAAATCTGCCATCTTGAACTCTGGTAGACCGCTTTGCTTACGACCGAAAAAGTCCCCTGGTCCCCTAAGCTCCAAGTCCTTCTCCGCTAGCACAAACCCGTCGTTCGTTTCAGTCATCGATATCATTCGCTCTTTCCCTTCCTCCGATTTCGGATCCGCTAGCAAGATGCAGTAGGATTGATGCTCTCCACGACCTACCCTTCCACGTAGCTGGTGGAGCTGTGCAAGACCAAATCGCTCGGCATCAAAAATGATCATAAATGTCGCATTCGGTACGTTTACCCCTACCTCTACAACCGTCGTAGAAACGAGTACCTTGATTTGTCCATCTGTGAACTCTCTCATCACTTGATCCTTTTCATCTGGATGGAGCCTGCCGTGCATCAGTCCGACTGGGTACTGGCCACCTAGCTCATGAGCCATCATATTGTACACATCCACCGCATTTTGGACATCCAGCTTTTCCGATTCCTCAATGAGTGGGCAAATAATATACGCTTGTCTACCCTGTGCAAGCTCTCGCTTCAAGCGGACGATTAGCTTCGGTAGCTGCTCTTGCTTCATCCAATGCGTATCTATCGCTTTTCTTCCAGCAGGCATTTGATCGATAATAGATACGTCCATCTCACCAAAAGCCGTGATTGCAAGCGTTCTCGGTATAGGAGTAGCAGTCATAAATAGCACGTCCGGATTTTCTCCCTTTTCCTTCAGCACCCTTCTCTGCTCAACACCGAAGCGATGCTGCTCATCCGTGATCACCAACCCCAGCTTCTTAAACGTAACATCCGGCTGGATTAAGGCATGCGTTCCGATTAATAAATCAATATTGCCTGCCGCTAGATTCTCGAGCACCATCCTTCTTGCCTTGGCCTTGGTGCTTCCGGTTAACAAGGCAATTCTTACACCCAAAGGGGAAAGCCACTGATCCAAGGAGGCTGCATGCTGTTCTGCTAAAATCTCTGTAGGAGCCATGAGCGCACCTTGATAACCAGCTGTAATTACCGCATAAAGACAAATTGCTGCTACTACCGTTTTCCCAGAGCCTACATCTCCTTGAAGCAGTCGATTCATTCGGTGTGGCTCGAGCAAATCGCGACAAATCTCATTCACCACTCGTTTTTGCGCATCTGTTAGCTCATATGGCAAGGACTGAATGAGCTCCTTGACTTTTTCATTGTCAAAATGAATGTCATTTCCAACATTCTGCTCCTTGCGCACCTTTTTAATAGCCTGCATTTTTAATTGGAAAATAAGAAGCTCCTCATAAACGAAGCGTCTCCTCGCATTTTTTGCGTGCTCTGCATCTACCGGAAAATGAATTCCTTCCAGTGCCTCCACCATATCAGGCAGCTTGTACGCAGTTCGAATGGATGCTGGTAAAATATCCTCCATCTGCCCTTTCAGCTCATCTAATGCAAGCCTCATAAACTTTCGAAATACACGTTGATTAATTAAACCACGAAGAGAATAAACCGGCTCAAAATCCTGCTGGTCATCCGTCTTCGGACCATCCTTGTACGTGGAAACATTAATCACCTGTCTACCTCGGTCCCATTTACCCGTCACCGTAATAAAAGAGCCAGGAGTCAGTTTATTTTTTAAGTATGCCTGATTAAAGAAAACCGCCTTTATCAGATGCTGTCCTGCCAACAATCGGACCTGCAATCGTGATTTATTTTTTCCTAAAAAAAGAAGAGAGGGTTCGCTTTCGACCCTTCCTTCTACTGTCACTCTTTCATTGTGGGCTGTTTCCGCTAAGTTCTTTAATCGAAAATCCTCATGTCGATATGGGAAGGTCATTACTAAATCCTGAAGTGTGTGAATCCCCAACTCTTCCAAAGCCTTAGCCGTTCCAGCTCCCACTCCCTTTAGAGTAGTGACTGACTCCTGTAATTTATTTTCCACTGTTCATCACAGCCCCGCCAAAAATCTTCGCTTCCAGCCACTTCCCTGTCGGCGTAGCAGCAAGGCCCCCTTGAGCAGTCTCTTTTAAAGCAGTTGGCATCGTCTGACCAATTTTATACATTGCATCAATTACTTCATCACACGGAATTCTACTAGTAACTCCAGCAAGTGCCATATCCGCAGCTACTAAAGAATTCGATGCACCCATTGCATTCCTTTTCACACATGGCACCTCAACTAAGCCAGCCACTGGATCGCATACTAATCCAAGCATATTTTTCAGTGTTATGGCAAACGCCTCCGCTGACTGTGCAGGAGTTCCCCCAGCCATTTCTACGATAGCTGCAGCCGCCATTCCAGCTGCCGAACCTACCTCAGCCTGGCATCCTCCAGCAGCTCCCGAAATAGAAGCATTATTCGCCACCACAAATCCGAAGGCACCAGCCGTGAATAAATAACGGATCATCTGCTCCCTAGTCGGATGTAATTTATTTTGCACCGCAAATAAAGTACCTGGTACTACCCCAGCAGATCCAGCTGTAGGAGTCGCACAAATCGTACCCATCGCAGCATTCACTTCATTCGTAGCTACCGCCTTACTAACAGCATCGAGCATTAATTCACCAGAAAGTGAATTGCCCTTCTTCATATACTCCTGAAGAAGCACAGCATCTCCACCGGTTAGCCCTGATGTTGAACGAACACCCTTCAAGCCTTTTTCCACAGCCTCTTCCATGACAGTCAGATTACGCTCCATCTGCTGCATAATCTCTTCACGAGAACGCTCTGTCAAAAGCATTTCTTGTTCAATCATTATTTCCGAGATCAGCTTGTTCTGCGCTGTCGCCAAGTCCACCAATTCTCGAACATTACGAAATAGAACCTCCATTTTACCTCTCCTTAATCTACAATTCTTGTAACTTGCGTGATATTAGGAAGCTTCGATATCTCTTCTAAAACAGACTCGTTCACGTTCTGATCGACTTCTATCACCATTAACGCCATATTTCCCTTCCCTTTCCGAGAAACCTCCATATGGCCAATATTTATATCATAATTTGCCAAACAATTAGAAACACTTGCAATACAGCCCGAACGATCATCGTGCACCACAAGAATTGCTGACATATTACCAGACAAACGAAGTGGAAAACCATTTAACTCGGTAATCTCCGTCTTCCCGCCACCGATTGAAATACCGACCATCGACATTTCCGTCTTATCGTCCCCTAATACAATCCTCGCTGTATTCGGATGTTCCGTATGGCCTGTCTCTGGAATAAATTCATAGCTTAACCCAGCCTTCTCCGCATCCTCGAAGGCAGTCTTTATACGCTCATCAAATGTATCGTAATCTAACAATCCACCAATGATCGCTACATCCGTACCGTGTCCTCTATAGGTCTCAGCAAAAGACCCATAAAGATATATCTTAGCCCAAGTAGGCTGTTTTCCAAACAAATCTCGTGCAACTCTCCCAATGCGTGCTGCTCCAGCAGTATGGGATGAGGAAGGACCAATCATAACGGGGCCTATTATGTCAAAAACAGACTTAAATTTCAATCTACTGACCTCCACTTTCACTTTATAACTCTATTTTACACGTAATAGGAACATTAAACAAAAGTATTGTACAAAAGCGATAAAAACGCTTTCATGGATTATACCATGCTTTTCAAATGATGACGATAGGACTTGGAAGGTAGGATAGGAAAGAATTTTGAACAAAGAAGGAGTGTACGGAGTGATAGATGGTAGACAGATGACCAATGCGAACAAGAGTATTCCCCATCTATCTGAGAGTAACGGGATCCCGAACGAACCCCCATAGCAAGTGGACATAGGCCATGCCCTTCCAACAATTTGAATGAGAGTAAATTATCTGTGAGTGAGAATAAATCCCAGACAAACGAGAGTAACCCGGCTGAATGAGAGTAAAGATGGTCTATCCGAGAGTAAATCATCTATGAGTGAGAATAAACCAAATCCGAACGAGAGTAACCACCCCACAACTGAGAGTAAGGCCGACCTCGATAGCAAATGGACATAGGTCATGCCCTTCCACCAATTTGAATGAGAGTAAATCATCCACGAGTGAGAATAAACACCAGACAAACGAGAGTAACCACCCCACGACCGAGAGTAAGGCCAACCTCAATGGCAAGTGGACATAGGCCATGCCCTTCCACCAATTTGAATGAGAGTAAATCATCCGCGAGTGAGAATAAACCCCGCTCGAACGAGAGTAACCCGGCCGAATGAGAATAAAGATGGTCTATCCGAGAGTAAATCATCTATGAGTGAGAATAAACACCAGACGAACGAGAGTAAATTGACTCCGAACGAGAGTAACCTAGCGAAGGGATCAGTTCTAGAAAAAAGTGCTACAATCAACCCCATTTTTGCTACAATAACCAGCATTTTTGCTACAATCACTCCTATTTTTACTACAATCAACTTCACTGGCATAAAAAGTGCTACAATCATTCCCATTTTTGCTACAATGACCGGCGTTTTTGCTACAATCACCCCTATTTTTGCTACAATCAATTTCTACGACAAAGAAAACGCTACAATCCCCCTATTCTCCTCTATACCGACAATCCAATCAATCCCACTTTCCCGTTTTAAATAAATCCTCTAACACCCTAGTTTCCATCCCCCAAAACAAAAAGCATTCCCCACTCCCCAATCAGGGAGCAGAAAATGCTCAAATGATTTTATTCAACAGAAATGATATACGGATATAGAGGTTGCTTTCCGTTATATACTTCTACCTCGACGTCTTCGAATTGCTCCTCGATAAATGCAGCGAAGTTTTCTGCTTCCTCTTGGGATACATCTTCGCCGTAGATAACTGTAACAATTTCTGCGTCTTCGTCAATGATTTCTTTCGCTAGCTTGGTTGCTGCTTCTTCTCTTGAAGGGTCAGCTAGAATAATTTTGCCTTCAGCAATTGCCATGAAGTCATCTTTTTTGATTTCAATTCCATCAATAGAAGTGTCGCGCACAGCAAAAGTAACCTGACCAGTTTTTACACCGGCAAAGGCAGCTATCATATTGCGTTGGTTGTCTTCTACACTAGCTTGTGGGTTGAAAGCAAGAACTGCTGCCATCCCTTGTGGAATCGTTTTCGTTGGCACTACTGCCGCTTCGATTCCCATTACTTCTGCTGCTTGCTCTGCAGCCATGATAATGTTTTTATTGTTAGGCAGAATTAAAACTCTTTCTGCTCCCACTGCTTCAATCGCTTTCACGATGTCCTCTGTGGAAGGGTTCATAGTTTGTCCGCCCTCAATTACAGCAGATGCACCTAAGCTTTTTAGTAGCTCGGCTACGCCGCTACCCATTGCTACTGTTACAACAGCGTAAGGATGGATCTCGGATTTTTTTGCTGGTGCTTCCGCAACATGGCCTTCGCCAACGATATCTGTATGCTGCTGACGCATATTTTCAATCTTGATCTTGATTAGCTCTCCATATTGCTGTCCGTATGTCAAAACCTCACCAGGAGTTTCGGAGTGAATATGAATTTTCACGACTTCATCATCTGAAATAACTAGTAGTGAATCGCCATATACACTTAGGTCATTACGGAAGTCTGATTCATCAAACTTCTTCTTACCATCTTCCAGGCGCACCATGAATTCCGTACAGAAGCCAAATTCAATGTCTGCAGTATCCATAAATCCTTGAATATGCTTATGATGCTCGGCACTTACTAGATCGTCCATGGAATTTCCAACTGTTTTTTCTGGGAGCGCTTCACCCTTTAGACTAGCAAGGAAGCCCTCGTAGACAAAAACTAACCCTTGGCCGCCGCTGTCTACTACTCCGACCTCTTTTAGCACTGGTAATAGCTCTGGCGTTCTGTTTAATGATTGCTTTGCTTCTTCCACAACAGCAGTCATTAGTTCACGGATATCTGCAACTGTTTCACTAACTTCTACAGCTTTTTTAGCTGAATCCTTCGCTACTGTAAGGATAGTACCCTCTACTGGCTTCATCACCGCTTTGTAAGCTGTTTCTACTCCATATTGCAATGCCTGTGCGAACTGCTTTGCATCTAATGAAGAATAGCTTTCGATGGACTTACCAAACCCTCTGAAAAGCTGTGAAAGAATAACACCAGAATTTCCGCGTGCACCCATCAGCAATCCCTTTGATAACGCTTGAGCAGTTTTCCCGATATGCTCACTTGTGTTTGCTGCGGTTTCCTTCGCCCCAGAAGTCATAGAAAGATTCATATTTGTTCCCGTGTCACCATCTGGTACAGGGAATACATTTAATGCATCTACATAATCTGCATTTTGGAAAAGATGGTGTGCACCCATCTTCACCATATCTGCAAATTGGTTACCATTAATCGATTTCATCATTTTCTCTCCTTAATCAAACGTTTGCCACGCGAACTCCTTGTACGTAGACGTTTACGGATTTCACCTGCATACCAAGAGATTTATTTAGCGTATATTTTACTTTAGATTGAACTTGATAAGCTATTTCTGAGATTTTTGTTCCGTAACTAACAATAATATACATGTCGATGTGTAAACCATCTTTATCTTGTCGCACTAAAACTCCCTTAGTGAAGTTTTCTTTTCTCAGTATATCAGTTAAACCATCTCTTATTTGGTGCTTAGATGCCATACCGACAATACCGTAGCATTCCACTGCAGCGCCACCTGCAATTTGCGCTATAGTATCTTGTGATATATCAATTTGACCGAATTCATTTCTTAATTCTATAGACATGCTGAAACCTCCCAAGTCTTTTTGACTATCCCTTATTGTACTACACCCTATAAAATTATAAAAGAGAGGTTTATTTTCGTCTAGTTTTTCTATGTTACCCAAAATTGGCAAATCTTATCGAAAGTATGTGTAAAGGTTTTTTTCTTGATATACTTGCGTCAAGTTTCAGTCTGTGTTAAATTATTAAAGTATGTGAAATATCGAACTGAAAAATCTTTCAGCTTCTTTTTTAAAGGAGGAACTTATAATGCCAAAAGTATGTGCAATCACTGGGCGTAAAGCTCGTTCTGGTAATGCTCGTTCTCACGCTATGAATGCTAACAAGCGTACTTGGGGAGCTAACCTTCAAAAAGTACGTATTCTTGTAGATGGCAAACCTAAACGTGTGTGGGTATCTGCTAGAGCTTTAAAATCAGGAAAAATTGAGCGCGTTTAATCGTACTCATAGTTAATGCCAGGTCGACAATAGTCGACCTGGCATTATTTCTTTTCTATCCCTTTTTCTCGTCTTCCTTTTTAAATATCTTGATGCAAACCTTCATAATGCTGCTGACAGATTTAGGCAACTTAAATGTATAGACCTTCACAGAAATCCTCCCTTTTTCAGTCACTGCTTCTTATCATTAAACATATGCCTGTATCAAAGGAGATATGACTTGTTCGTCCTACTTGTTGATTGCTCGTAAACCGCCCATTTCCGATTTGAATCGTTTCTTTCTCCACGTTGTATAAAAAACCTTCCAAGGAAACATTTTCAATATCCCGTGCAAAAGCGAAGAACGATACGTATTTGTAACCTGGGTCATTTTCTAAGATGTGAGTCCCTGGCAATAAAAACTGGAGCTTATTTTGCTTGTTTTGAATAAAAAAGCGAACGTCTGGATTTGCTTGCTGAAAGCCACATACATCGTGCAAGGCAGCCTCGTAATGATCCAGCCTACCACCACTGATTCCCGTCACATAAACCTCTTCAGGATTGTATTTCATCGCTTCTCTCAAAGCTAAATGTGTATCCGTTTCATCTTTTTCAGCTGGAAGAATGGTAATGTGAGGAATTTTTTTTCTCAAAAGCTCTAGCTCTCCATCCACCAAAGAATCAAAATCCCCAATAATTTCATTGGGAACAATCCCCTGGTTTACTAAGTGGATTGCCCCCCTATCTGCCCCTATAAAGATAGTCTCTTCCATAGAAAAAGGAAGCTGCTTCACTTCCACAACTTCCTCTATAGGGCCTCCCGAACAAATAAAGACCCTTTTCATTTGCCTGCCACACTTAAACCAGCTTGCTTAATAGCTTGAAGTGCCTCCGCTCTATTTGGAGCATTATAAATAGCTGAGCCAGCAACAAAGATATTAGCTCCCGCTTCCACACATAGCTTAATCGTCTCTTCATTAATTCCGCCATCAATCTCAATATCAATGGAAAGATTTCTCTCCTTCACGATTTCAGCTAATTCTTTTACCTTCGGAAGAACGGAATGAATAAATTTCTGGCCTCCAAAGCCTGGATTAACCGTCATAAATAGCACCATATCCACATCCTCCAATATATGTTGGATAGAAGAGACTGGCGTATGAGGGTTTAGCACAACACCTGGCTTTACACCAAACGAACGAATCAATTGGATTGTTCGGTGCAAATGAGGACAAGCCTCCACATGAACCGTAATATAGTCAGCGCCCGCCTTCGCAAACATTTCGATGTATTGATCTGGGTTCTCAATCATCAAGTGAACATCTAATGGTAGCTTCGTAAGTGGTCGCAACGCCTCCACTACGATTGGTCCCATTGTAATATTCGGCACGAAATGACCATCCATAACATCAATATGGATTAACTCTGCTCCTGCTTTTTCTACTTCTACTACTTCTTCTCCAAGCTTCGCAAAATTTGCTGCTAAAATGGAAGGTGCGATTTTTACCATGATTAATACCTCGGCTTTCTTTCTGCAATTTCTTCGAAGAACTGTAAATAATGTTTATAGCGATAGTCTTTAATTTCCCCTACCTCTACTGCACTCTTAACGGCACATTTCGGCTCATTGATATGCATACAGCCTCTAAATTTACAGCCATCCTGCCTTTCCACAAAATCGGGAAAACAGTTGGTAAGCTCTTCTTTTTCAATTAAATCAAATTCAAAGGAGCTAAAGCCAGGCGTGTCCGCAAGTAGACCACCACAGACCTCGATAAGCTCTACATGTCTTGTCGTATGCTTTCCACGTCCTAATGCATCTGAGATTACACCGGTCTTCAGTTGAAGACTTGGCAGTAGCGTGTTAAGAAGCGTAGACTTCCCAACACCCGATTGACCGGCTAATACAGTGGTTTTGCCTTCAAGAATGGGGCTGATTACCTCTGTCAAGTTCTCTTCATCCTTATAAGTCAAGAGTACCTCATAACCGATTTCTCGGTAATGCTCTACATACTCTGCAATCTTTTTCCTAGTGGCTTCATCCAATAAATCCATTTTCGTCAAACAAATAATTGGCTCCACCTGAAAAGATTCTAACACTACTAAGAATCGGTCTAACAGAATGGTATTGAAATCTGGCTCCTTCACAGAAAAAACCAAGATTGCTTGATCGATATTGGCAATAGGAGGTCGAACGAGACTGTTCTTTCTTTCATGAATCACCGTGATAGTGCCATCATTTTCTCCTTCTACCGTATAATCGACGAAGTCCCCAACTAACGGGGACTCCCCTCTGTTTCGAAAAACTCCTCTTCCTCTACACTGAATGAGCTTTCCATCGTCATACACATAATAATATCCACTTAACGCTTTTCTAATTTGACCTTTTGGCATTAAAAGCCTCCCTTATTTTATTTCGTCATAGCCGATTGTTCGTTCTTCAATTGTTTGATTGTTTATCATAATTCGATAGGCCGCTTTTTCACCTTCCACGATTTGCAAGGATAGCCTTCTAGTTGTGGTTTCAACGAGCTCAAATTCTTCTACTGGCTCTGCCATCGAACGTTCTTTGTCTTCAATATAGATACGAACAAGCTGTTTTTCAGGAGTCTGTTCTTCATTCCCATCATCCTCTCCCTCTTCACCTTCAGAAGGATCGTTGTAAGGAATCGTTACCTCTTTTATAAAAGTCTTCGTATGCTTTTCTTCTGGACCAATAGATATGGTTACCTCAATTGTACTCCCTGGTGGCACTTGCGTGTTAGCCTTAGGACTTTGCTCTATCACATTTCCAGCAGGAACCGAGTTGGAATGCACCTTATTCTTGATAGAAATTTTGAATCCAGAGCTTTGTCCATAATCCTCTAATGCTTTTTCATTAAAGCCTGTTAAGTCCTTTACCGTCCGTAAGTCTGGTCCCTTACTAACTGTAAAGATCAAATCCGTTTCCTCTGGCACTATCTCCGTGCCTGGTTCAGGCTCCTGCTTAATAATCGTCCCCTTGGGTTTATCGGAGAATTCTTCTTTTTGATCAATACTCCGCAGATCTTGGTTTTGAAGCAGCGTTAATACTTGTTCAATATCTCTTCCTCTATAATCTCCGATTGCAGAGGTCTGCTTTCCTTGAGAAATAAAGATATCAATGACCGTTCCCTCTTCTCTTTCCTTGCCAGCTTCAGGAGAGGTGCCAATGACCAAATCCTTTTCTACTTCATCACTAAATTCTAATATCTCTTCTCCCGCTTCAAATCCTGCCTCTTCTAGAGTCGAGATTGCTTCCTCTAGGGTCATTCCTTCAACCTCTGGTATTTCAATTTTATCTGGCTTAAACCAGCCTGGGAACAATAGGAACACAAGCAATGCAAGGAGCAATATCCCTGCAAGGATCCCACCAATAATCAAACCCATTTTCTTCTTTTTCTTCGGTTGCTTTGCAGATGGAGGGGCAGCCTCAGCTGATTTTACCGGCTCCATTTTTTTCGTTTCTGCGACTTCCTCATAAGGCACAGGCTCTTTAATGATTGGTAGCACCTTAGTGGCACCTTCATCTGTCTCTATCACAAATTTTTCCTCATTCGCACGCTCTGCCGATAAAGAAGTGGAAAGGTCTCTCTCCATTTCTTCTGCCGAGCGATATCTGTGTCTTGGATCCTTCGCAGTTGCCTTCAAGACAACATTTTCTAAGCTTTGTGGTATGTTAGGAACCATTGCCCGAACGGAAGGGGTCTCTGCTTGTAAATGCTTTAATGCAATCGAGACTGCCGATTCGCCGGAAAAAGGGACTTGTCCAGTTAGGAGTTCAAATAATACGATTCCAAGCGCATATATATCTGATTGTCTGGTAGCGGTTCCACCTCTTGCCTGTTCAGGTGAAAGGTAATGAACTGTCCCTAAAACAGAATTCGTCTGCGTATGAGAAGTTGCACTAAGCGCCATCGCAATACCAAAATCCGTTATTTTGATATCCCCTTGTTCGTCCACTAAAATATTTTGTGGCTTAATATCTCGATGAATAATGTGATTTAAATGGGCAGCTGCGATTGCGGAAGTTAGCTGTCTCATAATAGCCACAGATTTACTTGGTGAAATTGGTGCATTTCTCTGTATGTACTGTTTTAAGGTTTCTCCTTTCACGTATTCCATGACGATATAATGGATATCCCCGTCTTCTCCAACATCATAAATATTTACAATGTTAGGGTGTGTAAGGCTGGTAGCAGATAAAGCCTCTCGCTGAAAGCGTCTACGAAGCTCCTCTTCATTCGAAAAGTCGTATCGAAGCACCTTGATCGCAACGTCTCTGTCTAAAATCATATCGTGAGCTAGGTAAACATTGGACATACCGCCTCCACCGATCATTTCTAGCAGCTTATATCTACCACTAATTCGTTTTCCTATCAGCATCCTTACACCTCCTGTTCCTTATTAGTTAATAAAATTAACGAAATATTATCTTCTCCTCCAGAATTATTGGCTTCTTTTACTAAAACCTCTCCCTTTTTCTGAAGGGATTCATCCGAATATAATGTTTCCTGAATAAATGATTCACTTAGTTTGTTGCTCAATCCATCAGTACAGAATAAAAAATACGAGTCCGGCTCAAACTCCACTTCAAAAAAATCGGGCTGAATGGCTTTTTCTGTTCCAACTGCCTTCATCATGACATTTTTCATTGGATGAAATCTAGCCTGCTCCTCATTGATTTCACCTGAATCAATCAAAACATTCACATAAGAATGGTCTCTGGTAATCAAATGAACGCGATTTTTTGATACTTGGTACACCCGACTGTCACCAATATGCGCGATGATACCCTTTTCCTTTTCGAAAAGGCCAGCAATCAGCGTGGTCCCCATTCCTTCACAGCCCTCATTAGAGGAGGAATGCTTAGCTATAATCTGGTTGATGCTCTGGAAAGTATACGTAAGCCATTCTTTTGCATCTTGAGAGGACGGGTCAAATGTTTGAAAGTACTTTTCAAATTCCGTTATAGCAATTTCACTCGCCACATCACCTGCATTATGTCCGCCCATTCCATCCGCAATCACCGCAATCACCAGGTCACCACGACTAAACACTCCGACCCTATCCTCATTTATTGTTCTTTTCATCCCAACATCAGTCTTCACAACGAACTTCATCTAATCGTTCACCTCTTTATGGTTTGAGCAGAGGAACTTTCAGCTCTTTTTTTGAAAAACAGCTACGTAAAAACCATCACTTCTTAAATCCTGTGGAAAGATTTGAAGCATCCCTTCCTGAGTCTGCGTTTTTATATTCTTTATAACGTCTGGAAAGGATGTTAGTTGCATATCTGGATGTTTTTCTAAGAAGATTTTCGTCGTGCCTTCATTTTCTTCACGATCCACCGTACAAGTACTGTAGACAAGAATTCCGTGGGGCTTTAATAGCTTATACGCCTCTTCTAAAAGCTTTAATTGTATTGGTTTAAGAGAATCAAAATCCTTCTCACTTTTTGTGTATTTGATATCCGGCTTACGCTTGACTACGCCAAGACCACTGCAAGGAGCATCCACTAGAATACGATCAAAGGATTCCGCCGGAAATATTTCGGACGCCTTTCGAGCATCCATTTCCATTGTTTCGATAAAGCTAAAGCCTAAGCGGTCTGCATTTTCTCGAACGAGCTTCAGCTTATGCTGATGGATATCCATCGCGACGAGCTTGCCTGTGTTTTTCATTTTCTCCGCGATATGCGTTGTTTTTCCTCCCGGAGCAGAGCACATATCCAGCACCGTCATCCCAGGCTCCGCCTGCAGTGCATAGGCAGGAATCATCGAGCTTTCGTCTTGAATGGTGACAAAGCCCTTTTGGAAGGCAGTCGTTTTTGCTGCTTGTCCGTTGAATAAATAAATACACTCAGGTATATGTTCGCTCCTTGCCACCACATATCCTTCTTGGGTCAATAAATGAAGTACTTGGTCGACAGTGCGCTTGAACAGATTTACACGCAAGGTCGTCACAGGTGGCTCATTATTTTCCTTCAGCATTTTCTCCGATTCTTCAAAGCCATATTCAGAGATAAATCTATTGACCATCCAAAGCGGATGACTTGTCTCAATAGATAATCGCTCCACCTTATCCGTGATTTCTTCTGTCGAACGTACTCCTTCTCTTAATATAGAGCGAAGAATTCCATTGACCATAGAAGCAATCCCTTTGTGACCGCGTCTTTTCGAAATCTCTACAGCCTCGTTTACAGCTGCATGATCTGGAATCCTAGATAGATAGTGGATTTGATATAAAGAAAGACGTAAAAGCTGTCTAACCCAGTCGTCTAATTTTCCCTTTATAAATGGCTCCAAATAATAATCTAGCGTCATCTTATGCTGAATTGTCCCGTACGTTAGCTCTGTCAGAAGCGCGCGGTCCTTTGGATCGATTTGATACTTTTCGATGGTTTGATGAAGTAAAAGGTTGCTGTATGCCTGCTGCTTCTCAACAGCCATGAGGATGGACAATGCTGCGTCGCGGACGTTCCCATTCCAAATTTTCTCTGATTTTTTTGTCATTCAAATTTATCTCCTAATTGCAATTTCCCTCCGACACCACGTAAATAGTCGGTAGAGGTCATTTTCTTTTTCCCTGCAGGTTGCAGTTCTAAAACCCGAACTGCTTCATTCGTTCCTGCTTGCACGACAAAATAATCCTTTTCAATTTTCACAACCGCACCCGGCTCTTGAGAAGCTTGCATCTTCTCTACATCCGCTCTCCAAATCTTCACTGTTTGTCCATCTAATGTTGTATATGCAACAGGCCACGGATGAAGACCACGGATTTGGTTATGAATTTCTAAAGCAGACTTATGCCAATCGATTCTTTCCTGCTCTCTGGAGATGTTTCTAGCGAAGGTAACCTTCGATTCATCTTGTTTTATTCGCTCATTCGTTCCATTTACGATAGAAGGCAATGTGTCTTTTAAAAGCTCTTTCCCAACCTCACTCAGCTTTTCAAAAAGGAGGCCTGTGTCATCGTGATGACCGATTGGAATTTCTCGCTGAGAGATAATATCTCCTGCATCCAGCTTTTCTTCCATATACATGATAGTAACGCCTGTTTTATCTTGCCCATCCATAATCGCTTGGTGAATCGGCGCGCCACCTCTGTATGCTGGCAAAAGAGATGCGTGTACATTAATGCAGCCCAGTCGCGGTGCATCCAGAATCACCTTTGGAAGAATCTGCCCGAAAGCAGCGGTTACGATTAAATCCGGCTGTAAATCTAGCACCTGCTGTAATTCTTCAGAGCCCTTTAGCTTTTCTGGCTGAAGCACTGGTAAACCAAGCTTTACTGCCTCTTCCTTCACTGGTGGAGGAGTCAGCACCTTCTTCCTACCAACTGGACGATCCGGCTGCGTGACTACTGCTAGCACATCATAGCCCTCTTCAACCAGCATCCTTAAAATAGGAGCGGAGAATGCAGGCGTTCCCATAAATACAATCGATGTCATAGCTCTTCCTCCTCTCCCTCAACCTCTAACTCTTCTAAATCCACATATCGAATGACCTTTGATGTAAATAAAACACCGTGCAAATGATCTATTTCGTGTAGAATCGCTCTTGCTTCGTAATCCTCAGCCTCTAGCTCATATAAAGAGCCGTCTCTGTCTTGTGCCTCAATCTTGACATAGAACGGTCTTTCAACCTCGCCATAAATATCTGGGAAGCTAAGACAGCCTTCTACCTCAATTTCAGATCCTCCAACCGCTACTACTACCGGGTTGATCATTTCAATGACCTCTTGCCCTTCCCCGAGGTCAACGATTGCGACTTGAATTGTTTCGCCTACTTGTGGAGCAGCGATTCCAATCCCATCGGAAGCGACCATCGTATCGTACATATCGTCTAAAAGGTTAGCAAGGCTTTCATCAAACGCTGTAACCTCTCTACATTTCTGTGTTAATAAGTCATTTGGATGGGTGATAATTGGTCGTATTGCCATGTGTTACATTCCTCTTTTCCAACAGCTTATAAAATAGTGGATGGATCCAAATCAACGGATAGGGTAATCCCTTTTTTCATCCATTCCGTACGGTATATCTTAATTAATTGCTGTAATTTTTCTATTAATAATGGTTCTTTTTTGTATTTTATCAAACATTGATAGCGATATCTATTCTGTATCCGGCTAATCGCACTTGCTGTTGGACCAATCACGATAGTCCCTGGCGACAGGTTTTCTTTTAGCCAATCAGTAGCAAGCTTGGCATGCTCAGCTGCTGCCAATACATTCTCATGCGTTACTTGTACCAACGTCACATAATAAAATGGCGGATATTCATATTGCTTACGCATCATCATTTCATTTTTATAAAATGGCTCGTAAAGCTGGTTCTTCGAAAATTCGATGGCATAATGCTCCGGGGTATAAGTTTGAATAAATACGACTCCCTCTTTCTGATGTCTGCCCGCTCGACCACTTACCTGTGTCATTAGCTGAAAGGTTTTTTCAGACGCTCGGAAATCAGCTAAATGAAGCGTCGTATCTGCGTTTAATACGCCAACCAAGGTGATGTTAGGGAAGTCCAGACCCTTTGCAATCATCTGAGTCCCTAGGAGAATGTCTGCTCCACCGTCTCCGAATTCCTTTAATATGCGCTCATGCGATCCTTTCGTTCTAGTTGTATCTACATCCATTCGAAGAACTCTTGCCTGCGGAAATAATTTGGTGATTTCCTCTTCTACCTTTTGAGTCCCGGTGCCAAAGAAGCGTATATGTTCACTTCCACACTCTGGACATTGATGAGGAACCGGCTCCTCGTGCCCACAATAGTGACATTTCAGATGCTCTCCTTCTCTATGATAGGTGAGCGAGATATCACAATTATTGCATTCCACCACAGTACCGCAATCTCGACATAGGACAAAAGAGGAGAATCCTCTTTTATTTAAGAAAAGAACGATTTGCTCTTTCTTCTCTAATTTGTCACGTATTGCATCTGCAAGGGGCACACTGAACATAGAACGGTTACCGCCTTTTAGCTCGGCGCGCATGTCCACGACATTCACGGTAGGTAGCGCTTGATCCTTTGCGCGCTTGTGAAGAGATAGAAGTGTATAGACTCCCTTAGAGGCTCTTGCGAATGACTCAAGGGAAGGAGTTGCGCTCCCTAATATAACGGGACAATGATGATACTCTCCTCGCCAAATGGCCACATCTCTCGCATGATAGCGTGGAGTATCCTCTTGCTTGTAGGAGGATTCATGCTCTTCATCGAGAATAATGACACCTAAATTGGTGAAAGGAGCAAAGATAGCGGAGCGTGCGCCTACCACTACCTTCACCTCGCCTCTCCGAATTTTTCGCCACTCATCAAACTTTTCCCCGATGGATAAACCACTATGCATTACAGCAACCTGGTCTCCAAAACGAAGCTTAAAGCGACGAGTCATTTGAGGAGTGAGCGATATTTCCGGTACGAGCATAATAGCTTGCTTACCTTCGGAGATAGCTCTCTCGATGGCATGTAAATAAATCTCTGTTTTCCCACTGCCCGTTATTCCGTGCAGCAAAAAAGTAGTCGGCTGATGCTGTTCTTGTGCTTGCGTTATGTGGGACAACGCAATAGCCTGCTCTTCATTCAGCTCCACTCGTTTATCTTGGTCCTGGTAATCAAGCGAAGCAATCTCACGGTAAACCTCTTCCTTCGCTTTTATTAAAATACCCTTTTCAATTAACGATTTGACCGTTGCATTGCTTACAAGCGTAGCCTCCACCATTTCCTGCATGGTAAAGGACTTATCCTGCTCTTGCGCCAATAACCATTCTATTAGCTCTCGTTGCTTTTTTGCCTGCTTTGTCAGGCTATCTAGCTGTTCTTTAACAAACGCTTCGTTGTCTACTAAATGGTAGGTGGTCACAGTTTTTGCCTTCGCTTGCTGCTTAATCACATTTTCTAGCTCCAAGGAGCCATCGGTTAAATGCTTTTTCATCTGAGGCAGCAAGCCAGCTTTTTCAAATGCTTCATATGGAAGCTTCTCTCGTTTTCCAAACAGCTCCAGTAGCTCTTGATCGACTTTGTCAGGCTCGACCATTTTGATAAATTTCTTATAGGATGCCCTTAAAGCAGCAGGAAGCATTACCTGTAAAGCATCTATTTCATAGCAAAGTGTCTTTTTCGTCATCCATTTCGATAAAGCTAAAAGCTCGTCCGTAATGACAGGTTCTACGTCGATAATTGATTGAACTTCCTTGAGCTTCGATTGATCTATGTCGGTATTGCGTTTAACTTCGGTAATAAAACCTTGCACTCTGCGATTTCCGAATGGCACATGCACTCGGCTTCCTTTTTCCACAAGGTCTTCCAAGTGTGCAGGAACATAATAATCGAAGGGGCGGTCAATAGGATATGCAGCAACGTCTACAATTACCCCTACAATCATGGACGATCATCTTTCTCTAATTGCAGAATGGTTTCAAACAGCTGAAGCGCAAGCTCCTTTTTCGAGGCGTGCGGAAAATGAATCTTCACATTGCCCTTGCCAACTAATGTGACCGAATTTGTTTCCGTACCAAAGCCGGAGCCTTCCTCCGTCACATCGTTCGCAACAATATAATCTGCATTTTTCTTTTCTAGCTTACCCTTTGCATAATGCACGACATCATTCGTTTCTGCAGCAAAGCCAATTAGCAGCTGATGCTTCTTTCTTTTACCAAGCTCGGAAAGAATATCGCTTGTCCGCTCTAAAATAATAGAAGCATCTCCATCCTTTTTCTTCATCTTTTGCGAATGGACTTCCTTTGGACGATAGTCTGCAACTGCAGCCGTTTTCACGACGATGGAGGCAGTATCATAGTGAGAAAGGACCGCTTGAAGCATTTCCTCTGCACTTTCAATAGAGATAACTTGTACATTTGCTGGGGGTTGTATATTTACTGGTCCAGAAATCAAAACAGTCTCCGCTCCTAAAGCTGCAGCGGCCTCGGCCATTGCGTAGCCCATTTTCCCGCTGGAGAAATTGGTCAAGTAACGTACCGGGTCAATTCTCTCTCTTGTTGGACCGGCAGTTACGACAACCTTTTTCCCCTTTAACGGAAGCTCCTTTGGTTGAAAATATGCTTCTACCAGCTTCACGATATTTTCTGGCTCCTCTAATCTTCCTTTCCCAACATAGCCACATGCCAAAAAGCCTTCAGAGGGCTCAATAAAGGAATAGCCGTCCTTTGAAAGCTGTTGTATATTTCGAATGACAGCTGGATGGTCATACATATGCACGTTCATTGCAGGTGCAATCCAAACATCAGCAGTAGTCGCAAGAAGTGTGGTAGTCACCATATTATCTGCAATGCCATTCGCAAGCTTTCCAATCACATTCGCTGTCGCTGGTGCCACAATGACTAAGTCGGCCCAATCCGCTAAATCTATATGGGCGATTACACTGGAGTCCTTTTCATCGAATGTATCAAAATAGACATCATTGCGAGACATCGCTTGAAACGTAAGAGGCTGTACAAATTGCTTTGCCGATTCCGTCATGATTACTTTCACGTTTGCCCCAGCCTGCGTTAATTTACTAACAAGCGCGACTGCCTTATATACGGCAATCCCACCTGTAACACAAACCAATATATTTTTGGATGCCAACATCTCTAATCCCCTCTCTAAACAATAACCTCCCAAAGAACGAATCATTCCTTGGGAGGTGTCTGCTGTGCCCTTATTATACTTCGTCTTCGTATACCGCTTTTTCGTCTGCAGTTACGATTGTCAGTTCTCCTGCGGCTACTTCCTCCAACGCTTTTCCAACCTGTTTAGCTGAAACGTATTTGTGCAAGCGCTCGCCACCTTGTTCTTGTAGCTGTCTTGCTCTTTTGGAAGCAACACTTACTAAAGAATACTTGGAATCAATCTTATTTTTTAAAGAATCTACTGATGGATATAACATTTATACTTCTCCCTCCAACATGGCTAAATATCTTTTTTCTACTCGCTCTCTGCGACAATGCTCCGCAGCGACAATCGCATTTATTTTCGAGCATGCCTTGGAAACCTCATCGTTTTCCACTACATAATCGTATAAGTGCATCATTTCTAATTCTTGTCTAGCTGCTTGGATTCGCGAGTTAATCACATCTTCCGTTTCCGTACCTCTACCAATTAGCCTCTGCTCTAGTTCACTTAGGCTTGGAGGTGCAAGGAAAATAAAAAGAGCGTCTGGTGCTTTTTCTCGAACAAGCGCCGCTCCCTGTACTTCGATTTCCAAGAACACATCTCGTCCTGACTCTAGCGTTTCATTGACATAGTCAATCGGCGTTCCATAATAATTGCCTACATAGGAAGCGTATTCTAGAAGCTTTCCTTGTTCGATTAGCTCTTCAAATTCTTCTTTCTTTTTAAAGAAGTAATCTACTCCGTCAATTTCTCCCTCTCTAGGAAGTCTTGTCGTCATGGAAATGGAATATTCATAATTTGTTTCAGGCTCTGAAAACAGTTCTTTTCGTACTGTTCCTTTCCCAACTCCTGATGGACCAGATAAAACGATTAATATACCTTTTTCTCTCCGCATAACTTCTCCTTCAACTACATCTTATCTCCGTCTGCTATTTTGAATACATACTTTAGTGATTATAACACATTTCCTGTTTAAAATGATAAGATAAAAAGAAAAGCGACATGGTGGATAGAAAATATATTTTTAGGAACCTTTTTAATTTTGAAAGCTGAGCTGAACTACTTAATATATGTTTCATTCTAACAAATGAACTTTTTTTAGTGTGAGCGCTTTAGGCGGACGCTTTCCGTGAGGCCGACAGGATGTTGGTCAGGAAAACGTTGTCACACGATGTGACGTTCTTAGTTTTCCATCCTAAGAGATGCCAGCACCGAACGCTAGCGCGTGCCGTTGTGCTGTCTCATCTGTTTCACTCATACCACTGGAGTCGCCGCCTGTCGCTGCTTTACTAATCAAGATAGTTGTATGATTTATGGAAACACTTTAATGTTAAAAGCTAAGCAGGGTCGTTTCTTCAATAATTGAGACAACTTATTTATGTTTATAATAGACAGCTTCCCCTTCATTTTAAGGGAAAACCTACTACTTTAATTATAATTAGTCGCATAGGATGTTTCTATTCTTATGCTTGGATAAAGGACTACTAAATACGTTTTGAAAGAGGATTAATCATGGCTTTTGATGGATTATTTACTATATCAATGACAACTGAATTACAAAGAATTGTGACTGGGCGAATTTCGAAGATACATCAGCCAAATGCACAAGAGATACTTATGCAAATACGAGCGCAAGGACAGAATTATAAGCTCTTGTTTTCGGTTCACCCTTCCTATTCTAGAATGCAACTAACAGAAGAATCGATTGATAACCCAGCGTCTCCCCCAATGTTCTGCATGATGCTGCGCAAACATTTAGAGGGTGGTATTATAACCGCTGTGAGACAGCACGAGGCTGACAGAATTATTATTTTAGAAGTTCTGAGCAAGAATGAAATCGGTGATGATATCACTCGCGAGATTCATATGGAAATCATGGGACGACATAGTAACCTAATACTAGTTGATCCAAGTAGAAACTTAATTCTAGAAAGCATTAAGCACCTGCCTCCTTCCATGAACAGCTACCGAACTATCATGCCAGGTCAGCAATACATTGCTCCACCTGCCCAGGATAAGCTCCATCCGCTGGAGTTTTCGGATAGTCTGAAGGACGTACTGGAAAGTGTGGAAGAACCTAAGGAGATTGTGGAAAAAATCGCCGGCTTCTCTCCTCTTCATGCGAAGGAGCTGCTACATCGTTTCTCTACCGGATCCGCTCGAATGGAAATCTATCAAGCTTATATGAAAGAGTTCCAGACTGGTGGCACCGCTAAGCAGCTAGTAGAATGGAACGGAAAGCAATTTTATTCACCGAATGAGCTTACCCATTTAGAAGGTGAAAAATTTAATGAGCCATCTTTAGGTAGCTTGCTTGACCGTGTGTACTTTGCAAAGGCTGAGCGTGACCGCGTGAAGCAGCAAGCTGGCGACTTAGAGCGTTGGCTACAGAACGAATTAAACAAGCTTAAGCTGAAAATGAAAAAGCTGCAAAAGGATTTAGAGCAAGCCGAAAAGCTAGATACTTTCCAGTTATACGGCGAGCTGCTGATGGCAAATGCCTATGCAATCGAAAAAGGCTTAAGCGAAGTTGAGCTTGTTAACTACTATGATGAAGACCAGAAAACAGTGAAAATACCTCTAGACAATCGAAAAACTGCCACACAAAATGCACAGAGCTATTACAACCGGTATACAAAGGCAAAAACTGCCTTGCTTAAAATAGAGCAGCAAATGAACATTACAAAAGAGGATATTAATTATTTTGAGCTGTTGCATCAGCAGGTAATGCAAGCCTCCCCAACAGATATAGAGGAAATACGTGAGGAGCTAATGGAACAAGGCCTCTTAAAATCTCGCGCCTCCAAGAAAAAGAAAAAACCCGTAAAACCGATGCCCGAAAAGTACATTGCATCAGATGGCACAGAGATCTCTGTAGGGAAAAACAACAAGCAAAATGATTATGTAACCTTTAAGCTTGCGAAAAAAACAGACACCTGGCTGCACACGAAGGACATCCCTGGGTCTCATGTCGTGATTCATTCAGACAACCCTTCGGAAACAGCCCTTCTGGAAGCCGCTAACCTAGCAGCATACTTTAGTAAAGCAAGAGGATCCTCCTCCGTGCCAGTAGACTATACGGTCATCAAGCAAGTGAAAAAGCCAAATGGTTCGAAGCCCGGCTTCGTTATCTACTTTGACCAAAACACCATCTTTGTCACACCTGACGAAGAATTAATTCGAAAAATGAAGAAATAATTGGTGATGCAGTCTCCTTTGGGAGACTGCATTTTTTGGTTGAGTGGGGTTACCACTAGTGGCTCCTACTATTTTTTGGCTTTCTCTCGGTTGGGCTCGATTTACTCTCGTTTGATGGGATTTTATTCTCGGATAGACCAAATTTACTCTTAGAAGAAGATAGCTCACTTTCTATCAAATAGGCTTTCTCTCGGTTGGGCGCCATTTACTCTCGCTTGGCCTGAATTTACTCTCGCAAAAAGGCACTCGCATATTTGTAACTTTTTCCCACTCCACTCAGTCTTATAAAATAAACTAGGAGGAAATTATATGCGATACCCTCTTCCCCTACTTCTACTTTGCTGCTTTTGTTTTATTTTCCCCATTAAAACCTATGCAACAGATTGGGCCTACCCCTTTGTTGTTTGGAAAGGAAACATGTATGTTGTGGAGGATGAGGAGATAACAGAGGTAGAAAAAAGAATAGGCAGGGTAACTGTATATTCGGATTATTACTCATCCGGAGGGAACTTCTCGAATGCTTATGAGAGAGGAACTAAATATTTCTCCATCCCAGGAGTCAGCACAAAGGAAGCAATTGCAGTAGAAACTAAAAAGGGAATATATCGAAAAGCCGTATTTAATGGGAAATATGAAGGAAATGATAGTAGCTATATCTCCAACCTAATATTAAAAGTTGGCGGTGGGGTGCTAGTAATCGTACTAGGCTATAACTTTTACCGAGCCAATCGTCGGACAAAATAATCCTGAAGTTTTTTCCAATTATTTCATTTTATACAGTAAAATAGATCGTAGGGGGTGAAACAATGAAAATACTGTTCAGGGTTTGTTTATTAATTGCTGTAAGTTTACTCATCACGGCTTGCAATGATAAGCATCTAGAATTTTCATTAGAGAAATTAGATACAGAAATCGCCTACTGGTCTTCTGAAAAATTTCAAGGGAGAGAAGCCGGCACACCAGGAAATAAGGAAGCAAGAGAGGAAATAGCAAGGAAGTTTAAAGAAATTGGCTTGGAGCCATTACAGGAAAATGATTACCTCGTGCCATTTGACTTCTTTTATAAAGGAGTGAAGAAAGCAGATTTAATCGTGCACCTTAAAAACGGAGAGACAAAGGAATTTGAATACGGAACGGAATGGTCCAATAGAGTTTCACAAGAAATCGATATAGAGCTTCCTCTCCATTTTTATGAAAAAGGACAAGATATTACCCAGGAAATAAGTAAGGGCAGCATCATTGTCACGGAGGAAACAATAATAGAAGATGTCAGAGCACAGCTTATTAAGACTGACAATATATTTAAAACGGTCAATCATTTTTCAAGTCCAGACGCAACTACGTTTGAGATAACAGAACCAGTGTATGACTACCTAACCGAGAATAAAGAGGCTATCGAAAAAGTACATCTGGCTTGGTATAACGAAATGTTCAATCCTATGACCGAATATAATGTTGCCGGAAAAATTAAAGGTAGCGGAAATAAGCAGGCTATTGTCATTTCTGCTCACTTTGACCATGTTGGGATGTCAGGAAAAACACTGTTCCCTGGCAGCTTAGATAACGCCACTGGTTTAACGGGGATGATCAATCTTGCAGAACTTCTAAAAGAGGATTCAAAAAATACAACATATGCTTCTGACATTCTCTTCGTGGGATTCAATGCAGAGGAAAATGGTCTAATTGGAAGTCAGCGCTTTGTTGAATATCTCCAAAATGAATATGACACGATTGCAAACATTAATTTGGACTGCATCGGTGCGAAGGATGGAGGCTCAATATCCCTTGTCGGAGAGACATCAGGTAGCGGTAATCTAAATGAATTGCTATCCAAGATAGCCGAAAGCCAAAAAATTAGTACTCTCAGTGCAATAGAAGAATATTCAGGACTTAATAGCGATCACAAATCCTTTTTATTATCTGGCTATCAAGCAATAAATATATCTCAAGAAAAATTCGAGCATATTCACACTCCAAAAGATACTCCAGAAAACACAGATAGTAAGCCATTGAAGCAAGCCATCGAGCTAGTTCAAGCGTTTGTGAATAAGCATCACGATACAATCTTTGAAATGCCTGTGACAGACAACAATTTAAATGATGATTTCGATGAGAGTAAATATAAGAAAAATATGAACTTTGGAGAGTATATGAAAGCGGAAGGTCACATGATATTTATGTTAGAGAGAGCTGCTACCGAAGAGGAGTTTATGGAGATGCAAAAAGTCTTCACTAATGCAGACTATCAACTTACAAATATGGAGGTTTATGCTTCTCCGTCAGATTACGAGCTTTATAATTCATTAAGCACGATTACCGAAGAAGGAGTGGTAGGTAAATTAAAAACAGATGACTATGAATTTGCTTCTATGAATCTATCCTTACAGAAGGATACACGTGAGTATAATTTAACTATCTTTTTAAAAGGAAAAATTGAAATTGCGGAGGTTGCAGAAAAAATAGGAACTTGGGAGCTGCAGGCAGACGGCGCTCTTTACAACTTAGCCCTTTCATCCCTTACAGTCGAAGATGAACCTCGTTTTATCTTCCTTCATAGCAGTAGTATAGGGACAAATCAAATACATGAATCTTTTACGAAGGACGAGTTCACAGCTTTTATTAACAGCTTCGACCAAGAACAGGCAGTAAGATTTTTACTCAAACTTAATGAGACAAAAAACAAAGAGTAAGTCTTCTTCACTTAAAATTAACTGAATAATTTGATAAGATGGTTGTATAACTATTCAGGAGGCGAAGAACATGACGTTTAAGACGACTGATTTATGCGATACCTACTCAAGTGAGATCCAGGTGATCGGCTCCGAGTTTCGTTCTTTTGGTAAGAAACAAAGCTTTTTTGGACCAATCAGCACGGTGAAGGTGTTTGAGGATAATGTTTTAGTAGAAGAAGCGCTTAGCTCAATCCCTGCTGGAAATGTGTTAGTGGTGGATGGTGGAGAATCACAGAAATGCGCCTTACTTGGAGATCGACTCGGCGAGATAGGAGCGAGCCGAAATCTTGCAGGCATTATAGTTAATGGCTGTGTTCGAGATACAGTTGATTTAGCGAAGCTAGATATCGGAATTCTAGCATTGGGTAGCAATCCATTAAAAAGCAAGAAAAAGAGAGTCGGAGAGCGAGATATCCCCTTATATTTCTCGGGAGTAAATTGGACACCAGGTAATTATGTTTACGTGGACGAAGATGGACTTGTCCTTGCAAAACGTAACTTATTAGAGGAAGAATGACGTGGAGAAATACCTTAGCATTTTTCTTTTATTGTTATTCTCGGGAGCCATATTGGTTTCCATCCCCTTCTTGTTCTTTAATAGCCTAGAAATCTATCAAAAATGGATGGTAGGATTTGCTTTTGTAATATTCACCGGGGTATGCATCATCATTACTCAATTATTTTATATAATACAAAAGAGAAATTAGTAATATTGCTTTTACTTTCAAGCAACCGCCTTGCGGTTGCTTTTTAGAACTATTTTTGCTACAATCATCGCTGTTTTTGCTACAATGAGCTCCATTTTTGCTACAATCAACCTCATTTTTGCTACAATCAATTCTCAGGATGCTTTTTAGAACTATTTTTGCTACAATCATCGCTATTTTTGCTACAATCATCGCTATTTTTGCTACAATGACCTCTATTTCTGCTACAATCAACCTCAGTTTTGCTACAATCCATTCCCAAGTCCCCTACCTATTAAAAGGACACTGCACAATTCACACAAAAAAAGAAGAGCTCACCATTAGCTCCTCCTACAGCCTCGCATATCGCTCGTATACATCCCGTAACGTTTCACAGCCTAGCTCTCTCGCTCTCTCTACGTACATTCCCCACAGCTTTGCAGTCATTTTGGCATCTCCTAAGGCATGGTGGCGCTCGACTATCGGCATTTGATTATGTAAGCACCACTCATCTAACGTAGTGAGCGACAAATTCGGTTCCACCGTTTTGAATAAAAAGGCAGTATCCACAATCCTATGCTTGAAGGGGGTTTTAAACATTGTCATGCTTGCGTGCTGCATAAAGGCTCTTTCATGTATAGCATGATGGGCTACTAGGGTTGCATCCTCTTTAAATTCCATGAACTTGATGAAGACGTCCGAAAACAAGGGAGCACTTGCAACCATCTCTGTAGTGATTCCGGTTAACCGCTCAATTTCCACAGGCACCTGTTCATCATAGCGGGCAAGGGAATAGAAGGTTTCTTCCAATACCTCAGAGCCTTGCATCTTGATTGCTCCAAGAGAAAGAATCCCATCGCCTTTTTCAGGATGGAAGCCAGTTGTTTCGATATCAAAGACTACCACCTTCAACCGCTTAAGCGGAACGGTGAGAGCGTCCTCTTGATGAATTTCCTTTTGAAGATTCCGCAGGAAAGCAATTTGTTGTGCATTTTGGATACCTCCGATTCCTGCGCCAGTCTTCCTTCTCTGAACACTTCTTAGTATATGGAAAAATGATTCAAACCCCATCTGCAACACCCTTTTTCAACATAGCAATTACTTCATCGTGTAATTTCTTCCCATCCCTCAAAATGCGCTTCATAACCTTCTTCTCATCTCGTGTCAGCTTTTCTACGTTTACATAATGGGTGTCCTCATATGAGCCTCCCCGAAAAAGAGACATCCGAAAAGCTAGCATATCACTGAAATTTTTCTCTGCATTTTGAAGCAGCCGTTCATATCCTCCAATGGACATACATTTATTTATCCTAGAGAGCGTAGAGGTTTCATACACACCCTCCTTCAAGCTTAGGAGCCGCACCGCGTTTACATAAGGAAGAAACGCTGCATACTTCAAGTTCACACAGCCTTGGTGCTCCCCATACTGCTCTACTAGAATTTGTCCAAGCGGCCCGATACCACTCTTCACATGCATCACATTGTCTACGAACCTTTTAAGCAAGTATAGATGCTCTTTTTGATAATAAAATAGGAACGTTTTTAAGTTGTGAATAAAGCCAGCTGACCCGCAAAGTGCTCTTGCATCTAGAAAGATTTGCAGGTAGCGAATGGATTCAAAACTGCCATCCTCCATCCAAAATCTCAGCTGCTCCTTCCATTCAGACTGCGACTTGCACCATAATGGATTGGAGCTCATCACTTTTCCAGTGCAGTACGGATAGCCAAGCTGGTCTAGACCAAAAGAAACCTCTTCTCCAAGACGCCGAAAATATTCCCGTGTTTGTTCATCCTCGTTTTCATAAACCATCCCATGGTCTTGATCACTAATAAAGCCCTGCTCGAATCTTCCGCCACTTCCTGTGATGAACCAAACATAGGAGCATGGCGGCTCCCCCACCTTCTCCTGAGCAAGCTTCATCACCTCTCCCATCACTTCATCATGAAATCGATTCAGAGAGATGACGTCTCGCTTGTCGTAAATATTTCTTTCCTTCCACTCTTTTATTTCCCCGTACGATTTCACATGATCCTCCCTTTATACAAAAAGCCTCTTACAAGAAGAGGCTTTTTCTGTAGTATTATGATTTTGAAGGAGCTTCCTCTAAAATCATTTGTTCTGGATATCCGTATCCACCATGCTCGCTCATATCTAGACCCATGATTTCTTCTTCCTCTGAAACTCGGATACCGCCCATTACTTTTTTCATTATAAAAAGGATAACATAGGATACAGCAAACGCGAAAGCTCCACAAGCTACAACACCCATTAACTGTACTAGCAGCTGATCAAATCCACCACCATATAGTAAACCTGCTTTTCCCGTCGTTGCTAATTCTGGTGTCGCAAAGAATCCAGTTGATAAAGTTCCCCAAACCCCGGCAGCACCGTGAACGGATAAAGCAAAGATAGGGTCATCAATTTTTCTTTTCTCGAAGAATCTAGCACTATAGAATACTAGTACGCCGGCAACTAAGCCGATTACTACAGAAGCCCACGTTTCAACGAAAGCACAGGATGCCGTAATTGCAACAAGCCCTGCTAACGCTCCGTTTAAGATCGTTGGGATATCGGATTTCCCTAATGCAACCCACGAGATAAATGTTGCAGCAACCGCTCCTGCTCCAGCAGCCAGCATTGTGTTTAATGCAACGAAACCAAAGAACGCACCTTCTACAGAAATAGTACTACCTGCGTTAAATCCGAACCAACCAACCCATAGGATCAAAACTCCTAAAGCAGTGTACACTTGGTTATGACCAGCGAGATTATTAGCAGAGCCGTCTTTATTATATTTCCCGATACGAGGCTTTAAGATTAATGTTGCCGCTAATGCTGCCATCGCTCCAGTTAAATGCACTACCGTAGAACCAGCAAAGTCCTGCTTGCCGTGTTCACTTAACCAGCCGCCGCCCCAAACCCAGTGTGCGATAACCGGATACACAGCAATTCCAAATAAAACCGTAAATACTACATAAGCGGATAGCTTTGCACGTTCAGCAAATCCTCCTAATGCAATGGTAATCGCAATACCAGCGAATGCTAATTGGAAAACAAAGAATACAGGAGTTGCCAAGGAGTCTCCATCAGCAATCGCTCCGGAATAAAAGAAATCAGTCATTCCTACAAAAAAGTTTGCATTACCTCCGAAGATAAAGGCATAGCCCACTGCCCAAAAAACTAAAGCAGCCAAGCCAAAGGTGAAAATTGTCTTACCAGCAACATGGCCAGCATTTTTCATTCTTGTTGAACCAGCTTCTAAAAGTATAAATCCACCAATCATAAAAATAACTAAAATTGCAGCAACCATGGTCCACATACTGTCCATTAAATAATTTACATCCATCCTGTATTCCTCCCTTTTTCTTGTATGTTATGTTTCATCTCTCAATGATGTTAGGAAATGTAACATAAGTTATATTTTTATTTTACACACCATTAAAAATAAGTCAACAGTATTTTCTGAATTTTTCTCCTATTGTGTCAGGATACATTACACGAACTTTATTATCCCTAGCTATTTTGACATACAAAAAGCCGATGAAAAGGGATAAACCCCTTCCTTCGACTCAGTTTTCCTACTATTTATTTCAACAGCCCGTCAATCCACCCTTGGACAAGCAAACCTTCTTCAAAGCTAACAGCTAACGCCTTTCTTCCCCTAACCGTGTCACAACAAGCTTGTATGAGGCTCGTCACGTCACCACTAACCTCTAGCCTCTTCTCCTCCATGTCCATTTCACTAACCCAGAGCTCAGACCAGTTCCGCAAGACCATCGCTTTTTCCGTTCCAAGCACCCTAAACTCCAGCTTCTCTTCTTGCCCAATACCCGACAAGCCATTCAAGAATAGCGGAATACCGCTACTAGTCCTCCCAATCGCCATCACACCTGTTTCACAGAGCGATTCATCCATCGGATACTCAGTAGAATGAGAAACAATGTCCAGTTCCCCGAACAAATGATACGCTAGCTGCAAATAATGTGGGAAAACCTCTCGTATGAAGCCCCCCTGCTCCCGAGAGCCTATCCAAGGATTTCGTTGCCACTTTCTAGGCCAATGCGGAAAGTATGTATGCAGCTCTACCCGAACGATGTTTCCAAGCTCCTTTTGTTCAACCGCTCGTTTCAATTCATGGACAACCGGACTATACATCAAAGGAAAATGCATGGCAGTTTGCACACCTGCTTCCTTAGATACCCTTACCATCCGTTCCCCTGATGAATAATCATGCGCCAAAGGCTTTTCTGAAAGTATACGAATTCCTCTCTCGGCAATCATTTCTGCCAAAGGAGCATGACTAACAGGCGGAGTACCGATATAAACCCAGTCTGGTTTGGCGTCCAACAGCTCCTCGACTGTTCCTGCCATCTCCAAGCCATACTTTGTGGAGATTTCTTTTAATCTGCTTTTATTCTCATCATAAACGGCCGTTATCTCCGCTTCCGAGTTCTTTAGGATTTGATTAATAATCCTCTCCCCGACAACCCCTGTTCCAATGAGCCCAAATTTAATTTCCTTCATTTAGATCTCCTTTTCTTATGTATAACAGCATTAATCCAACCACCAACTACCTCAGATATTTTCTCCGGCTCATCCCATGTCAGCATATGTCCCGCCCATTCGATCCGAACAATATCAACGTCCGCAACACTCTTTATAAAACGGGTTGCTTTTCTCCGCGCATCCTCCATTTCTGCCGGTAACGATGCAGAAACTAAAAGAACCGGAACCTCTACGAAAGGATAAACCTCTGTAAAAGGCTCTTGAAAAAATGCCTTCACGATCGCTAAAGCGGTATGCTTCGTAGCTACCAGGCGATATACCCCATCTTCCTCCCGGTATATCTGCCGAACATATCCCTCTTTCGAAGCATCCCATTTATGGGTATATCCCTTGTACTCCTCTAGCACTTGCCCCCAGCTAGTCGAAGCTGTTTCATCTATATACCGATCCCACATGGATAACGCCCGCTCCAACGTCAAATCTGACTGAAACGAAGGAAATGTAAAAGCACATAAATTACCCCCAAGACCTTCTCAGGAAAGTCCTTTGCGTAATGAAGCGCCAGATCCGCACCCCAAGAGTGGCCAAGCAGATAAAATGAACCCTTCACATCTTTTAGAATCGTCTGATACCAACTAGACAAACGAGAGAACAAATAGTCTGATTCTTCCTTGAATGCAGGCGTCTGACCATGCCCAGGACTATCAAAAACAAGCAAGTGAAAATCTTGCTCAAGCATCATGTGATTTCCGAATATGTATAACGACCACTACCACCTAGTCCATGAAAACAAACGATAGTAGGGTTAGATTCATCACCAAATTCCTCCATATAGACTTTCACCAACAACCCCTCCTCTATTTTTCAGTATATCAAAACGAATATTTTAATAATATTTATTTTTAAATCTTTCGACAATTAAAAACGTTTTTGAGAATAGGGGCGAAACAGAAAACAAAAAAGCCATGAACGCTCGGCTCATGACTTTTACAAACATACTTTCAAATTAAAAAAGCACCTACCATACGGTAGATGCTCTTTTCGGAAATGATCGCAATGGCTAACCAACCACAGTTACAATTGCTTTGCTATTTCCGTATCTAAACAATAACATAAAATTATCATATAGACTGTGACTATTTTCGTAAAGAAAAATATACCAATAAAATTATCTGAATTTTCAAGAGTATTTATTACTATTTTTTATTATAACTCCAAAAATCAACATTTATTCACCAACTCATATGGAAGAATTTTTCAAAATTCATGAAACCTACTCCATATATCCTCGTAAACTAGAAAGCTGATGTATCTGCAAATCCTACATAACAATTTGATAAGAAATCTTTAATGATAAAAGTTAAAGGGGTGTTTATGTGAATAAAAAAATCGTCATTCTGTTGATTTCCTTATTTATTCTCGTTGCATGCAATCAACAGACAACCAATACGTTAAAGACAGAGACCAAAATTGAAACGGCGAAGGAAACAGACCAGGTTCGGTACGCAACACTAGTGGAAGAGAAAAACAGTGACATTCCGCAAACCCCGGTCGCTATCTCCTCATACGGAGAGGAAATGGGACTAACAATAAACCAGCCAGCCTTTGCACATTTCGCGGCGAATGGGAGTATCGATCTTCACGGTACAATGGTAAACAGTGATTATGTTTCGCCATATATTTGGGTTGTCGTGCAGTCTAGTAAACAAGAGCCTGCGGGCAATCAAATGGAATACTTTGTTCCCATAAAGAACGGAGAATTTCAGGAAACTATTCACTTTTTTAACGGAGAAGGAACATACGAAATCGAATTGATGCTTCCGAGTACGGATCAAGAAAACTACTTCTATGACGCCGCTTCTTTTAAAGTAGAAAATGTAAACCCAGAAATCCAAAGAGACATTGCGATCAATCCTTTCGGTCTTCAGATTGGCTTAACCTTTTCCACAGATGAAGGGTATGTAAGGAGAGATGGAATTTACCAGTTAGAAGGGCAAATTGATCATTTTTCCGATGTCTCCCTGCTCATGATTCGCTTAAATAAAGAAGGAGCTAGCTGGAATACAGTAATCCCAGTAAAGGATGGACAATTCTCATATGAGGTCCCGCTTTATTACGGAGAAGGAATTCATACGCTCGAAGTAATGGTGCCTGATGAAACAAAAGAAAATTATTACCAAACCGCCACAACTATACTAATTGATAATCTTTCCCCTGAAATAAAAGAGCCTGTTGAGTATTCTACTGTTTACACAGAGCGCGGAATCAACCTCCTTTCTCCCTTATATGGAGGAGAGGAAGCAGAATTTACTTATTCCATAGCTGGGACGATTGATAATTCAGCGGCATTTGCACAAGACACGACACATCTTTATGTGGAAACGAAAAAGGGAGAGGACAGAGCTTTAGAGGTTATTCCTGTTAAAGATTATAAATTTGACGATTCCTTTCACCTGCGCTTCGGTGCGGGTACCTATCAAGTAACGATTCATGTTCCGATTATCACATACGAAAAAAGCAATTACTATCAATTTCATGAAGTTGCTAGATTTGAAGTAGAATCTGTTGGCACGGTGGATAAAAGAAATTTATTACCTTCGAGAGGGATTCAATCAACTGCTCCAGAAATAATAGATTTATCAAATAGCCTTACGAAAAGCAAAGAATCGGACCTCGACAAGGCCAAGGCTATCTATGATTACGTTGCAAAAAATGTTTCCTATGATGTAGAAAAATTAAATACAAACGACTTCCAATGGGATGATAGTGCATTGAAGACATTAGATTTAAAAACTGGGGTTTGTCAGGACTATGCGTACCTAACAATTGCACTCTTACGGGCAAGTGGAATAGAAGCAAGGTTAATTGAGGGCTTTGCACCTGAGCGGCACGCTTGGGTAGAAGCATTGGTAGATGGCAGTTGGATTACAATGGATCCAACTTGGGGTGCCGGATACGTGCAAAATAAACACTTCACAGCTAGCTATACCGACAAATACTTTGACCCGAATAAAGCAGATTTTGAAAAAACACACACTAGAACCGCCATTACCTATTGAGAAATAGGGTCACTGTTAGAAGAATATCTAAGCGGAAGATATAAAATTAAAGAGGCTAGGACAGAAGTGAATTCTTAAATGAAAAAGAATAGTACAAAACATTTTTTTATGATTTGTTACACATTCTTTATACAAGATTCTTATCAAGATTTATTTATTAGAAGTTAGCATTGATGGTTCGGAACAGCGTCGGTGACTCCTGCGGGAACAGCAAATATATTTGCGACGAAAGCAGAGCGACAGGAGCACCGAGGGAGTTAAGGAAGGAAAACTAAAAGCGTCACATCGTGTGACAACGTTTTCCTGACCAACATCCTGTTGGCCTCCGCGGAAAGCATCCGACGCAGTGAAGAACCACACAATTTAAAAGTAAGAAAGCACTTATGATTTTCATAAAAAATATAAAATCGCAAGTGCTGTTCTATAGTTTTGTCCTAGGCTCTTTTTTATTTCGAAATCTATCCAGCTTCCCTCTTCCCAAACCTCCCAAGGGCTGGTTTGTTCGGTCTTTCAAGAGGTGTGTAATTCATGATGAAATACCCGACGATTAAGATTAAAATGACAACGGAATTTAATAGGGTATCTAGCGGCTCTTCATGCTCCACAATAATTTGTCTAATCATGGCCGTGATGCCGATATACAAGAAGTAGCGCATTGGGAAATGGTAATCCTCTTTAAAATATTTCACAATCATGGTGATGAATTCAAAGTATAAAAAGAAGAGAAGGATATTCGCAAGGAATTGCTTATAGTCCCTGCTACCATCCAAAAGAATATGGACACATTCAACGAGTTCTCTGACTAAGAGGAAGGATAAGATCATTGCTAGGAGAATAAGGCAAACATTCAATACATGCTGAAATATCTTAGGAACCACAGACAGTACAAGTACTTTTCGATTTGATAATCCTTTCATTAAATCCCCCATTCCTATTGAAAGATAATATTAAGAAACAATTATATGCTAATTACTTCTTAAAAATCCAATGATTTACCGTTAAAATTCAAAATTTTCTGTGAAAACGTTTTCTTGTTGTTTATTATCTTAATTATCTAAAAATAATATTTATTCACACTACTTTTGAGCTATAATTCTATTAAAGGGGGAAAGAAAATGATTAAACAATCCATTATAGAGAATGTGTTAGAGGCCGCACTGTCCACTGGCGGCGATTTTTCAGAGGTGTTTATAGAAGATAAATATAACAACCGTCTGGAATTACAAAGTGGAAAAATAGAGAAAAGCAACTCTGGTAGAGACTTCGGGATAGGCATACGAATTTTCTCCGGACTGCAAAGCGTTTACACGTACACCAATGATTTTACAGAGGAAGGTTTAATAAAGGCTACACTCAAAGCTGCCCAAGCAATCAAAGGCGGTGCTAGTGGTATTATTCACCCGCTCAAACAAGATTTAATCACGCCTATCCATACGATTGGGCAAATGCCACGCTCGGTATCTCATGCTAGAAAAGTAGATGTGATGCGAAAAGCTGATTCTATTGCAAGAGAATATAACTCCCTGATCCGTCAGGTAGGAGTAGGCTATCTAGATATGGAGCAGCATGTGTTAATTGCCAACTCAGAAGGGAAATTTGTAGAGGACACGAGGGTTTATAGCAGACTTACCATTCAATCTACTGCATCTGACGGGAACGAAATGCAAACCGGTTTTTATGGCCCAGGTGCTCATGCTGGCTTTGAATTCACGGAAGCACTTGATCTTAACCACTACGCCGGAGAAGCTTCTAGAATTGCAGTAACAATGTTAGGTGCTGATGAATGTCCAAGCGGTAAGTTCCCAGTCATCATTGACAATGAATTTGGAGGGGTTATCTTCCACGAAGCATGTGGACATGGATTAGAGGCAACCTCTGTCGCTAAAAATAATTCCGTCTTTGCAAATAAAATCGGAGAAAAGGTTGCTCCAGAAATTGTCACCTATATCGATGATGGCACGCTACCAAATGAATGGGGCTCCCTCAATATAGACGATGAAGGAGAGAGAACTCGTAAAAATGTACTAATTGAAAATGGTATTTTAAAAGGCTACCTTGTGGATAAATTTAATGCTAGACGCATGAATACAACACCTACTGGCTCTTCACGTAGACAGTCTTATCGCTTCAACCCAACTTCCCGTATGACAAACACGTATATTGCTCCTGGTAGTTCCAAACCAGAGGATATTATCGCCGACACAGAGTATGGAATTTATGCGAAATATATGGGCGGTGGTCAAGTAAATCCTTCCACTGCGGATTACAATTTTGCTGTAATGGAAGCATATATCGTGAAAAATGGAAAGATTGATCGACCTGTTAGAGGTGCTACCTTAATTGGAAATGGTGCTAAGACGTTGCAGCTGGTTGACCGCGTAGGCAATAACTTGGGGCACGGTGCAGGAATGTGCGGCTCCATCAGTGGAAGTCTGCCAGTGAACGTTGGACAGCCGATGATTCGAGTAAGTGAAATCACCGTAGGCGGAACAAAGGGGGAAGCATGATGAATATAGCTACTTATCAAGAGGAGCTTTTGACTAAGGCTAAAGAGGCTGGCTTCTCAGAGGCTGAGGTTTATTACCAGAAAGCAGAGCTTTTTAGAAGTAGTATTTTTGAAGGGGAAATTGATCACTATGAAACCTCTGAAGAGGCAGGACTTGGGTTTCGTGGCTTGTACAATGGAAAGATGGGATATTCCTATACCGAGAAACTAGATGAGGAGTCAGTTAGTTATTTAATTGAACAGGCAAAGGCAAACGCCGAGGTATTGGATGAGGATGATGGAACCGATATTTTCGAAGGAAGTAGCAGCTATACGACACACTCCTATGTCAATGAGGAGCTAGAGAAAATAGATATCCCAATTTATATTGATTTTCTAAAAAAAGTAGAAAAAAATATTCTCACATACGATCCAAGAATCATCACCTTAGATTATTGTATGTTCCAAAGCATTTCACAGGAACGCCAGCTGGCCAATAGCAAAGGACTATCTTTAGACGATAATTCGAACGGAATTGGTCTGCATATTTCTGCCGTTGTAAGAGACGGAGAGGAAACAAAAACCGGGAGTGTGGTTAAGCTATCTCGTGATATCAGTGTGTTAGATGCAGATAAGATAGCACAAGAGGTCGCAGAAGAGGCACTTTCCTATTTAGGAGAAAAATCTGTCCCATCAGGCAAGTATCCAATCATTATGCGCAAGAATGCTTCTGCTTCCCTAGTAGCAGTGTTTAGTGAAATCTTTTCCGCAGAAAACACGCAAAAGGATCAATCTCAGCTGAAAGGGAAAGTTGGAGAGGTTATCGCTTCAGAAGCATTCACCTTGATAGACGACCCATTTCATCCGCTAGCTTTCGGTGGGGCTACCTTTGACGGAGAGGGTGTTGCAACGAAAAAGCACGCCGTGATTGAAAACGGAAAGCTGCAATTGCTTTTCCATAATCGAAAAACAGCAAAGGTAGAAGGCTGTGAGACAACTGGTCATGCGCAAAAGCCTTCCTTTAAAAGTACATTGGGTATTGCCCCTCATAACCTCTATGTAGCTCCTAGTGAAAAATCACTCGAACAGCTACTACAGGAAGTGAACAACGGTGTCCTAATCACAGACTTGTCTGGCTTACATTCCGGTACAAATACAATTTCAGGTGATTTCTCTGTTGCTGCAACAGGCTTCTATATCGAGAACGGAAAAATCAGCTTTCCAATCAAACAAATGACGATTGCTGGAAACTTCTATGACTACATGAAAAACGTGAAGGCTACCGCCTCCGACCTTGAATTTTCTTTTTATGGAGTAGGCTCACCTTCCCTCTTAGTAGAAGGATTATCCGTAACGGTTGATTAATTAAGCATGTGGCTTGCCTCTAGGTATAGAGGCAAGCGCCCTTCTGTATAGGGGCAACAATTCCGCCGAAAGTATTGACTTTCGCAAGTAAATTTCCTGGAACCGCACGTAACCTAGGAGCGAGCGCAAGTAAGTGACTACTTTCCGCAAGTTACCTATTCGAAAGCGCACGTATCATACCCAGGACCGCTCGTATTGGATAATCATTGGAAATGTCACCCCTTTTTGCTTTGCAAAAACGGGCCATTACTTATGACACTGTCTAGCAGACTCTAGGCTTCATAAGGAGCATTCCACTGAAGGTATAGTATTGACTTTCGCAAGTAAATCCTCGGGAACCGCAAGTATCCCGGGACCAAATGCAAGTAAGTGTCAGCAAACCGCAAGTAACCGATTCGCAGACGCACGTATCATACCCGGGACCGCTTGTATTGGATAATCATTGGAAAATGTCAGCCCTTTTTGCTTTGCAAAAAGGGTCCATTACCTATGACACTGTCTAGTAGACTCTAGGCTTCATAAGAAGCAAATCCGAAAGCGGAAGCAAAATAAAGAAAAGGAGAAACTCAGCTTCAAGCGAGCTTCTCCTTTTTTAATAAAATACTATAAAATACATTCAGCCCTACTAAATAAACGACATACACAACTGTTAAAATGATACTCATTTCCTTCGAGATAAATTGAAAGTAGCTAAAAAAGCAGTGAAACATGATTAACGGCAAAATATTTTTCGTCAATAGATACACCTGCGCCATTGCAACAGCGAAAAGAAAAGACAGTAGCACCAGCTGGAACACTGGATAAAAGCCTTGTCCTCCCCAAAATTGAAACCACAGCACAAAGGTATACAGGAAGCTAGAGACTATAATAGCAGCCGCCCTTCCCTTTTCTTTCAAACTATTTAGCAATATGGAGCGAAAGAAAGTTTCCTGGATGATACCCGTAAGTAATGCATATAGCCCATAAAAAATCAGCATTTCTCCATCTAACGCATAGAAACCAGCCCATCCTACAAGCACCAGCAACCCTAAAAGGGGCATGTACAAAAAGAGATCCCGATTCGAGATGGACAAATGAAAGCCAAAGGCCCTCCACTCCCGCTTCCCTATTAAATAGTCAACAATCCACAAGAATACAGGAAGGCTAGAAAATAGGAAAATAGTATAAACATTTTCCAAGAACAAGTAACATACTGCTGTAGCCATAAGAGATATCATCATGTAGACAGCATACAGGATACTAACACGGACATATCCATCCTCGTTCCACCGCTTGATAGATTCCATTCCCCACTCCCATCTTTTGCTTCGATTCTATAAGCATATGGTGTAACTAGGAAGGAAGATTCCTATATATCATGAATTTATTTTTTTACCTGAAAGATTATAAAATCTGCACATCTATCATCCTCTCGAAAAGATGGATATTTTCTGATCATCTCTTCTGATGGTTTCGGCTCTACCAAGCCCTCTAGTACAAAGCCGGTTTTAAGGAGCGTGTTTATATAACTCGTTAGCGTCCTATGAAAAAATAACATCCTCTTTTTATCTCCTAAGCCAGGCTGCTCGTATGCACCCTCATGGAAATACTTATCGACATTCCAATGTAGCTTTTCTCCAGTTGAGGACCTTTCCCATCCGCTGTTCGGTGTAATAAAACACGGGTGTAAAATAGAAAAGATGTAAGTCCCACCACTACCCAACAATCGATACATCTCAGAAAATGCTTGTTCATAATTTGCAAGGTCATGCATAACCATATTAGATACAATGATATCAAAGCTTGCGTCTCCAAACTCACGCAAATCCTCACAATTACCGTAAGAATATACGATGGATAAGTCGACAGATGTTCTCTCCTTTGCAATTTCCAGCATCCTTGGAGAAGAATCGACCGCTGTCACATTTGCTCCTAAGATTGCCAGCTTCCTGCTTAAGTACCCTTCCCCGCACCCTGCATCTAACACTTTCTTTCCTCGTACTTCACCTAGTAATTCAAGTAATATGGGATTTAGCAAGACTTCCTTATGTAAATCTCCATCTGCTCCGTGATTTTGAGAATATTGGTCCGCAAATGCATCCCATCTTTTAATTGCTTCTTCTGAAGTAAAATGTTCGTTCATACTTCTCCCCCCTAGTTACATGAAAATTTCCCCGCTTCTCTTATCATACCTTTTGTGTATCTCCTCCAAAAGAAAAAACTGTAAAAGCTCATTTGAGTTCTTACAGTTAATAGTTTTTTATATATATTCTCTTGAAACTTGCTCCGGCTTTGCAGCATCTAACATAAGAACAATCGCAGTTACGACATGCATTGCCCAGCCTACGATTGGGATGATGCCTAAACATGAAGCGATAATTCCCAGTATACTTCCTGTAACTGAGCCGCCTTCTTTCTTTGTTATCACAAGAGTGGTTATATGAAGAGCTAACATAATCATAAGAGGTACCCATGAGAAACCTACAATAACTATCGCTCCAAGGATTGGAATTCCTAAAACTACTTCAAAGGACCCAGTGATCCATTTTAAAATTCGTGGAGTAGACATACACAACATCCTTTTACTCATTTTTATTAAATATACCACAATAAACTATTGATGTCTGTATCTAATTTACTATAAATAATTTATCTTCTGAAGATTATCTTGCCATTTTATGCGATAACGATAGGGAGTATACCCATGTGATTGCTTAAAAACCTTGATAAAATAGTTCACATCCTCAAAGCCATTCATATGAGCAATTTCCGATATCGAAAAAGAAGTTTCTCTTAAGCTCTTTTCTGCCTGTTGAATTCTGATCCGCTGGATATATCGCTTAAAAGAGATTCCTTGTTTTTTAGAGAATAAATGGCTGAGATAATTTGGGCTGACCCCTAGCTCTTTCGATACTGCTTTTAACGAAAGCTGTGGGTCTGTGTAATGCTGGTCAATATAATCAATCGCGAGTTCTGTATAATCTGTTTGTGCCGTTTGCTTGGCAACAGAAGCCTGTTTCATTACCAACTGGGTAAATAAAATCATTTCTTGAATAATCGTATAAAGAATGGGCTCCTCTAGTATCGTTTGAAAAAGCTGTCTATACTGAGCCTCTAGCTTAGCGATATGCTGCATTCGATACTTTTGCATATAGCGTCGAATTTGCGCAAGAATACTAGTCAAATGGATTCGGACGTCATCATGAGAATAGGAAGTAGCTTGTGAAAGCTCATATAAAAATCGTTTGATAGAAGCTATGTCGTGATTTTCCAAGCTTTGAATCCAATATTGCTGCTGCTCAGGAGTGAGTAATGGATCGAGCGAGATTACTTGCTCCTCTTCATTCGCAAAAAAGATATGCTCATACCCCTGATAAAATCGCTTCATTAAAGGAAGACGTGTCTGATCATACATATAACGGATTGTTGCATTGCTTCCATCATAGATAGCAATATTCACGTATTCTCCACTCATCATGTGCCATTCCTGAATAAAAATCCGGGCTTGTCTCACTATTTCCTGCTTCGTTGAGTTTCTTCCTAAACAAACAATTCGCTTTTGCAGAGGAACCGCGGTAATGTCATCGAAAATTGGCGTATGCATTAACCAATGATACAACCTCAGATTGTCCTCCACCCTTGATGGTTCTATAAGGAAAAACGGTTGCACCGAGTTATCAATTACCTCCGAGGTTTGTAAAAATAAATCTGCATATAGCTTTGCTTCCCTACTTGTAAATTGTTCTTCTTCTTTTAAGGAGGATGGCTGGGGGATGGATAATAAAACCGATTTCAATTGAGGAAGCGGAATTGGCTTTGTAAAGAGTTCAATCGCCTTATAACGAATCGCCTTTTGAGCATGCTGAAAAATCGGATTCGCTGTTATTGCGATAAAGGAAATGTTTTTCTCACGCAGCTTCTCTAAAAATGGTGTGGTTGTCAGCTCTATATCCGCAATGACGACGGTTGGTTTCCAGGTCTCCACCTTATCCGTAGCCGTATATACGGACTTCTCTGTTTCTATTTCTAACTTTGCTGCTATGTATGTCGTTAAGTACCATTTTATCCCCTGCATTTCCTGCATATCTCGGTCCATTAGTAAGATTCGCATTTTCCATCTCCGTTCATTTTTTCTATTTCATATATAATTTCTATTTTTATTTAAGGACATGCTATATATCTTTTAATTTTACTATAAACACCTCTATTATTCTATTTATTCAGAAAATAAAGAACGGTAGAATGAGATTACATTTAAGAGGAGGTATGTATATGGTTCAACTGCAAACCGAGCTGAAGGAAAAAGCAACAGCTCCTATTAACTCCATTATGAAGATGGTTGTCTGCAGCTTAATTGGTATTTTTAGCTTTTTTGTTTCATTTGAATGGAATGGCACTTCTACTATTTTAATTGACCATATTGTTACATTCATTCGGAACACTGCCCCAACCGCTGTAACCATTTATATTTTCATCCTTTTAGTAGGCGGGGCCATTTATCCATTTGTCACGAAGAAATGGAACAAATCGATTGTAGACATGGTTCTCTCCTTCTTTAAAATAGGAGGCTTAGTAGCTGGTATTTTGTTGATTTTTAACATTGCTCCATCGTGGCTGGCAAATCCAGACATCGGACCATATTTGATGGATAAGCTCATCGTGCCAGTAGGAGTTTTGATTCCCATTGGTGCTATCTTCTTAGCACTATTAGTAAGCTATGGGTTACTAGAATTTATCGGCGTATTAATGCAGCCAATTATGAGACCACTCTTTAAAACTCCAGGCCGCTCTGCTGTAGATGCAGTTGCCTCCTTTGTTGGGAGCTACTCGGTTGGGTTGTTGCTGACAAATAGAGTGTATATGGAAGGACGTTACACTGCTAAGGAAGCTGCCATTATCGCAACCGGCTTTTCAACTGTCTCCGCTACCTTTATGGTCGTGATTGCAAAAACGCTTGGTTTGATGGAGCATTGGAACACCTTTTTCTGGGTATCGCTTGTTGTTACCTTCTTAGTAACAGCAATCACTGCAAGATTATATCCGCTCCGCAACATGAAGGATGATTATTTTGAGGGCAGTACCCCACAGCCAGAAAAGCTGGTGAAGAAGGATCGTTTAAAAGAAGCTTGGAAGGAAGGGATTACTGCGGTAGAAAATAACCCTTCTCTTGCAAAAACCGTTTGGCAAAACCTTCGAGACGGTCTAATCATGGCAATGGGGGTTATTCCGTCCATTCTATCCATTGGATTATTAGGATTGATTTTAGCGACCTATACACCTGTCTTTGATTGGCTCGCTTATATCTTTGCGCCTTTTACTTACTTATTACAGATTCCCGAGCCTATGCTAGCCGCAAAAGCATTAGCTGTATCTATTGCGGAAGTATTTTTGCCAGCATTAGTCGTGACAGAGGCTGCACTTGTAACAAAGTTTATCGTAGCTGTCGTATCCATATCATCTGTGCTGTTTTTCTCAGCAGTGATTCCATTGATTTTATCCACAGAGATTCCATTAAAGCTACGTCATATCTTAGTTATTTGGTTTGAACGAGTTGTATTGACGCTAATTATTGTGACACCGATTGCATACCTACTATTTTAAAAAGGGGAATTGTCGATGATATCCAAAACAAACGTACGCGCACCAAGAGGAACAGAGCTATCCTGTAAGGGATGGACACAGGAAGCAGCCATGCGAATGCTCATGAACAACTTAGACCCTGAGGTAGCAGAGAATCCAGATGAGCTAGTTGTTTATGGAGGAATCGGAAAAGCAGCAAGAGATTGGGAAAGCTTCGACCAGCTAATTGCAACACTGAAGGAGCTGGAAAACGCTGAGACGATGCTTGTGCAGTCAGGAAAGCCAGTAGCGGTATTCAAGACACATGAGCATGCCCCTCGCGTATTGATTGCTAACTCGAATTTAGTCCCAGGCTGGGCAAATTGGGACCATTTCTATGAGCTCGAAGAACGCAACTTAATGATGTACGGACAGATGACTGCTGGAAGCTGGATCTACATTGGCGCACAGGGCATTTTACAAGGTACGTATTTAAGCTTTGTGGAAGCAGGCAAGAAAAAGTTTGGCTCCCCTGATTTAAGAGGTCGCTTCATACTTACCGGGGGCATGGGTGGTATGAGTGGTGCTCAGCCGCTAGCCGGAAAAATGGCTGGTGCCGTTATATTGGTGGTCGAGGTCGATCGAACAAAAATCGAACGGAAAATAAAAGAAGGCTATTGTGATTATCTAGTGGAAACAGTAGATGAGGCACTAGAGCTAGTGGAAAAATTAACTGCAGCAAAAGAGCCTGCATCTATCGGACTTGTTGGAAACTGTGCGGATGTGAACCGAGAGCTACTAAACCGCGGTGTCATTCCTGATTTCGTGACAGATCAAACATCTGCTCATGACCCGATCAATGGCTATGTGCCAAACAACATGACATTAGCAGAGGCACTAGAGCTCCGTAAAAAGGATTCAAAAACTTACGAGCAAAAAGCAAAGGAAACGATGGCGGAGCATGTAAAAACAATGCTTGAATTCCAAGCTGCTGGTGCGGAAACATTCGACTACGGAAATAACATCCGTGCTTATGCAAAGGAAATGGGTGTAGAAAACGCCTTTGACTTCCCTGGCTTTGTACCTGCCTACATTCGCCCTCTTTTCTGTGAAGGAAAGGGTCCGTTCCGCTGGGCAGCACTATCTGGCGACCCAGAGGATATCTATAAGACAGACCAGCTAGCGAAGGAAATGTTTGCAGACGATACAGCACTAGTCAATTGGATTGATATGGCGCAAAAAATGGTGAAGTGGCAAGGCCTCCCTGCTCGTATTTGCTGGCTAGGCTACGGTGACCGTCATCGCTTTGCACTCAAGGTAAATGAAATGGTAGCGAGTGGCGAATTAAAGGCTCCGATTGTCTTCGGTCGAGATCATTTAGACTCTGGCTCTGTTGCCTCCCCTAACCGCGAAACCGAGGGAATGAAGGACGGCTCAGACGCAGTTTCCGATTGGCCTCTATTAAATGCATTGGTCAATACTGCGGGCGGTGCAAGCTGGGTAAGCATCCACCATGGTGGTGGAGTTGGAATGGGCTACTCACAGCATGCAGGTCAGGTGCTGGTAGCAGATGGAACGGAGATGGCTGCCGAAAAGATTAATCGTGTGCTAATCTCCGACCCAGGTCTTGGTGTCGTACGTCATGCTGACGCAGGCTACGAAAGCGCAATTCAAACAGCAAAAGAAAAAGGCATCAAAATGCCAATGCTAAAGGGATGATTAGATGTTACTAATAAAAAACGCAAACGAAGTACTGACATTACAGAGTGATACAGCCGGCCCACGAATTCGTGAAGCGATGGGCGAATTAAACATTCAAGAAAATAGCAGCATCTTAATAGAAGGCGACCGCATACTTGCGGTTGCCTCGCTTGCGGAGCTAGAAAGACAATATGGGGATGCTATTCAATCTGCTGAAGTAATAGATGCCACTGGAAAAATAGCGATGCCTGGATTAGTGGATTGCCATACTCACCTGGTGCACGGAGGAACGAGAGAGCATGAGCTCAACATGCGATTGGCCGGCGCAACTTATATGGAAATCATGAACGCTGGTGGAGGCATTCATTATACGACGACGAAAACACGAGAAGCGAGCTTTGAGGAGCTTTATGAAAAAACGTATCGTCATCTCAATCAGTTTTTACAGTATGGAGTAACAACTGTCGAAGCCAAGTCTGGTTACGGTCTTGATTGGGAGACAGAAAAGAAGCAGCTAGAGGTGGCGAAAAAGCTTCAGGAGAACCATCCAGTCGATGTCGTCTCTACTTTTATGGGCGCACATGCTGTCCCGAAGGAGTACAAAGGAAATGAGGATGCATTCGTCAATTTGATTATCGAGGAAATGATCCCACAGGTTGCTGAGCTGGGACTAGCTGAGTTCAATGATGTGTTTTGTGAGCTTGGTGTATTTACACCTGAGCAGTCTCGTCGCATTTTAGAAGCCGGAAAACGATACGGCCTCACCCCTAAAATTCATGCAGATGAGATTGAACCGTATGAAGGAGCAGAGCTAGCAGCAGAGGTCGGTGCAATTTCTGCGGAGCATTTACTGGTTGCCTCGGATGAAGGAATTAAAGCCATGGCGGAGGCTGGAACAATCGCCGTGCTTTTACCAGGTACAGCTTTCTTCCTTCGCGCACCATTCGCACGGGGACGACTAATGGTGGACTCAGGAGTGCCAGTGGCGATTTCGACAGACTTTAACCCAGGCTCCTCCCCTACCATCAGTCTACCGCTCATTCAAAATCTAGCGTGTATGAACATGGGAATGACGATGGAAGAGGTACTGTGTGCAACGACAATCAATGCAGCCTATGCCATCAACAGAGGGCATGAAGTCGGCTCACTCGAACCAGGCAAAAAAGCAGATATTCTTTTATTGGATGTGCCTAACTACAAGCAGCTGCAATACTTTTACGGAATGAACCATACAAACACAGTGGTAAAGACTGGAAAACTGGTTGTGAAGGATGGTGTGCTTCTATGAAGGATTTAGCAAGCAGTTATCTAACGAAGCCTCCTGTTACGTGGAACCGAGTAATTGGTCAGGACATGAAGGTAAAGGATTGGATTGTGCCTGGTTGGGAAACAAGCGAGGAGCCTCATGTAGTACTGATGGGAGCCCCTCTCTCCCGCTCCTCCATCAGCGCTTCCGCGGCATCGGAGTTTCCTGCAGCATTTCGTCAAAGCTGGAATTATTTCTCTACCTATTATATAGATGATCAGATCGATTTCCGTGAGCTGAAGGTAGCCGATTTAGGAGATATTCAAATGCATGGCACGAACATTCTCACCTGCCATTCGAATATACAAAATGCCATGACAGATGTATGGAAGGCCTATCCGAATAGCTTCACTATCACCATTGGCGGAGACCATTCCATCACCGCTCCTTTAATTCGCGCACATGCAGCGGAATCACAAAAACGAATAGGCATTATTCAATTCGATACCCATTTAGATTTGCGAAACGTGGAAGAGCATGGTCCATCTAATGGGACTCCTATCAGACAGCTGCTAGACGGTGGGGTTGTTCGCGGAGAGGATGTCTATAACATCGGTTTGCATGGCTTTTACAATGCTCCTTCCTTAATGGAGACGGCAGCTCATTATGACGTCACCATGATTACGTTAAAGGAATTTAGACGTAAGGGTGCAGTGGCACAAATAAAAGAGGTAATAGAAAAACTCCAAGATAAAGTGGATCTGATTTACGTTACCGTGGACATCGACGTGCTAGACATCGCCTACGCACCAGGTGTCCCTGCCTCTACTCCAGCCGGCATGCGTACTGACGAGCTATTCGACCTTCTATATGAGCTTGGTAAATACGATTGCCTAACCGCCATGGACTTCGTCTGCATCGATCCACACAAGGATACGAATGTAGGAACTACCGTGAAGGCTGTGACCTATGCTTTTCTTACTTATTTGGTGAGTCGGTATAAGCATTTGCATGTAAAATAGAAATCCGCCCCTAGCCATTGGCTAGGGGCGGTTTGTTTATTACACATATTTCAAAAATTCCATATAAGGGATGATCTTTAATTTATCTTTAGGTATCTCTCTTTTATATCTAGCTGGAATTACATCAAAGGTAATCATTATATGAATGGTGTCAGCTCCGACTATCTCATTAATCTGTTCCATCCTTAATCCTGCACAGATTCTCTCTATAAGACTCCCATATCCATGTGGAGGTAAGCTATACCATAAATTCATAAACTCTTTAACCACAGTTTCCGAATCTTTTTCATTCTTGATTAATTCCTTTATATCTTCTCTTATTAGACATGGATTTAGCACATGAACTCCTCGGGTAAATAAAGAATCAACTCTTTTATTCCATAAACCCTCAAGTCTCTCTTCAAAATGATCAAAAAAATCATACTACTAATATTAGAAACCCAGGTCTGATTATAGATTTTATTCACAAATAACAGAAAATTAAGCTCAATAGGTGCATCTATTATTTTATTTTCCGACATGTGATATAATCCTTTCTAGTCATGTAAAATGATTTTATATTTTATTCTTTTTAATGTATAATCCCTAAATGAACCATGCATATATTAAAAATCATTTTAAAGGGATTGGTTACTAAGTGGTTAAAATTGTTTGTAGATATACTTATTTTAAGTGTGTAATATAAAGTAGATTAATAGTATTTGTATATATAGATTGGGGATCATAATGGATAGAATGTTACAGAAATTCCAGAAAATATATAGTAAATATACGGTCTTTTTCTTTACAGCTGTCCTTCTTTTGTGGATAAAGACGTATATTGTTCAATTAACGCAGTTTGATTTAGGCATAGGAAATTCACTTCAAGAATTTCTTTTATTTCTAAACCCTTTAGGGTCTGCTATTGTATTTTTAAGCTTTGCATGGTTATTTAAAGGAAAAAGAAAGTACATTTGGTTACTTGTTATTGATTTTCTTTTGTCTTTCCTTTTATATGCCAATGTCTTATATTATCGTTTCTTTAACGATTTCATCACATTGCCGACCATCATGCAGACCCAAAATTTCGGGGATGTAAGTAGCAGTATCACTTCTCTTTTGAGACCATATGATTTGTTATTCTTCCTTGATATCATCATCCTAATTGGAATGCTTGCTTTTAAATTTGTAAAAGTAGACGTGACGAATTTCAAGCCTCGTAGAATGGCAATCATCTTCCTATTGGGAATAGGGATTTCAGGGGTGAATTTAGCTTTGGCAGAAATGGATCGACCTCAATTGTTAACAAGAGGCTTCGACCGTAATTATATTGTGAAATATTTAGGAATGTATAATTACACCATTTACGATGCGGTAAAAAGTACAAGTGCATCTGCGCAAAGAGCTTTGGCAGACAGCGATGACATGACAGAAGTGATTAACCACACCAAATCTACACATGCTGAACCAAATCCAACATACTTTGGAGCTGGTAAAGGAATGAATGTCATCTTTTTGCACCTTGAATCCATACAAGAGTTTTTAATTGATTACAAGTTACACGGGGAAGAAGTTACTCCATTTTTAAATTCTCTAACTAAGGAAGAGAATATGATGTATTTCGATAATTTCTTCCATCAAACGGCACAAGGAAAAACCTCTGATGCAGAGTTTATGTTGGAAAATTCACTATATGGCTTGCCACAAGGGTCAGCGTTTACCACAAAAGGTTTGAACACGTACCAAGCGGCACCTGCGATTTTAGATTCTCTAGGGTATACATCAGCAGTGTTCCATCCGAACTCAGGAACCTTCTGGAACCGTAATGAAATTTATAAATCGTTTGGATATGATCATTTCTTTGATTCCAGTTACTATGATATGGACCCAGCGCAATTAGCGGATTATGGGTTACACGATAAACCGTTTTATGAGCAATCGATTTCCTTGTTAGAAACGTTGCCTCAACCATTCTATACAAAATTTATAACGGTATCGCATCATTATCCGTACACGATGAATCAGGAAGAAGCTACGATTGCACCGCATACGACGGGTGATCGATCAGTAGATAATTACTTCCAAACAGCTCGTTATGCAGATGAAGCATTGAAGCAGTTCTTTGATTACTTAAAGGAATCTGGACTATACGATAATTCGATTATTGTCATGTACGGAGACCACTACGGTATTTCTCAAAACCATAACAAAGCAATGGAAACCGTTCTCGGTAAAGAAGTAACACCTTTTGTAAGTAAGGCAGAGCTACAACGAGTACCATTATTTATTCGCGTACCTGGCGTTGAAGGTGGCGTTAATCATGAATATGGAGGACAAATAGATATCCTTCCAACGCTCCTTCATTTATTAGGAGAAGAGACAAAGGATTACGTACACTTTGGTACAGACTTATTATCTCCAGAGCATATTGAGATTGTGCCATTCCGTAACGGTGAATTTGTTAGCCCAGACATTACTTATGTAGCTGACAAGTTTTACGACACAAAAACCGGGTTACTGTCGGAAGAAGATCAACTAGATGTAGCGAAAAACTATCAAAAATTTGTACAGGACAGATTAGATTTATCAGACCGAGTAGTGAATGGAGATTTACTGCGATTCTATACACCAGAAAACTTCACACCAGTCGATCGTTCTGAATACAATTATATCAACTCAGAAATTAAACAAACCGATGTTGAATCAGGTTTGAAATAGTGCTCTAGTTAAGTTTTAAAGGCAGAAATGTTATAAATAACGTTTCTGCCTTTTTTTAATGAAAAATATAGTAAAAAAGAGCTGATTACAGCTCTTGATCTATCACTCGATTACATATTTGATAACTGCCATTTCCTTACCGAATCTGTCGCCATGATCAATAAATCCCAAACTCGAGTATAAACTATGTGCTCCAATGTTTTCAGGGTGATAACCTACAACAATCTTTTTTGCATTCGGTAATTTAGCCATTTCGGTGATCATTAATTTGGTCGCAGCTTTACCTATACCTTGGCCCTGATGTTCCTTATCCACCATTATTCTATAGATCCAATAACCATCAAGTTCTTCTTGAACGGAATTGTACATCAAAAAACCAACTATTTTATCTGCAGCATAAATAGCATATGGCTTTAATGTAGGCTCAAACTTTGACTGAGCTATTGATATGGCATTGGGCTCCATGTATGCTTTTTGTTCGGTTGATACCTCTAATTCGCAACAATCGTACCAATTGTCTGCATTTAATTCTACAATCTTCACATTTTCTGTACTCATAATTTTCCCCTTTCAAAAATCGGGGAAACGCTAAACAATTTGTTAAGCAGTCGTTATCCCCTTGTAATCGTTAAACATATAAATACTTTTATTTGTCATAATGAACGCCTCCTCAACAAATATTGACTAAAAATTATACCCATTTATTTTTAGACTCTTTCATTATACTATTTTTCTCCATTAAATTCCTTTTCCTAAAAATTTTCTTCCTCGTTAATTCAATAAGAAAAAGGCTTTACTCCTTCCTGAATTAAACCTCGTTACTTGAATAACTTATACCAATATAAAGTGGTTTCTATATTAGGATTAAAAGAATGTTTCATTGTGTCCACTCCGCCTAGTACGAATCCTTGCTTCACATAAAATCTGCATGCTCCAAGATTATCGTCTTGAGCCTCTAAAGACATTCCAAGTAGTTTTCTTTGTTTTGCCCACTCTTCCGCTTTCGTTAAGAGCAACTTTCCAATTCCATATTCTCTAAATTCTTTTTTTACAGCGATATTTTCGATATAACAGAAGCGATTCCAATCCTTTATTATTCTAATTTGCCCAATGCAATTATTATGCTGGTAAGCTAAAAATAGAGCGTTATCTTCACGGTCTATATATTGGCTCCAATCAAGTTTATCCTCTGGGAAACGAATTTCTTTTGCTTCTTCAAATAAATGCTCTTCAAAAGACCATTCTCCTGATTGAAAACTTGGTACAACCTTACCAAACACTGTAAAATAATCATTTGTTTTATTGATATCCTCCACTAATTCATCCTGTAATGGATAAATAATGATTTCTTCTGCTATATTCATTCTGCCACCTTCTCATTCTTTACTCTGCTCTCTGTCTATATTCTATTAAGTTAGCAATAATCCTTTTACTTTAGGAAGAAAGAAGTTGGGGTGATGGGGAAAAGTTACAATCGATAACGTAAATAACAGGTTTAATCAGCATCTATATCACCAGTAAAACAAGTAAATAATGAACAAGAAAAAGTGCTCAAAAATCTGAGCACTCTTTAGCGAAATATTCTACTATCCTTATTGAACTAAAGCCCCCGTCGTATTATAAGGTCAGCCAGAGAAATCTGGTTGACTATTTTTTATTCAATTTATAGATTGATAGATTGATAGTAGCCGGGGTAGAACGGAAGCCCCCGTGGGACTTGATCCCGACAACTAAACTGTTCGCCCTCTACTTGTTAACACATGATTAGGCTGGTTGGGACATCGTGATCCCGTATAACAAGCGAAGATATTTCATAGTACTAACCATTCTTTCAGAAATGCCTCCGATTCCTTCCCATACCGTTCGATGAAAAATTTAGAAAACTGATTGCTATCTACATGTTTGTAGCGGAATTCACGGAAATAGGCTGCTAAAAACTTTAGGGCCTCTTCCTCCCCTCCATTTTCTTCAAAAAACGAATACAGAATTAAGGGAACTTTTCCATAAACACTTGATATATATTCGCCTGAATTTGCGAAATGAGTGATTGGATAATTAGCAAATTCACTTTCATTTTCACTGGATTCCAAGAATTTCTGAGGGGATTCGAACCCTTTCGTAGAATCTCCATATTTTTGAGTTAAGTAAAGTGAAGTTGCCAATTGAGCTAACCCTTCATCAATCCACGCATCATAAAACGGATCATTTGAGGTCATATGATAGAACCACTGATGGGCGATTTCATGCACGATAACATGTTCACTTTCCGGGGATATATCGACGACATGCGGGTACTCCATCTGACCACGATTTCCGAGTAGGTCAAGTTCCCGTGAGTCATATTGACCGATTTTCTCCTCAAAAAACCGAAAGGCTTCCTTGGCGGTGCTTTGCACAAATTCGGCCAAACCCTTGTCTCGTTTAAGTAACAAGGTTCGAACCTCGGTATCACCGCTATTTTCTATTAAAGGCATCCAATCTTTTGGATTTAGAAATGCCAAATAAAAATCCTTTACCTGTTTTACTTCGATTTTTCCGGTTGAAACAGGGGTTGCCGGATCACTCTCCCCTGAACTGACAATGAGATAATCTTTTGGAAGTTGATACGTTACATCATAGGAACCGTAACCCGTGTTGTAGGATTCACCTGAAAGATAATAGTAATCCTCAATCCTCCAACCATCGCTGTAATAAGCGAGCATTGGGTACCATTGGGCAAGATAATAGCTGTCATCTTTCATTTTTAGTCTGGATCCATCTTCTGATAATTTCAATGAATATTCGATCCTGACTACCAGAGACTCTCCAGAATGAAGCAATTCGGACAATTCGACGGTCAATCGTTCCTTTTGAAGCTCATAAGACAGATTAACTCCATTAATCTCAATCAATTTGACATCAAGTTGCTGAGCATTTTTAATAAATTCCGGTTTATTTTCCTCAGTAAAGGCATTGGGTATGAAGTAAAAACCAATGTCTTTCCAGTCATCATTCGAGCGGTTCTCTACTTCTATGTCTGCCTGAATGTTAAATGTCCCGGTGTCATCCATCTTGACGATTAATTTGTAGTTACCTACCGCCCCGGATTCTAACTGAAGGGTTTTCGGTAGTTTAATCGGCTCGTTCGGAGGTCCTTCTATTTCAGCAGACTGATTGGATACCACTGAACCGGATACTGGTGCTGTAACTGGAACTGAATCATTTACATCTTTAGCTGAATAATAATTGAAAAATAATATTCCGATTATTGAACAAGCAATGACTCCTGAGGCTGTTAAAATTGTCAATCTCTTGAATCGCGAACCGGTATTTTTTATTACCAATGATGAAGATTTTCTTCCCCAACCTACCAAGACATAAATTAAAAAGAACCAAATTAATCCAGAGGTAAAAGTTCCAATTAAACTCCAAAATAGCAACTGTTTCAACAAAAACGAGGAACAAATACTAATTAGCATTCCCAATCCAATTGCAGGAAGTGCCCATACTGCTATATCTTTTTGGATGTATCTGGCTATTTCTTTTTTTGACCATCCGATCACATAATACATATCCAGCTCATTTTTCCTTAAAGTGAGTAGAGTATTTAGCGTTTCGCTTAAAGCAAATAAGGAGAGAATAAACGTCATGACCAAAATTGTCATTTGGAACCACATTGATTGATCTGCAACAAATTGCCCGAGGCTTGTCGTTTTAGCTTCTTCTAACAAGCTCAGGATGCTAATGAGTTGCATGGATATTAAAGCGGTTGAAAGCGTAACAATAATAGCAGCCGGAATAATGATTCGACGGTAATAGGATATCGAAGGAAATTTTTTAGCTCGAAATGATTGTTTGTTAATAGATTTGTTCGTTGGTTGGAATACAACAAGTAAGAGAATTAGAAAGATGAACCATATGCCTATCGAAAAAAGATAACCATTCCTCCCCAAATGTAAGAGGTTAATCAGTGGCAAGCTAATAAGAAAAGCCAAAGTAATTAGGATGGCTTGTTCGATTACATTGCGGTGGAATATTCGTCTATTTTGCCAACCAACAAGTATTAAAAGAGCATCTTCTTCCCTTAGGGCATTCCTCTCAAATAGGAGACGAGTTGAGAACCAGACTACACCAAAAGCACTGAATAGAATGGTGGACAGAATAGACATGAAATTCCATTCTTCTTCCAATTTTTGAGTGACACCCAAAGTTGTCCAAGGCGTTTCAGCAAGGCCAATCCCTTCTACATTCAGAGTGACCGTTTGGAAGGACGAACCAGCCACAATATCTACTTCGTATCCTTCCTTTAAGAGGCGGGTGGCAACAGCTTCAATCTTCTTTTGAGCCTCTTTCGTATAGGAAGTGATTCCAGCCACGCGAATTCTAACCGCATCAATCGGTTTTGTCCCTTTTATCATTTCTGCCGATTCAATTGATATTAGCCCTCCGGCGGCCTGAGGGATAAAGCTGCCAGGAATGGTGGTCGGTTTCAAAATTTCTCCATTTTCCGCCCTGACTACTTCGGTTGAATAAATACCTAATGGATTAGAAGCCAACGTGTTTCCTATTTTATTTGAGTGTTCAAACATTCCAACTTGATGAAGGATAAATGGATGTGATCTTGTTTCTAATAGACTTTTTCCGTGTTTATGGATTTGTTTATATGACGGCGGATTTCCATTTTCTTCAATTTTCACACCAAGTTGCCCGTCAGCTTGAATGTAGTTTAGTTTATCTGCCGTAAAATAAACTGGTTTATCTACTTGTCCGTAACCATAGTTCCCATCAGCAGGCAACACTTCAAATTTCTCCGTAAGACGTAAAGCTGTTCCATCAAAAGGCTTTTGGTAAGGTGAAAGATCAATTTGATATTTGTCCTCTTCTAAAGGTTTTAATTTTGAAATTTCGTCAAATGCTTTATTTATAAGTTCCGGACCTGCACTCATAATAAATGCTTCTTCGGGAACCCCTAATTTCTCCTGGTATTCGGAAAGTGTAATATCAAGGGACTTCTTTTGAATTTTAAGGATGATCGGGACATTAAGGTCTTGTCTTTGAATGACTTTAATTATGGGGACATTAGGGTAAGTATCGTCCAAAAATCTCTTGTCTTCCTCTGTAACCTCATTCTTCAATTCGGTGAAGTCGATACCAGTGAGCTTTTCTTCGCTTTCTATATCAACCGCGGCAATATGGTAATAAGCGGGAGGCATAAAAGCAAACATCGTAAGACTATTCGCATCTAAATCGGATTTTAGATATTGGATTTCTCCTGTCTCTGTTTTTTCAAAATAGACGACACTTACAGGCTCACTTATTGGATATTCTTGTTTTCCATCCGAAGTAAAAAACTGATATTCCATTTCACCCGGTTGACTTAATTCGGGCAACTGTACGCTAAAATTTTTACCTGTAAAATATCCGACGGAAGACACAGGTGCAGCCACTTCAATGTCGGAGGATTTTTGGATGTCCCTCCATTCCTTAATGGAAATTCCACCCTTACTATCTCCAATGTAATTATCCTCAACTATGCCGGAACTCTTCTCAACAGGGGTTCTGGAATCTGATGGACGGACCAAAATATCATACGTTCCTCTCCCCTTCTCAGCTATCGCATTTTGGACAGCCAAATGGGATTCCTTTGCTTGCTGAATACCCATTGGGACTAAGAGCATTACACTGACTAAAGTTAGAACAAGCATGAAAGAAACAAATTTACGGTTCATGATTCGCTTATACGCTAAACGGATCATAAGGAAACCTCCATTTTCTCCAACAACCCATTAGTCAGTCGATAAGTCTGATCGCCGCGTTTGGCCACTTCTAAGTCATGCGTGACTAAAATGATCGTATGACCAGAACTTTTAATTTCATCAAACAACTTAAGCAGTTGATCGCGATTTTCGGTATCCAAATTTCCCGTTGGCTCGTCCCCGATTAAAACTTGAGGTTTTGCGATTAAAGCCCGTGCAATAGCAACGCGTTGCTTTTCTCCACCAGATAACCTGTTCGGCAACCGATTAAATTTATCTTCAGTAATACCGACTTTTAATAGGAGTTCCTTCGCTCGTTCGTACAACTCAGTTTTCGACTCGTCGTGGATAAGCGGTAAAATCACGTTATCCAATACAGAATAGAATGGGAGCAGCTTGAAATCCTGAAAGATAAACCCGATGCTCATCTTCCGTAAATCGCTACGATGACTTTCGGGTAAACGATAAAGGTCAATGTCAGCAAATAGGATTTTCCCTTGGTCTGGAGGCAGCAATCCCGAAATGCAATTAAGTAAAGTGGTTTTTCCGGTACCTGATGGACCTACAATCGTTACCCATTTTCCTGCTTCTATGTTTAAAGAAAGGTTCTCAAACAATTCAATTGAATCTTTACCTTGGCGATAGGTTTTATAAATGGCTTTTACCTGAATCAATCCAATCTCCCCCCACTATCCAAAAATGTAGATTGATAGATTTTTTTGTAAAACTTCTTATCTTACTTGCATGATAAGGGATGAATACAGATTTGTGTATTGTAGAGTTATAAGAATATTTTTAATATTAACTCCTATTTTTATTCTAAGATTTGTTTAACTTCACTAAAAGTGTAATCATCTCTGTCTTTTTTTGTAGCCTCTACAATTTCGTTCTCAGCTCCCCCAAAAACGGAAACTAAAACTACTAATAAGAAACTTAATACCCCAATTTAGGTTTTTATTATTCAGGATCAATTAGTATATGATTTGAAACAATACCAACTATTTCCTGTGTATTAATAAAGATATTAACGAAAGGTGTCGTAGATCTCAATAATATTTCGAAAAATAAGATTTTAGTACCTTGTTTCATTTTAAAGACTGTGATTTTAATAACAAAGTTTCGACTTTAATCGTGTTTTTTTTGCAAAAACTAAATATATAACCTCCTAAGTAATACTGCATAATATCGTTAGTCATTTCTTCTTTCAGATAAAGTTCTTTTCATTCGATATGCGGTATATCGTTTTGTCTAAATCGTTATTGGATTTTTTTGGTTGCCGAAATTTACAAAACCATCTTTTCATTATGTACTAAAGGAACAAGGGCCAGGACAATATTGAATATGAATGTTCGCCCGAAACCCCTAAGAAAGCAATATGCCTTAAACCTAAATTCAATATTTTTTTCGGGTTCAAACAATAAAAGCCCTACTCCAAAGAGTAGAGCTTATAAAACATTGATATAAATTCGGTGAATCAAAGGTAATGCAATGATTGATCTTCACTGTCACCCCCAGCCATTTATGCCACGTCGAAGATGAAAACTCGCTACCATGACATCCTTAAAATAAGTATTTTGCTGAGGAATTTGACAATTGCGTATGTTTAGGCGTAGTAAAGTGTAGTTCAGTAAAAACCTCTTCATATTTCTTTACTGCTCTACTCCCTTTCCTCGCAAGTTCCATTTCATACGGGGAACAATTTTTAATTTCCTTACAAAAAGTAACGTAAGATGGAATTAATACATTTAAATCTTTACCTTTAATAAGTAGTTCACGATATACTTGTTTAGCTGATTTTAATTTAATCGTTGCATAGTAGTTCTCAGAAATCATTTAATGCATTAGATCAATGTTTCATCGGGTAATTTTTGTAATCTATTTCCTTTATTCTTAGTATGAGGTAAGAGACCAACAAATCCATTTCCATGAAGTTCTTCCGCTCTTTATACTTTTTCATCCAATTCCTAATGGTTCTATCAGATATACTTTATCCTTTATTTCTTCACCTTGCAGATACTTAGAAACGATTTAATATTTACGGTTAGCTTCTTCTAAGTCTTTTTCATTAGCCATAGAAATTATTTTCTTTTATTGAGCATTATTTTCATTAGTTCTATCGTTTGTAAAGGCCTTAACATGCCTTTGTGATATATAAGATTCAAAGATCTTTAATGGTATTTAACAAATAATCACTTTTTATTTTGCGCTCCTGTAAATAATCCTGCAGACAAATGGCACGCTTCTCTTAATCTTTATTCAACAAAAAGGATAGTATTCCTTCTTAAACTAACCTGCCCATTTTCTAGAATAAGGAATTCAACAAAAAGAGCGTTAATCCCTTCTTGGATCAACGCCCTAGTTAGTTCAATATGAATCACTTTTCATAGCTGGTTTAATCAAAAAATAGCCAAAATTAATTTGTATTTAATTGAATATGAATTATTAAAAAAATCTTCTTATATTATATTAGGAATCTATGAATACGTCTATAACCTTGTCACAAATATCATGATGAGCGGTTCCGTCAAAGTTGAGTAAGACAACTACCCCCAAGTTAAGTTCAGGAACCATTGTCATCAGCGCCCTTACAGCCATTTGACCTCCCCCGTGCTCTATAACTTTAAATCCTCTATACATGTCAGTAAACCATGCAAGTCCGTAACTTCTGACTTCACTTCCAAATCGCCATTCCTCACTGACAAGATGAATAGGACTCTGCATTTCTTCGACTAAATCTGAACGTAAGATATTCTGCTCTTTATTTAAGTGAAACGCTAAATATTTCCCTAAGTCATTTGCCGATGAATACAAATAACCGATTGGAGCTGAAATTGAGTTTTTTGGAAAAGGTGTTTCTATTTTATTTTCGCCCATGTAATATCTTGCACTATTTAAATCCATTTCAACTTTATCTGAATCGCAAGTTGTCCGTTCCATATTTAAGGGAATAAGGATTTCATTTTTAAGATGGTTTTCCCAATTGGAGCCTGTCACTTTTTCGAATAAATCTGCCAGTATCACATATGAATCTGTACAATAATTCCATCCCTCTCCCACTGGATACTCCAATTCAACTTTTTGGAACCATTTTGTTACATCTTCTCTAGTTTGTATACTTCCAATCTCACTCTCTGTAAGATTGTAAAAGTCTAGGGCTTCTTGAAATTCAGTAGGTGTTTCAGAAAAAATTTCTTTTACATTCGGAGCTATCATATTTGCAATCCCTAAATTAGATGGAAAACCAGCTGTATGAGATAAGATATACCGTATCGTGATCGTATCACTTTGTTGTTTATTTTTAGTCCTCAAGTATGGTAGGTATTTAACAACAGTATCATCCAATGAAATCAGGTTCTTTTCAACAAGTTGCATAATCGATAGTGCCATAAAATTCTTTGAAATACTTTGGATGCTCATTAACGTATCACCGTCTATCGGTTGGTTTAAAGGGTAGAGCTGTGAGTATCCAAAACCTTTAGAATAGATGATATCAGAGTCTTTTACTATTGCGACGCTCACCCCCACTCCATCATGATCATTAAGAATTAAATTGATATAATCAGTTATCTGATTTAACTTTTCGTTTAACTGTTCCATGCTAACCTCCATTTATCTATTCTGACTAGTAAAACATTTCACATATATTTTAATCTATTAACAACGGTGTTCCTAATTAACTCATACAAGGTCTTTAGGGGAATGAGAAAAGTGAAATCACCAGAATCTTTGCTAAGGCAAGAGTACTTTCAGAAGTACATTTAAATGTAAAAAGAGCGACTTCCGAAAAGTTGTTACCCTATTTGAGTATCTGTCAGTAAAAACCTATTACTTCTGTCTCGGTCAACCATTTATCTATTCCTTTAATCGGAAAATAATATTTATCTCCAATTCTTATAACTGGGATGCTGCTTGTTGTAACACTACCATTTGTTTTTGGCATGAGTTTTAGCACTTCGTCTTCAGTAATGCCAAGATATTCACCTAATTCCGATTGTGTTAGTAGTTGCTTCTCAGGCATTAATTTATCTACTACTTCCTTTTGTTCTTCTTCATGTAATTTACTTGAAATCAACCAACCATTTAATACAATTGCTATTGCTAACAAAAAAATCGAACCTGCAATTAAGTTAGTTTTCAAGTTACTCACCTCCCCTTCACTGCTTTTCCCTTAATTTCACGGATATTGGAACTATATATTTTAAAATCATTTTTCTAAAGTCAGCCACATCTTCTTGACCATAGTCAAGCCTAGAAAGGCTAGCATATCCAAGTTCCATTTGTAGCCGAGTTCTTTTGCTATTTCAGTTCTTACTTGAATTAAAGAATCGGGGAAACGCTAAACAATTCGTTAAGCAGTCGTTATCCCCTTGTAGTCGTTAAACATTCTTTTATTTGTCATAATGAACGCCTCCTCAACAACTATTGGCTAAAAATTATATCCATTTATTTTTAGACTCTTTAATTATACTATTTTTATCCATTAAATTCCTTTTTTCAAAAATTTCATTCCTCGTTAATTCAATAAGAAAAAGGCTTTACTCCTTCCTGAAGTAAAGCCCCCGTTACTTGAATAACTTATACCAATATAGAGTGGTTTCTATATTAGGATTATAAGACTGTTTCAATGTGTCAGCTCCGCCTAGTACGAATCCTTGTTTCACATAGAATCTGCATGCCCCAAGATTATCATCTTGAGTTTCTAAAGACATTCCGATAAGTTTTCTTTGTTTTGCCCACTCTTCCGCTTTCGTTAAGAGCAACATTCCGATTCCATATTCTCTAAATTCTTTTTTTACTGCGATATTTTCAATATAACAGAAGCGATTCCAATCCTTTATTATTCTAATTTGCCCAATGCAATTATTATTTTGATAAGCTAAAAATAGAGCTTTATCTTCACGGTTTATATATTGGCTCCAATCAAGTTTATCCTCTGGGAAACATATTTCTTTCGTTTCTTCAAATAAATTCTCTTCATAAGACCATTTTCCTGATTGAAAACTTGGTACAACCTTACCAAACACTGTAAAATAATCGTTTGTTTTATTAATATCCTCTGTTAATTCATCCTGTAATGGAGAAATGATGATTTCTTCTGCAATATTCATTTTGACACCTTCCCATTCTGAAAAAGAAATTTACTCTGCCCTATGTCTATAATTCTATTAAGTTGGCAATAATCCTTTTCCTCAGGAGGTAAAAATTGTAACAACCAAAAGCATAGGCTTCTTCCTTTTGAAGCGGATAAATGAATAGAAGTATTCTCTACTAAGTGATAAGTGTACAATATCTTCTCTTGTTAGAAGTTTCGTAAATTTACCCCAAATATAAAGCAAGAACACTATTATTAAACAGAATTTTCACAATTGTAATTCACCAATATAATGCTAGGATTAAATAAACGGAGACAGAGTTGGAAAAATCTCAATTTAGGAGGCTGCATGATAACAATCCCCATACAGGCATTTGTATATTTACTGAATCCCGGGGTTTATTAATTATGTAAGGAAACAGTCAATGGTTATTTAGCTACTAAAATTCATACTTTAGGAGTGAAGAAAATGAAACAAAGGTACAAACTATTGTTGTTTTTACATGGTGTCCCTAAAGTCACGAAGAGAGGGATTGCCTTTGCGAATAATTAAAAATACACTAATTATTTTGCTGACTATAACGGTTTGTGTGTTAGCGTACTACAATTTTAATTATCAAAAGCAACTAAAAGAAAACGCAGTTGTGATGAATAAGACTTTAGATGAGAATTCTAACTTAGAGGCACAGCTAAATACTGCTCTCAGTGATTTAAAATTGGTCGATTCTAAAGCAAAGGACTTCCCAATCTATTCTTCTGATGAACTAGGACTAGCAGGTTACAGAGGGACAAAAGAAGATGCAATCAAAGAACTTATGAAGCATTCACATTTGATTCCTTATGAATCTATAGATGATTTAAGGGATATGGAATTTATAGAGGAAGAAGCACAAATACTTACACATCAATGGGCTTTTATGCCGTTTAGTGATGGATTGTCAGGTGGCTATCTCTTATTAAGGTTTAGAGTTGATTCAGATACTGGCTTTTATCCAAGTCATATTGAAGTTATCGATTCATACTTGTATGGTGAAGGTTTTAAACAGGGTGTGAATTTTTCGCCGTAATTACAAGTTTGTAATTCTCTATAAAGTGAAACTTTGATTGGTGGGGGGGTTCTTTCATCCCCCACCAATCATTAGTTGAACCAATCGGGCTTTTAGGGACAGTTGATCTCCCACTTAGCTGTCTCATTTCTTTTGCCTTCTTGAAGTGGGAGTCCTACTGTACCTTAATGCGGGATAAATAAAAAAAGGGACGCCATTTCATATAATGAATAGGCGTCCCCATTTATTTATTCTTCTACTTATGAAGGTATCTTCTTTACTGTTCTAAGACCACCGAACTTTATGACTATACCTTCATATTAAATGTAGCTAAAATTTTTTACTTTAGGATAACTATAAAGGACCCAATTCATAAAGAATCGGAACCTTAGACAAGTTTATTAGTTCCCCTTTTGAATCCTTACTCCTTTATAGTATTTTTTTAGATAGATAAGAGCCGATTTATATTGTCGAAATTCTTCGTAGTACGCAACCAATTCGTTTATTACAGAAGTATCCCCCTATATATACCGAAGAACTGCTAAATTACTTCCTTTGTATGATTTTTCTCTCTTTTATCATAAAAGGAAACTGCTAATAACATTAATGCAACCAATCCCGTCAAGGTTTCTACAATTCCAGCAGCAATAAATAACGTATTTGGTCCTGTGGTATCTAGGAACCATCCTCCTGCTGCCTGTGCTAATGGTACTGCTCCTTGAGCAACAATCATATTAATACTTGATACTCGCCCCATCATTTCTTCTGGAATGGTTTTCTGAAAAATACTTGGTCCAATAGTGCTTACTACTGCTGTTGCTATACCAATAAAGAAGATAGCTGCAATTGCTTGTAAGTAATTTGTCGTTAACCCCAAAAATAATAACCCTAATCCTTGGCAAGATATAGCTATCATATTGACCTTTGGGCTAGGATTTTTAATTATAATAAAAAAAGTTAACATGAAAGAAACGACTAATCCCCCGGCTCCAAGAGCTGACTTCATCAAACCAAATTCCTTCTCGTTTGCTTGTAATAATTCAGCTAAAAAAGGCAGTCCAACTTCTAACATCCTAAAACTCATATTTGCAAAAAGCATGGTAATAATTAAGGTAAGAACCAAACGATTTTGTAGTACATATTTTAAACCGAAAGTTAAATCCTCTATGATAGATCTTTTAAGTTCATTGCTTTCTTTTTCCCTAATAATCGGGTTTAATTTCAAAAAGTACAGAGTTAATGCTGATAGAATAAATGCAATCCCTGTAACAAACACACACATGATTCCCTTGTCTATGTGGTATAGAAATGCTCCCATTAAAGGTCCAAATAATGCTGTTATTTGCCATGTGCCTGACAATAAGCTATTAGATTGCACATACTGTTCTTTTGATACTACTCTCTGACGGATTGCAGTAACTGCCGGCCAATAAAATGCGTCTACGACTCCAAATATAAATCCTAAAGTAAAAATAGAAAACATGTTTATACTATTTGTTACCATTAAAATAAATATGCCAAGCATTACTATAGCCCGTGAGATATCTGAAATGAACATAATTTTTCTTCCGTCGAAACGGTCGACAACTACACCACCAAATAACATCAATATAATTCTTGGCACTCCAACTACTAATAAAAACATCCCCATCATAATTCCAGAGCCAGTTATCTCTTTAATCATCCAAGGAATAACAAAAAAGTATATAGCATCGCCTAAAGCTGAAAAAACGTAACTTAACCAATACATAAGAAAGTTTTTATTCTTGAATAGGCTTGCACTCTTATAATTTATAGATTCCCCCAATTTCACAAGTCCCCCTTACCACAATACCAATTATTATATACAAATTAAACTATATTCCTGCCTGAGCTAAACTGCCCGTTAGTTGAAGGACCTCATTTCACAATCTTTCATTTATTTTAGCATAGCCCCCTCATTTTACTTCCATATTTTTCTTTCTTATATCTAATTCAGTTATATCGTTATCGACTGTATAACACTTATTCTTCAATCTATATTCCTCTTAATAAATACTCCCACTAGCTTCTATTCTCATTTATCATCTAATCTTGATTTTATTTCCTCTAATAATTCGCACTGCCTCTCTTGTACTTCTAAAATCTTATCTGTTAAAGTTACTATTGTTTTCGTAATAGACCACAAAAATACACATAAAAATAGAATGATTACTAAGACCTCTATTTTAACCACCTTCCTTTTCATTCATTTTTTTCGTTCGAGTAAGGTTATCCTCTTGAAAAATAGATTCGGTTACATTAGGAAGGAAAAAATTCCATTGGTTCGGTACAGTGAATGTAGCCATTTCGCTTATAATAATTTATGGAGTCTTCACTTGGCCACACTATGACAAATTCATAGTTATTTTCTTTCACCCATTCATTTATAGCCCCTAGTAATTTACTTCCAATACCCTTACTTCTATATTCAGGTAGTGTATATACGTTTGTCATATAAGCAAAAGGATACGTTATCCTTCCTGGGCGAGGAACCTTCTGTATTAATTCTATGTAAATATGTGAAACAATTATCCCATCTTCCTCCGCAACCCAAATAAACCATTGCCCTCCTTTTAGAACGTTCTCTAAAAATGCTTCACATTCTTTTTCGAAGTCAGAAAATGATTCGTTTTTTTTACTTTCATCATGTTCAATCGTAAAATCCCATCTCATTTTTATTAATTGCTTTATGTCTTTTATCTCTGCTAATCTAATATTCATCATTTCTCTCCATTTCAATTGATCAATTACTGTTCTACTGTTTTCGACAGTATAGAGAAGTGAATTAACTGTACTTGATATCTCCTTGTTCAATAAGAAAACGTTCATCACTTTTTGCTTTGTATTAAATTTATTAAATAAAAAATGAGTGAAACTAAAAATGATAAAAGTATAATGATTGTTGCACCAACTATATAAACCGCTGTTTCGGCATAATCACCACCACCATTAAACACTCCAGCAAATAAATAAATTAACATTACACTAGCCATTAATGTTAAAAAAAATATACCGATATACTTGGACATTTACTACCCCCTATAATTCAAGTTTATTTCCTATTTTCTTTCATTATAATTCCAAATATATCTAAATGTAACAACATTTAATAGCGATATAAATAATATTCGGATAACCCAATTGAAATTAACGACTCTAGTTTTTGGTTATTTTTTCCTTCGTCCTTTACAGAATTCACATTTAACGAAGTTGCTTATGCAGCAAACCTGGAACCATTAGTTGAGCAAGTTTCACAAAAAGGGCATTAATCCCTTCACGGATTAACGCCCTTGTTTTCTTATTCGTTATGAAACTCTATTGAGACTGTAACAAAAGAGTACTTATGGGATCTTTATTTTAATTGGATCTAGCTTATATTCTTTCCATTCTGTTTTCCCATTACCGTTCACAATATCAAATTTTGCATAAGGGATAATTGTTAATTCAGTCACATCGTTTTCGAGCGGTTCAAATAATTGCTTACCGTACTTCGAGCTTATCGGTTGTAACGGATTGTTAGAAGAATCTACCACTTCAAATTCTAAGCCAACGTCTCTTGCATAATCGATTATAACGTCAGTTGATTTATTTTTTTCCTCATACATTGCATCATACGAGATGAGAAAACCAGGGGTACCCCATTTAATTTCTTTTATCTCATATGTAAAGTTCTCTAATTGTTGAGATTTTGCAATATCGATCTTATTTTCATATTGAGCTTTAGCGACTTCCTTCTTAAAGTCGAATAACTCTCCTTTTTTACCCTCAAAAGTTATGCCCAATTCAAGTGTATCTGGGTTAAAACTATAATAATTAATGTTTAAAATCCCTGACCAATTTGTTGGTGAACCTTTACTTAGTTTAACTCCAGCATTAGATGAGGGGGTTCCCCCTTTCCAATTGTGATGGATATCAAAATAATCAGAGTCAATTGGTTCCTCCGAATCAATTGAAAAGCTGGCTGTTGTTCTAGCGTCATCATAAAAGATTTCCCCAAGTGTAATTGTAATCCCGTTGATTGTTTTCGATTCCCCGGAATACTCAGTCATTCCTGCTTCAGAAACATTTTTTAAGCCAATATCGCCGAAGTTCTTATATATTTGACCAATTAGCGGTATAGAGGAAACGACCTGTGCCATTACAGGTGAAACAGATGCAGAGCCAATAAGAACTCCACCCGCCATCACTGCTGCTACGACACCAATGGCAACTTTACTCCGTATTTTTTTGTTTCTATTCAACATCTTTTCCGTACCGATTTTGGAAATGATTTGGTCTAATTTCTCATTCGGAACATGGATCGAATCAAATTCTTCCTTGAATGACGGAATTTTGTCTGTCATCTTTGTATACCCCCTTCAATCTTTCCTTAAGTACAGCAATTCCCCTACTGATATTCGTCTTCACTGTGCCTTCAGGGCAGTCCAAAATCATGGAAATCTGTTGAATTGTATAATCCTGATAATATCTTAGTAACAAGACGGTCTTATATTTCTCGTCAATTTCATTCAATGCATTCAGCAAATCCATTTGCTCATCTGTTTCTACAATTTGGCCGCCTGCCAGATTGTCTAATATTTCTTTGTTTATCAAAACGACTCGTTTTTTCTTTCGTAAAGTTGCAATTGCTGTATTAATTAGAATCCGGATTATCCATGTCGAAAAATACTGGTCCTGTTTTAATTTTTTTATTGATTTAAAGGCTTGATAAACGGTTTCCTGGAAAACCTCCAAAGCCTCGTCTTCATTTTTCATATAAATATAAGCCATCTTATATAATTTTTCTTTCTCCAAATGAATCAATTCCTGAAAAGCAATTGAATCCCCCTTTTTTGCTTTGGTTATTAGTTTCAGCTTCTCCTCCACTGCTATTTCCCCTCCTTTGCTATCTGTTAGATAAACGAACAGCACAATTCGTTTCAACTTTTATAAAAAAATGCCCCTGTTGTTACAGGAGCATCTTCTGGTAAAATTGTAATCTGTCATTATCTTTTTAAGTTAAACTGATATATTTTATATAAGGATTGAGCTATTCTACCACAATATAAATAGTTAAAAATAAATTTTGTTAAACCCTGCAAGTTATTGTCATCTTTTTTTATGAGATGTGTTGCTACATGTTCTAATTTATTATTTAATGATAAGAATTCTTCCGGATTATTAATGCCATATTTCACTTCTGCGTTCATCTGTTTTACAGGATTTTTGATTTTAGAATATCTAACTCCTCTTTTAGAATACGCATCAAATAACAAATGAACCTCGTCAAATCTATTCTCTATGTGTGAAATTAATTCTTTTATTTCATCTTCTGATAGATACATTGTCAATCCTTCCATAATGATTAATACATTTTTCGGATTTTGAATTTGATCTATCCAGCTATAATCTAAGACGGAACTTCCAATCATTTTATGTTTAGAGTCTATATCATAAAAATTTTTCCTTATATCAATTACACTTTCAAAATCGATATCATACCAAACATCAAATCCTTGATTAACTCGTAAACACCTAGAATCAAGTCCACAGCCAAGATGAAGAATCGTAGTATTAGGATGTTCCAATATATATTTATTACATAACTCATCTAGTATTAATGCCCTAACACTCATATACATAGATAACCATTTTGATTGCTTTAATGAATTAAAGTCGTAATCTATTTTAGCTATTATTTCTTCTGCTTTTGAATCATGTAAAAATATATTTTCTTTACTCATCACAGCTTTCCCTAATAAGGGAATAAATAGTGTTTTACTTTCATTATTTAATTCCATGTTTGACCTCTACAAATTACTTTTTGTCCTCCTATTATACTAAAAATTGATTAATCTGAATCAAAAAAGTCAAATTGGTAACTTATTTAATCTTCATCCGCCTAATAGTATGAGGTGAGGGAGAAATGAAAAAGAAAATTTTGCTGATTATAATTGGATTAATAACGGTATTAGCTGCTTGTTCAGAAGAAAAGGTCATGAGAGATAAGGAATATCAAAGTGATGGGGATAATATTGATTCAATTTATACAGATGGAGATGTTTCTATTTCTATCTCCATTAGTCAAGAGAGATACAAACAGGGTGAGACACCGGTTGTTATTATTAGAAATGATGGGAAAACACCGGTGGATTATACAGGATCTGGAACTATCTTAGAATACTTACAAGATAATGTTTGGAGTGCGGTAGATAGTGATGCAGTAGAACTTGATGAATTAAATGTATTAGAAGCCGGCAAAAAAATAGAGCAGAACTTTTCGCCGTCCACTTTACTGCAGAAAGGCGTTTATAGGATTACCTTTCAATTCAACACTATTAAGAATGATGAGAGAATTAGTAAAAGAATAGCTGTCTCGTTTTATGTGGATTCTCCATGATATTCATAAACCCTTTTGATAGGTGATCCATGTAGGACATGGAGGGAACGGAAAAGTGTTTAAGACTTCCATAGCATATTCATCAGTAGTGTCAAACTCGCCCACAATAAATTGATACCGATGCTTATTTGCATAATTTACTTCCTTGAGAACCAGTTGAAGAACCAGCCGCTTATGTGTCGTATCAATAGCACCACACCAACCCAATTCTAATGAATCAGCTTTGTCCGATTCATGGAGGAAAGAATATGCGATTACACTCTTTTCATCCTTGTCTAAGTAAACATAACTGCCATCATAAATTACATCATCTGCGAGGATTAGTTCTCTCCACTTTTCTAAACTAACATTTTGCACTGGATTTACTAAATGTGTTTCTTCATAATTCCTTTTTACAAGTTTAATTAATTCTTCCATTAACATCTGATTAGAGTTAACTTCTTTTAAGGTTCTGATAATATAATTGTCTTCAATATGGTGGTTATATTCAGGAAAATTAGATACATCTAGTGTAGGTGAATAAGTTCTTCTAATTTCTGTGAATCCATTGTCTAAGTACAGACCTATCAAGTTATTAGATGTTTCCCATGTTGAAGTTTGTAAGGGGAAATCTACTATTTTCAGTTCTTTAACCTTTGCTAGCAATTGTTTTTCAATATTTAACGAGCGGTAAAAAGGATTACTTACAATGCGAAAATAAGTGCAATAAGGATGAAAACTACTCTTCCAAGCAAATACAATACAAACTAATTGGTCTTCTAAGAAGGCAGTGTATGCAAATTTCAACTGAGCTGTGTTTACAAGACCGAAGAAAAAATTAGACTCAGGGCTTAAGTGTAGTAATTGCTTTAATTGATCTTTCTCTCTGGCTTCATAATTTTTAACTGTAATTTTCATACTTCAATCCCCTAAAATTTTTCTATCATAGCGTTTAAATGTTAGCTATCTGTCCAATATCCTTGTTTGTCTAATGAATATATTATCTATTGACTCTATAACTATATTCTTTCGTCATTTCATCAAGATAATTTCCTTCACTTCAACTTCCCTGCTACGTTTACTTTGTCCAATAACCTTAGGCTTTTTAAGTACGACGCTTACCATATCTCCTTCAGAAAAATCCTTCATACTTAGCTTTTTTCCGTCTTCGTCCTTGAATATAGTTTTCTCAGATATTTCAACGGAACAAAGATATTCTTTATCAGTTACATCATTTACATTCTGCATTACTTGTTCCGAACAACCTACTAAAAAACGTTCTTCAATAAGAGTTACCCTTCCATTTATCGAAGAGGTTTCCTTACAACCTGTAAGAAAGACGATTGCAATCACTATTAGGAAAAGCCTCGTTTTCATTTCCATACCTACCTTCTGGATGAAATCTAGTATTCTATAGAAGCGTAACTCTTTATTCAGATTGTATGGAAGTTATTAACCTTCCAACTCAAACTATCTGCGAATTCATTTATTTGCTCCATTTTAGCTTTTAGACATAAAGCAGGGCCACTTCCTGTTGCCCTCGAGTGATTTATTTCACCTGCATCTAGTACAAAAATTAATGTATACAGAAATTCGCGTCCCCATTCTTTTTCAGGAACTAGAAAACCATATGTAGGAGAGTAATAAGTGCCGAATTCAGGAATATGATAAATACACAAACCAGGATCTTTATGCTCCAGCATACTTAGATGGGTATTATCTAGACGCTTTAGATCACTCAGCATCTCCAGAAAATCTTCTTTTAAACAATATATTTTTCCTGAATGAACTTTTGGAAAACTGTGACCAGAACGGAAAGATATATTGAACCCCACACTCATTTCATTAACTGATTCTATCGTTAGTTCAACTTCACAACTATTTGAACAGTCTTTTAACGTAACCACCTATACTCCTCATTTCCCTATTTATAAGAAGGCTCACCCCTCAATAATACTGGCTAATGCTTCTCCTATTTCTTTTTCAAACGGGATTTCCCCTGAATTTATACCATGTACATAAAAAATAAGTATATTTCTATTCTCAAATGTTCCATAAGACACCAAATTCATATCTGCTGTCTTTTCACGAAAGTCACTTTTCCCCTTCTTTAGGTCATCTTCTGTTTCAAATTCATATATATAGAAAGGTTTTCCACTTAACTCATATTCACTCGGCTTCACACGATTTAGTTTCGTTCCGAAGGGTTTCCCTCTTGGAATGTTCGCTTCCAACAACTCCACTTGATAATCTTGCAAGACCCCCACCACTTCTTCTTTTGTAATATGAGCACTACTATAAGTTTGACAGGAAACCAAGAACACCAGGAAAAATAAGCCGAAAATTTTCTTCAGAACATTCATCCTCCTCTCGATAGATACTATTAAAAATACGGCTACCTATACCATCCTGGCTTTAACACTTCGAAGCCCTTATGATCTTCCAACACCAGATCTATGCGTTCTAGAAATTTATCAAGCTGCTCTGGGGACTTTTTGATAGACCAAACAATACTCGAAAAAATAGCCATTGCGGAATAGGTGGAATAAAGCCTCCAAAAATCTTCAGGTATATGGTTATCGAAGTATCCGTCAATTTGTCCAACAGAAAAAGTAACACTGTCTACTCTGCTGAAAAAAGCAATTTTTACGAAGTCATGAAAAGGATCTCCCCAATCATAATTATCAAAATCAATTACTCCAACATAGCTTTTATCCTTTACTATTATATTTTCTAAATGAAAGTCATCATGTTGAAGCTGATTAGGACGGTTTTTTAAATAATGAGAATGACCTTCTATAAAACGAATAATCTTATCTTCCTTGTTTATTTTAATACCACTCTTCTTGTATTCCTTTAGGTACCTATGATGTTTTTGGATAGATCGTTCATGCCAATTTTTCACCTCTAACGGAGCAGGATGTAAATGAATCCGCGCTAAGTCTTTTCCTGCCTCTACCCCAATTTCATACCTTTCTTGTTCATTCAGGATTTCTAGCAAACTTTTTGCATCGTCCCCCTCGATATAAGAAACTATGCTATAACAAATACCAAGCTCTTCTATCATTCCAAGGTCAATTGGCTCCGGAGAATGAACCCCATACTTTTGAATATCCCTTAAAACGTTAAACTCTTCCCTTTTCCTTTCGCACCTTTCCAGATTAGTTATGCGTAATAAATAACGATTCCCATTTCCATCCAGAACAATATACTTTTCATCTGGTGAATACCCTTTAGAAAGCCGAGTAACTTTAATGGAGTTGCTAAGGATTTTTATACTATCTATCACTTCTTGAATTTTATTTTCCAACATACCGCTCCTATGCTCCCCATGATCTTATTTCAATAAAAAAATAGAGCCGTATGAACAGCTCAACTAATGGATCATTTAAGTATCTTCACATTATCTAGAGGTAAAATTATTACTTTCGCAGTACCCAGTATTTCTTCCTCAGGAACAAATCCTACTCGGGGATCTCTACTATCTGTGCTGTTAAGACGATTATCGCCTAGTACAAAATAGTTTCCTTCTGGCACTGTTACTTCATCTAAAATTTCTTCTAATGTAAAGTTTCCAGTAAGTGTCCCTTTTGCTTTTTTAAATTCTTCTAGATAGGGTTCTTCTTGCTTCTCATCGTTAATAAAAAGTTCATCGTTTTTATAAGCGATGCGGTCACCAGGAAGCCCAATAATCCGTTTGATATAATTCGTATCTTCGGTTGCTTCAAATACAACCACATCGAATCTTTCATACCCCACAAGTTGCGGTCCGATTTTATTTACGACCACTCGATCGCCATTTTCAAATGTTGGCATCATAGAAGCACCATCAACCACTACAGGTGTAAAAAGGAAAAACCTCACCCCACCAACGAATAAAATCGCAATCCCTATTGCTTTTGCCCATTCCAGAAATTCATTTTTTTCTTTTATTTTCTCCACATCCCACACCTCTTTCTTAATAAGACATTTCCAAACAAACTTTTCGACGCTTACTAATTTGAGACGAGATTAAGAGTTCGAAAGTTTCAATTTTCTTACATTTTTAATTGATAGTTCGTTTAAGGCGTGTTCCATATAAAAGTACGCACTATGAGCGGCCCAATTACTGTAAACAATAGAATAAAAGCATTTCCAAAAAGTCCTATATTCCTTGTAATTCCTTTATGTCCCATCCATGAAAGGATGAAGCCAACAATGGAACCAACCGTCAATAGACTAATGATTACTTCATCTGGCACTAAATCAATCCCATTGAAAAATAAAATATAACCCACTAAATTGAATACACATATTAGGATAGATATCATATTAAGATAACTTTTCATTTTTCATCCTCCACTTATTTTTCAGCTAAGCACCTTATTAGTTCAGTAAAAAAGTTATACCTAAACAATCCATTATCCTTTTGTATAACGGGTCATCTACTCTTTGTAAAATACCCTTCTAAAGGTTCCCAAGGATGAACTACATATTCAAACTTTCCTTCTAATACCGCAGGATCATTTTCTGCAACTTCTCTAGCTTCTTGTAAATTTTCGACTTCCAAAATTACCAAACCTCCAGTATGGTCCATAAATGGTCCAGCAGACACCAGTCTATCTTTTAGGGTCTCAACCAGGTAGTGGCGATGTGGTACTAACTTTTGCTCCCAATGTGGCTTACCTTCTAACCATGCTTTGCCTGTTGAATAGATAATCACTGCTTTCATAAAATAACCTCCGATTATAGAGTTTGGATGACTACACGTTATTCTTTATTTTTTGACTTAACAAGCGTACTCGCATAAGATAGTAATCTCTTTTAGCTGGATTATTAACAAATGAAGTGAAAACAACCGATAGCATTAAAGCAGTATCTAGCCGATAAATGGACTGAACTATTTCATCTGTATTTAATAGAATGTCTGCATTGTCGTATCCTCTTAAAAATTCATCCTCGTTTAATTCTTTTGTCTCAAGCACTCTCATTAACTCCATTATTGGATGACCTATAAATGCATTATCCCAATCGATAATCCCTTTAATAACTCCCTTTACTCCAATCAAATTTGGTGGTCTAACATCAAGGTGGAGTAGGCTGTTCTTTATTGGTGCGGTATTCAGAACTGCCTCCATTTCCTCCGTAGTGGGAATAATGATATTTTCATTTAGTTTTTCTAGCATATGCACTCGTTCTGTTACTCTATTAGAGATAATGTTACTTAACGTCCGTTCTTTCTGATCTATAATGGATAGTCCATCCAAAGGCACTCCATGTATATTAGAAGTAAGTTTTCCTACTTCGTAGGAAGATACCTCTTGAGCATCCCCACATATATAATCAGTAACTAAAAAATTTATTTCTTCACTCAAGTAAAGCTTATGAACTTTAGGCACTGGAATGTCATGCCTTTGACAATGCTCGGAGATAGTTGCTTCCTTTTTTAATGAAGTGATGCCACTTAAATCTATATCATTCGAAGTTTCTTCCGCTCTCCAAGGAGTCCGAATGGCGAGCATTCCTAAATCTTTCTCTTCTATTAAAAAGACTGCATTATTAACCCCATTACTGATAAATTTCACTTCACTAAACTGCCATAGCAGAATGTTTTTTGAAACACTTGCAATGCTACTTTTTAATGTTTCTATTTTATTAATTGTTAAGTTCATAGATAATCTCCTTTTAATAACAAATAAAAAAATAGCCTATTTTATCTATATACACTTAACATTATTTACCAAACAAATACAAACAGCAACCCATTTATTCCGTAAAATAATAATTATCGTTTAATCCTTACTATTTCATTTGGAAATTACTATACAAAAAACGAAAACTACTTTAAGATATAAGCTTCTAGTTACATACATAAAAAGGAAGTGACATCATGCTTTTATTCATGTTTATTGGTCTACTAATATGTATCCCTATTACTTATCTATGGTTGGGAAGTCATTTATATATTGATATAATGCGTTTTTATGCTGCTTCAAGTTATCCAGGGGATATTACCTTTTCAGAGAGACAATTTTATCTTTTCTTTTTTTCAGGAACCCTATTTATCGTTCTGTCTTTTATTCTATTTATATTGTATTTAATCTTTGGAAATAAAATGAAGATGGATGATTTATCATTCCTGAGAAAAACGTTCGCTATTATACTCATCCCGTTCATTTGCACAATCTATATGCTGATTGATTTGTATAATTATCTGTTTGCCAACTTTAACTGAAAAAGCGTATCCATCTGCCGATGAAATACGCTTATAACTCTAATATTTTAACTTAACTGTCATGCTTTCCGTCCCTATTTTCACCTTTACTCCATCCTCCAAGCTTTCCACTTGAAAATGGATATCCTGCAACAAGACGTTCTCTCTCAGCAACTCTTCAAAATGCTTAATCTGCTCTTTTTGTGCGTCTGTTGCGGAAATCAATAGAGAAATGTATTGCTCCACAGGTAAATCTAGCTTTTTCCGTGTGTCTTGGATCACTCGAATGAAATCTCTTATTTGCCCCTCTTCTATAAGCTCCGAGGTTAATTTTGTATCCATCAAGACTTTTACATACTCGTTACCTGCTAGCTCAAAGCCTGGCGCCACTTTATATTCGACGATTACATGCTCTCTCAAAAGAATGATATCACTGCCATCTATATGCATACTTAACTTACCTGTTTTCAAAAGCAATTCCTTATCTGCCTCAGCAAGCTGCTCCACTGCGTCTTTTACTCGATTCACTAACCCTCCAAATGCTGCTCCAGCTGTTTTGAAATTCAGTTTTACTACGGCTGATTGATAGCCTGTTAGATCGTCTGCTAGCTTCACATGCTTGACGTTTAATTCATCCATTAAAATGCTTTTATATAGCTCTAAATTTCTTTTGTCTTTCTGCCATACAATCAGCTCCTGCAGCGGCTGCTTCACCTTCAAGGAGGTGGCATTTCGAATGCTTCGTCCAAGCTCCACGACGTCAAGCACTAGCTGCATATCTGATTCCAGTACCGGGTTTAAAAAAGATTCCTCCACCTCCGGATAATCCTGCAAGTGGACGCTCTCTCCGTAAAGCTTCCGATATATATCCTCCGCCACATAAGGTACAAACGGTGCTAACAAGCGACTGACTGTACTAAGCGCTTCAAAAAGGGTGGAATAAGCCCCTCGTTTATCCTCCGATAATCCTGCTGCCCAAAATCTATTTCTGGACCGGCGAACGTACCAGTTACTCATCTCCTCCACCAGCTTGGCGATTTCCCTCGTAGCTTGCGTAAACTGGTAGTCGTCCATAAACGTTTGGACTGCTTGCACTGTATGATTCAGTCTGGAGAGCAGCCAGCGATCCATCAAGCTTCTCTCCCCTGTTTGATTCCCAGCATAGATAAATCCATCAATTTCTGCATACATCGAATAAAATCGGTACGTATTATCCAGCGTATCCACCAGCTTGGATTTGGCATCCTGCACAATTTTCTTGGAAAAGCGCTTTGGATTCCAAGGCGAGCTATCTACTAAGAAAGCCCATCTCAACGCATCTGCTCCGTATTCTTCTATTAATTCCACAGGATCTAACGCATTGCCCTTACTCTTCGACATCTTCTGTCCATGCTCATCCAGCACATGACCAAGAGACAGGACATTTTTATATGGCGCTACTCCGGTATATAGAGTAGAAACCGCTAGCAGGCTATAGAAGAAGCCCCTCGTCTGGTCGATTCCTTCAATTACGACATCCGCAGGAAACTGCTGCTGAAACTTTTCTTTATTCTCAAAAGGAAAATGATGCTGGGCAAAGGGCATGGAGCCGCTATCGAACCACACATCAATGACCTCAGGTGTACGCTGCATGTCTCCTTTACAGCTCGGGCAGCTCAAAGTCACCTCATCAATAAAAGGCTTATGAAGCTCCACATCATTTAAAGGTCTGCTTGCAAGCTCCTTCAGCTCTGCAACACTTCGAGGAGCCGTCTCCTGACCACAATCATGACAAACCCAAACATTCAACGGGGTTCCCCAGTATCTGTTCCTGCTTATATTCCAGTCCACCAAATTTTCTAGAAAGTTCCCGAAGCGCCCGTCCTTTAAGTGACTTGGATACCAATCAACCCTCTGATTGTTTTCGAGCATCTTCTCCTGTAATGCGGACATCCGGATAAACCAGCTGTCTGTCGCGTAATAAAGGAGCGGGGAATCACATCGCCAGCAGTGCGGATAGCTATGCTCATATTTTTCCTTATGGTATAGCAAGCCTCTTTCTGAAAGCAGCTTGATAATGTCCACATCACACTCTTTGACAAATCGTCCAGCTAAATCAGTTACTTGCTCTGTATATTTTCCTGCTTGATCCACCACGTTCACAAAGGAAAGCACATTGTCCTGTACCGTTTTATAGTCATCCTCCCCGTATGCAGGGGCAATATGCACAATCCCCGTCCCGCTTGCTTTCCTCCACGTAATCGGCCATAACAACCATATGCCCTATGTCTACACTGACATAATGGAAGGGTGGTTCGTAGGATAGCCCTTCTAACTCTGCACCTAGATGCTCGCTAAGGACAAGTGCCCCCTCCCCGACTACCTTGTGCACAAGCGACTTTGCTACGATATAAACCTCTTCTTCCCGTTGAACTCGAGCGTATGTCAGCTTCGGATTCATCGCGAGTGCAACATTTGCTGGAAGCGTCCATGGAGTGGTAGTCCATCCTAGGAAATATTCATTTTCTCTGTCGCTCCGCTTGAACTTTACAGTTGCCGATAAATCCTTCACATCCTTGTAGCCCTGCGAAACCTCGTGAGAGCTGAGAGATGTTTGGCAGCTTGGGCAATAAGGCGACACGCGGTGTCCTTTGTACAACAGCCCATCCTGATGTACCTTCCCCAAGATGTTCCAAACGCTTTCGATATAATCATTGCTAAGTGTCATGTAAGGCTGATCCATATCCACCCAGTAGCCCAGCTCCTCTGTGAAGGAGCGCCACTTTTTCTCATAGGTGAACACACTTTCTTTACACTTTTGAATAAAAGCCTCTATCCCGTATCGCTCGATATCCTGCTTGCCGGAAATGCCAAGCTGCTTTTCTACCCCAAGCTCTACCGGAAGACCATGTGTGTCCCAGCCGGCCTTCCTTTCCACCTGAAACCCCTTCATCGTCTTATAGCGAGCAACCACATCCTTGATCGTTCGGCCAAGTGCATGCCCGACATGTGGCAGGCCATTAGCAGTCGGTGGTCCTTCATAGAAGACAAAAGGAATGCTCCCTTCTCTTCTTTTGATGGATTGCTGAAATACTTCCTCCTCGTTCCAAAATGTGCGGATACGTCTTTCTCTCTCTGTTGCATTTTCCCTCTTTTCCACTGATATCGCCCCTTCGTTGATTGTTTAAAGACATACAAAAAACCCCGTCCCAAAAAAGGGACGGGGTTACCCGCGATACCACCCTAATTCTATTGAACCGTTCAATAGCACTTAGCAACGTACAATCATACGCGTTCCTTTTAACGGTAGACACCCGGATAGACTTACTGCAACTTCAGCCTATCTTCTCAGAGATGATTTTCGCATAAGGTTTGAACGCTGACTTGCACCAACCATCAGCTCTCTGGGGATCAACCATTTACGCTACTTTTTCTCTTCCACGAATTTTGTATGCTTTTATGAAAGTAATTGTAAGTCAATTTAAACTGTAAGTCAATTCATAAAATTACATTAATTTCATTTCTACTCTAGAAAATGAAAAGAGCTTCTTCACCAAATAAAATCCTGCTACTCCTCCTATTATATGTATAACAGTCAGGATGTCCACTGCATCTGCCGACATCACAAGCCCCATACTTCCTAACATATAACGCAGTAAATCAATCCCTATACAGCTCATGACGATGACCGCTACAGCTTTTCTCAGCTGCTTCCCTTGAAAAAGAATAGCTACATAGACACCTAAAGGTAGAAATAAGAGCAGATTCCCCCATATCCCAAAGGTGGTCAAGCTTCTAATAGTAAAATGTGTTGTTTCGAAAAAGGCAAACAAACTTTCAGTAGAAATATAGGTGCTAAACGCTTTATTTCCTTTCTGCAATGGAAGGACGATACCACCAAGCTTTATTTGCAGCAAACACAAACAATAGAATAAAAAACTATACAACAGCATTCTTTTCCCAACCGTTTTTTCTACTTTACGAAAAAAATCGAAGAAAATATCCACGAACATATAAACGAGCAGCAGAATAATTCCATAAGACACGATGTTATAGATATAATAATGAGCCTCCATTTGCTCCCCCCTTGTATTTATATATATTTTACAATATTTTCTATAAAAGGGCAGATTTTAAGAGTAAATGATCTTCTCTACATGAAATTTTGGTATTTAGAGAAGCGACTTCTATATAATGTTGTAAAAATGAGCCGTTATGTTGTAAAAACAGCGTGTAATGTTGTAAAAATAACGATTAATGTTGTAATTTCTCCAGTCCCAGCAGCTTCTGAGAATGTTTTAAAAAAATCATGCATTTGGGCAAGCCGCATCCTTTCTTCCAAACCTTCACACACCATCATTCCTCGAACATTTACACTAAGAACACAAAACTCTACTAGGTATGTAAAATTTTACTATATTAACTGAATTGTAATCTATATAATAAAAGATAAAAGATACAAACATCTAAAAGAAAGAGGAGATAAAGTGGAGTGGAGATATGCTGGTTTTTGGATACGTGTAGCAGCAAGTATAGTCGATTCCCTGATATTATTTATTCCTATTAATGGAATAAACTATCTCGTTTTTAAATTACTTAATCCCGGTATGTCTTACTGGGATACCTTCACTGGTTCTGGTTTTGAGGACTTTGGTTCTTGGACAACCTATGAGACCATCAGAATGATTTTTGGTTTGATGATTGGAATATTTTATTATGGCTTTTTGACTTCGAAATTTGGAGGTACAGGAGGCAAATTACTATTCGGGTTACATGTGGTAGGGGAAGATGATGAATTTATCTCTTTCGCTAGAGCAATTGGAAGATACTTTTCCTATATATTATCGGCCTTCTTTTTCGTCGGTTATATTATGGTAGCTTTTACAAAGAAAAAACAAGGCTTACATGATCTGATTTGCAATACGTATGTGATAAAAGAGTAAGATAATGAACGGTTTCCTGAAAAGTTAGCCCTATATATATTTTGGAAAAGCGAAAAAATTTTACTAACAGGTTTTAATAACAAACTAGGAAATACAAATGGAGCCTACATTAGTAAGCTCCTTCAAGCACTTATTATATTATAGATAGTTCTGTGTAGTAACTTGCCTTATTGCCTCAGCCTTTTCAATTACAATTTCCAAACAGAGAGGTAAAATCTGCTTCTATTCATGTATTAAGCCATGTTCTAAAATCTCCCCAAGCAGGTGGATTATTCACAAGACCAGTAGATTTTTCAAAATTATTTGAGTCAAAAAAGTGGATTACTTTCTTTGGAAAATATCTTTTGATTCTTTCAGAGATAGCATCTTTTCTACCTAAGTCATAAATCCCATAAGCTATTACATCTACCTGAGATTTTGCAATTGCCTCTACTATATGTTTATCAACAGTATCATTTAGCTCATGTCCAAAAATTGTTAAATGACCATTTATATTACTTAAAGAATCATAGCAGAATCTTAAATACTGATTTGACTGTATCTGCTCTAATTTATCTTCCCATTTACCCTCTGATACATAAAGAGGTATATTATTCTGCTCCATTGACTCAATTACAGCATCAATTAAGTATTTATGACCATTCTTTTTCTTTTTAACTTTTTGAATTGTATTTCTCTTATTAACAAATATATGTAATCCTCCATGCAAATAAAATAAATTTAAGCAACCATTATTTTCATTAGGTATAAATTTCAAAGGTGAGCCTCTGAAAAAGTCATTTACTTCCCTTTTACCTTCAAGCAGTTTAATAAGTTTTATATGTAACCAGTATGGTATAAGGTCATAATTTGTAGTAAATATACTCTTCTCAAAAATACTAAATATAGAGTTAGAGTCAATATCAGCATATAACTGCCAATCCTGGCTATTAGGATGAACCTTAACAACTGCATTTATTAAAGCACTTTTGATTCTATCATAGCTCTCAAAAAGCTCTTTAGTTTCATAATCAAATATCTTGTTTATGTTTATAGCTCTCTTTAAGTTTTCCAAAACATATTCAAAATTATTTGTTTGTAGTTCCTCAAATAAACTTCTATCTTTCACATCCAGTGTATCCCTCTGGTTTTCATACAGAGAGGAATAGTTAAATTTTTCCCATATACCTATTGAAAATCCATTTCCTATTAACAAATGTTCTTTTTTAATTTTCCCCTCAATCCAGAGCTCATAAAAACTAGGTAGCAATATTATAACCTCCTCTTTATCTATAATCACTATAAACATCCTAGTCCATAGACACACCTAATTTTACCAGTTTATGTGATATAATGGTATTCTTAATAATTTCAATTTGCCCAAGGAGTGTAATGATATGGCAATCATACAGGATAATCATATTATCTATATAAGAAATAAAGTGAATGACTACTTTGAAATGTTTACTTATGAAAATGCAAATAGAATGATTGATTTTTATGAGGATATTAGTTTTCCAGTATTCAAAGAGTACTTTTCTTCTATTCATTTTAATCTCAATAAATTGTTTAAACACTTGAATACAAAATCTAAAGGCAATAAACATTACAATGCACATGAAAGTAGAAGATTAAATTTTTTGATAGAAGAATTACTTTCAGTGCAATCAACTCTGAAAAATACAAAGTATTATTTTACTCTTATTCCTTACTATAAAGGGATATTGGATAGCTGTGAGAAATTTCTTGTTGACAGCAATGGAAGTACAATTCCTGAGGATTTTCCTTTAATTAATTTAATTGATGCTGAGCCTATTTTTACTTTTGAGACTCAAGTATCTATAACTAGAGCTGATAGAAGAATTTCATTTCCAACTACAGCAATTGGCACTGGCTCTTATGCTACTGTCCATAAATACAAAGATGATTATTACAACAGAGTTTTTGTAATAAAAAAAGCTAATAAGGATTTAACAGAAAATGAGTTGGAAAGATTTAAAAGGGAATTTGAAGAGATGAAAAAGTTAAATTCACCTTATGTTATTGAGGTATATAACTTTGATGATGAAAAACAACAATATGTAATGGAATATGCAGATGAAACATTGGATTCTTATATCACAAAAAATAATAGTAGCATGGATATTAAAGAAAGAATTGGTTTAGTCAGACAGATATTAAGAGCCTTTATTTACATTAACAATAAAGGAGTTTTACATAGAGATATAAGTACTAAAAATATATTAGTTAAAAGATATGAAGAGTTAAATGTGATTAAAGTATCAGATTTTGGATTAGTTAAATTAGAATCCAGTATATTAACTAATAAGGATACTACAATAAAAGGATATTTTAATGACTCTAAATTAGAGCTAATTGGATTTGATAAATATTCTATACTTCATGAGACATACGCTTTAACTAGAATTGTTTATTTTGTTATGACTGGAAAAGTCAATCTTGGCTCTTATAAAAATGATGAGTTTAAAAATTTTATTGAAAAGGGACTAACAGATAACCCAGATGATAGATATAAGGACGTTGAAGAGATGCAAGAGGCTTTTAATAAAATAGTACATACTTTATCTTGAGGTACTTTTTTTCATTTGGCTTTTTCAAGCTGTTTGGATACGTATGTGCTGTAATTCTAAGTCACAATTGGATTCATCACCATAAGTAGGGGATGAATTTGTAAGAATATTTTATTGAAGTGTCGGCTGGCGACTCCTTTGGGATTAGTGAATTTATTTGCGACGAAAGTGTATCGACAGGAGCACCGTACGAAATAATTGTTGCGGAAGGAGCCAAGAAGGAAGGAAAACTAAAAATGGAAATTCGTGTGCCAACGTTTTCCTGAACAATATCCTGTTGTCCCGAATACGCACCTACAGGAAAGCCTACAGCCAGAACGGAAATCAACCACATCATATGATAAAGAAGCTACAATAACGTAAAACCACAAATAAAATCCATTTATTGTAACTTCTTCTTCCATCCGTATACTAGTTACTTACATCGAAGAGGGGGAGTTCCCATGACAAGAAGTGAGGTAAATCAGTTAATAGAAAGTACAGAGGTGCTAACGCATACTAGCACATATGTCACCGTTGCGATGATCTTTGTGATAACACTTTTAGTTTTCATGCTGCTCATGTTCAAGAAAATTAGTAGATATGCATTTTTCGGCACTTTAATCATTTCTTTTATTACCACCGCTTTTCTATCCATGATTGTGATTGGTTCCGTGAATTCTATCGAGAGTGATAGAGCAGCGGAAGTAGAGGAAATAATTAAGGAAGAGTATATAAATAATCTAGAGGTTCACGAAGTAGAAGTCACCAAATTCCGAGAAGTACCTGCTATCAAAATGGAATATAGCGATTTTACGAGTGATACGCGCTTATACATTAAAGATTATGAGGTAACCTTTATGCAAAATGGGGAGTTAGTAACCAAAAGGTTAGCAGTAGAATTAAAAAGAGTGGTGGGACTAGAACAACTAAGGTTAGAATACCAATATCTAGATGAAAGCATCCATATACGGAGTCCTCACTTATTCCAGAAAGGCTACTACAACACTAAATTATTTATCCAAAAATAAAGGCGCACTCCTCAAAGGAGTACGCCCATTTTTTATTTCAACAATCCATTCTTCAAGTCCTCATGCCATTTCAGTAGCATTGGTAGATCCTCTTCTGAAATAGAGCCCTTCTCACGCGCCACCTCCGTGAGCGCGTTGAAATTCGTTAGGCTCACATAACTAATTCCTGCTTCGTCGAAGGCCTTCTCTGCTTTCACTAATCCATATGTAAAAATAGATACAACCCCCAGCACTTGAAGACCAGCCTGCTTCAAGGCCTCTACTGCCACTAGGCTGCTGCCTCCTGTGGAAATTAAATCCTCAATCACTACAACCTTTTGACCTGGGACTACCTTGCCTTCAATTTGATTGCCTCTACCGTGCTCCTTCGCCTTTGAGCGCACATACATCATCGGAACATCTAGCACATCACTAACCCATGCAGCATGGGGAATGCCAGCTGTTGCTGTGCCAGCTACTGCCTCTACATGTGGAAAGTTTGCTTGAATCGCCTCGGCTAATCCTTTTGCAATTTCCTTTCGAATTACTGGAGAAGACATCGTGATACGGTTATCACAATAGATCGGTGACTGAATACCGGATGCCCAAGTAAACAAATCGTTCGGCTTTAATTCTACTGCTCCTACCTCCAGTAGTGCAGCCGCTATTTTCTTTTCTAGTGTCATTTGGATTCCTCCCACATGTTCAAGATTGTTTGGTAGCTCGCTACTGGATCAGCAGCTTGTGTGATTGCACGCCCTACTACGATATGAGTGGAGCCGAAAGCTTTAGCATTCGCCGGTGTAGCTACTCGCGCTTGGTCGTGTGTGTTTCCTTCCTGCAAGCGAATCCCTGGTGTTACTCGTAAGAAATCCTCTCCACAGCTCTCAGCAATAGCCTGCGCTTCTAGTACGGAGCAAACCACCCCGTCCAACCCAGCCTTTTGCGAAAGTTTTGCATAATGAAGAACGGAATCCATTAGCGACGTCTGTATTAGCTGCTCCTGTTGCATCTGCTCTTCAGAAGTCGAGGTTAACTGCGTTACACCAATAATAGCCGGTCTCTCTTTACCTGCTGGCGTTCCTGCCTCCAAGCCTTCTCTTGCTCGTGACATCATTGTTTCGCCACCAGCCACATGCACATTAATCAGGTCTACGCCAAGTCTTGCAAGTCCCTTCATTGCCTGTTCGACGGTGTTTGGAATATCATGTAACTTCAAATCTAGGAAAATGTCATGCCCCTTTTCTTTTAAGGCATATACAATCGACGGACCTTCCTGTAAATAGAGCTCCATCCCTACTTTTACGAATAAAGGCTCTTGAAACGGAGTGAGAAATTGATAAACCTCCTCCGCTGTTGCGAAGTCTAAAGCAATGATTGGGGTTGATTTCATAATCGATGGCTCCTTCCTACTAATTCCGCTACTGACTCTATACCAAGCTCATCCAGCTTTGCAGGTAATTGTTCAATTAAGGTTGGGCAAACAAAAGGATCCACAAAGTTTGCCGTACCTACTGCAACCGCGCTTGCTCCAGCTGATAAAAAGTCGATGACATCATCAATCGTAGAAATACCGCCCATCCCGATGATTGGGAGAGTCGTTTGCTTTGCCACATCATATACCATGCGAAGTGCAACCGGCTTAATCGCTGGCCCTGATAGTCCACCAGTAACATTCGCGATAACAGGTCGGCCAGTCTTTGTATCCAATCGCATTCCTAAAAGTGTGTTAATCATCGTAATGCCATCTGCTCCACCAGCTTCAACTGCCTTGGCAATTTCCACGACATTTGTGACATTCGGAGAAAGCTTCACATAAACCGGCACGGAGGATACTGCCTTTACTGCTCTCGTGAGATCCTCTGCCACTACTGGATCGGTACCGAATGTAATGCCTCCAAGCTTTACGTTTGGACAAGAAATGTTTAATTCCAACGCATGCACGTTTGGCGCTTTGGAGATTTCCTCCGCTACTGCCACATAATCCTCTGTCAGTGTCCCAGCAACGTTTGCGATGATTGGCACATCATACTGCTCTAGCCAAGGTAATTCGTTGCTCATTACTTTTTCTAAGCCTGGATTTTGAAGCCCGATGGCATTTAACATCCCTGCTGGCGTTTCTGCTACTCGTGGAGTCGGGTTTCCGAGCCTAGTTTCTAGTGTGGTTGCCTTGATCATAATGGCTCCTAGCTGCGAAAGGTCATAAAGCTTAGCGAATTCCTTGCCGAACCCGAAGCAGCCGGAAGCAGGCATGATTGGATTTTTTAAACTTAGTCCTGGTAATTCAACGGTTAATCTACTCATAGTTGCACAACTCCTGACTTGAAAACTGGCCCATCTGAGCAAACCTTCACGTAATCTGCCTCTACTTCCTCTGTCGTCTTGCAGACACAAGCAAAGCATGCCCCGATGCCACAGCCCATGCGCTCTTCAAACGATAGATAGCCTTCCTTCTCTGGAAGCATTTGCTCTAGAGTCGCTAGCATTGGCGTTGGGCCACAGCTAAAATACTTCGTAAAGTCATCCTCAAGTTCTGCTAGAACATTGGTCACAAAACCTTTGTGACCGTAGCTGCCATCTGCTGTTACGACATGGGTTTCTCCAAGCGCTTGAAATTTTTCCTCATAAAACACGATATCCTTTGATTGGAAGCCAAGCACATGCATCGGCTTAGCTCCTTTTTCTACTAATCTCTTTGATAGCTCATATAGAGGAGGAACCCCTATGCCGCCTCCCACTAGCAATACCTTTTCACCGGCTTCCACTTTGTCTACTGGAAAGCCATTACCGAGGGGACCAAGCACATCCACTGGGTCGCTCTCCTTCTTTTCTGCTAGTAGTGTAGTGCCTCGTCCTTCCGCTCGGTAAATCATCGTAAAGGTAGAAGCGGTGCGGTCAATCGAACAAATACTAATCGGTCTTCGTAATAAAGGCTCCATCTGATCAGACACTCGTATATGGACAAATTGACCTGGCTCCTTCATTTCCTGCACCAGCTGCCCCTTTACGGTAAGCTCATAAATGTTTGTTGCAAGCCGCTCTTGACTTACAACAACCATTTTTTCTTGTCTGATCATACGAGAACCTCCTGCTTCTTCATTGTATCTGTAGAAAATGTCATCGATTCGATTACACGCAGCATTGCTTCCGCAGTGTCTAGAGAAGTTAGACATGGGATTCCATTCTCTACAGACTCTCTTCGAATACGGAAGCCGTCACGCTCAGGCTGCATCCCCTTCGTCAATGTGTTGATGACAAACTGTGCTTTTCCTTTTTGGATGACATCTAATAAGGTCGCGCCTCGACCACCGATTTTATCTACTACATCCACAGGGATACCTGTTTTCTCGATTGCCTCTGCAGTTCCCTTTGTCGCAATGATTCGGAAGCCAACATCATTGAAGCGCTTCGCAATGGCAATTGCCTCTTCCTTATCCTTATCAGAAATCGTCATTAGTACAGAGCCATGGTCTTTTATTTCCATGCCAGCTGCCACTAAGCCTTTGTATAACGCTTTTTCTAATGTAATGTCCTTGCCCATAACCTCTCCGGTGGATTTCATCTCAGGACCTAGCGTGATGTCCACTCGGCGCAGCTTCGCAAAGCTGAACACCGGAACTTTCACATATACTCCGGGGCTGTTTGGTGCTAGACCTGGCTTGTAGCCCTGCTCAACAATGGACTGACCTAGAATTGCCTTCGTTGCAATATTCGCCATCGGGATAGAGGTTATTTTGCTTAGGAACGGAACAGTACGGCTAGAGCGAGGGTTTACCTCGATTACGAATACTTCATCCTTCGAGATGACATATTGGATGTTCATCAGTCCTACGATGTTTAGGCCCTTAGCTAGTCTCGTCGTATAGTCTACTAGCGTGTCAATATGCTCCTGAGAAAGCTTTTGCGGTGGGTATACAGCGATAGAGTCACCAGAGTGAACCCCTGCACGCTCGATATGCTCCATGATTCCTGGAATCAACACATGTTCCCCGTCACAGATGGCATCCACTTCTACTTCCGTTCCCGTTAAGTAGCGGTCAATTAAAACTGGGTGCTCTGGACTAGCGTCTACCGCATGCTCCATATAATGTTTTATTTCATCCTCATTGTAGACAATTTGCATCGCACGACCGCCTAGCACGTAGGACGGACGAACAAGCACCGGATAGCCAATTTCGTTTGCAATCTCTACGGCTTCCTCTACTGATACCGCTGTCTTTCCAAGTGGCTGAGGAATGCCGATTTCATGTAAAGCAGCTTCAAACTTGTTACGGTTTTCTGCTCTGTCTATATCCTCCAGTGTCGTTCCAAGGATTTTTACGCCTCTTTCCTCTAACGCCTCTGCCAGGTTGATCGCTGTTTGCCCACCGAATTGAACAACTACACCCTCCGGCTGCTCTAGGTCAACAATATGCATCACATCTTCCACAGTCAGCGGCTCGAAGTATAGCTTGTCAGAAATCGAGAAGTCCGTAGAAACTGTTTCTGGGTTGTTGTTGATGATGATTGCCTCATAGCCCGCTTCTTTTATTGCCCACACAGAATGTACGGTTGCATAGTCGAACTCTACCCCTTGGCCAATTCGGATGGGACCAGAGCCAAGTACGATTACGCTAGGCTTATCTGTTTTAATGGACTCGTTTTCTTCCTCGTATGTGCCATAGAAGTAAGGAGTTTCTGATTCGAATTCACCCGCACAAGTGTCTACCATTTTGTAGACTGGAATAATGCCATGCTCTTTACGGAAGTTATACACTTCGATTTCTTTTACGTTCCAGTACTTTGCGATTGTTTTGTCTGCAAAGCCCATACGTTTCGCTTTATATAGAACTTCTTGATCGAACGGATTTTCTTGAATCACTTTTTCGTACTGAACGATATTTTGTAATTTATTTAAGAAAAATAAATCGATTTGGCTCCATTCATGAATCTGTTCAATGGTTACCCCTCGTCTTAATGCCTCACCGATAAAGAATAGACGCTCATCTCCTGCTCGGCGGATACGCTTTTTCATCCACTCATCTGTGATGTCCTCGCTGTTTTTCATTTCTAGGTGGAAATGTCCTGTTTCGAGTGAACGAACTGATTTTAGAATTGCTTCCTCAAATGTGCGTCCTAATGACATAACCTCACCAGTTGCTTTCATTTGCGTTCCTAGGTTACGTTTTGCTGATTCGAATTTATCAAATGGCCATCTTGGAATTTTTGCGACAATGTAATCTAGTGCCGGCTCGAAGCAAGCATATGTTTTCCCTGTTACCGGGTTCATCATTTCATCTAGCGTCAGACCAACTGCAATTTTCGCTGCAAGCTTCGCAATCGGATAGCCTGTTGCTTTGGAAGCAAGAGCTGAAGAACGGCTTACACGAGGATTCACCTCAATGATGTAATATTGAAAGCTATGCGGATCAAGTGCCAGCTGTACGTTACAGCCACCCTCAATCTTTAGCGCACGAATGATTTTTAACGATACATTACGAAGCATTTGGTTTTCACGGTCCGATAATGTCTGCGTCGGAGCCACTACGATAGAATCCCCTGTATGGATCCCCACTGGGTCCACGTTTTCCATGTTACAAACGACGATGGCGTTATCCGCAGAGTCACGCATTACCTCATATTCGATTTCCTTAAAGCCTGCGATCGATTTTTCTAACAGACATTGCGTTACCGGGCTGTATTTCAATCCGCTTGTCACGATTTCCTGTAAGTCAGCATCGTTGTAGCAGATTCCTCCGCCAGTTCCACCAAGTGTGAATGCAGGTCGGACGATCACTGGGTAGCCGACCTCCTTGACAAAGGCCTTCGCTTCTTCAAGATTATGAATAATATCGCTCTCAGGTACTGGCTCATTTAATTCGTTCATCAACGTACGAAACAGGTCACGATCCTCCGCTTGATGGATTGCATCTAGCTTCGTCCCAAGAATCTCGATTCCCAGCTCGTCTAGAATCCCTGATTCATGCAGCTGGATAGCCATGTTCAATCCTGTTTGCCCGCCTAGTGTTGGAAGGATAGCATCTGGACGCTCTTTACGAATAATTTTGCTCACAAATTGCAGGGTGATTGGCTCGATGTATACTTTGTCTGCAATCTCTGTATCTGTCATGATTGTCGCAGGATTTGAGTTTACAAGGATTACTCGGTAGCCCTCTTCCTTTAAAGAGATACATGCTTGCGTTCCTGCATAGTCAAATTCTGCTGCTTGACCGATGACAATTGGACCGGATCCGATAACTAAAATAGTTTCAATATCTGTACGTTTAGGCATGTGCAGTCTCCTTTTTGCTCGCTTTATTCATTAGCTCGATAAATTGATCAAATAAATGCGTGGAATCCTCTGGACCACAAGAGCCCTCTGGATGGAATTGTACACAGAACACTGGGTGCTTCTTATGTCGAACTCCCTCTACCGTTCCATCATTTAGGGCAATATGTGTTATTTCTAAATCCGTGCTGGCGATAGAATCGGCATCAATTGCGTAGCCATGGTTTTGAGAAGTCAGCTCTGTTCTACCTGTTGTTAAATCCTTCACCGGGTGGTTCCCGCCACGATGTCCGAATTTCAGCTTGAAGGACGTTGCACCACTTGCTAGGGAAATCAGCTGGTGACCTAGGCAAACTCCGAATATTGGCACATCTCCAATTAGCTCTCTGACCATTTGGATTGCTTCCGGGATATCTGTTGGGTCCCCAGGTCCGTTTGACAGCATCACACCATCAGGGCGCATTGCTAAGATTTCCTTGGAGGATGTGTTATAAGGAACGACGATCACGTCACAGTCACGCTTGTTTAATTCTCGTAAAATACCATGCTTCATCCCAAAGTCTACTAGCACGACACGTTTCCCGCGACCTGGACTTGGATACGGTCTTGTGATAGAAACCTGCTGTACGACATTTCTTGGAATCTCTGCTGCTTTTAGATAAGCAACTGTTTCTTCCACATTTACCTCTTCTCCAGCTCTCGTTAATAAACCCTTTAAAGAGCCATGCTTACGAATGATGCGTGTAAGCTTACGAGTATCAATTCCTTCAATACCAGGAATATTTTTGAGCGCAAGAAACTCGTGTAACGTGCTTTCTTTTCGGAAATTCGAAGGTGTATCTGCTAGCTCTCTCACCACGACCCCAGCCAAGCCGATATCGATAGCTTCAAAGTCGTCCGGGTTGATCCCATAGTTACCTACCATTGGATAAGTGAATGTAAGGATTTGGCTACAGTTAGATGGGTCCGAGATAGATTCCTGATAACCAGTCATTGCTGTCGTGAAGATAACCTCTCCCATTGTCCCCTCTTCACTTCCAAATGCATTCCCTTTAAATACCGTACCATCCTCTAAAATTAAGTATCTTGTTTTCATAGCTGCTCCTCCTGCCATACGATTTCTCCGTTATAGATTGTTACCTGTGGCCAACCTGTACAGTCCCACTCATGGAACGGTGTGTTCTTCCCTTTTGATAAGAAAGTTTCCTTATCAATTGCCTGTTTTTTATTCAAATCTATTAAGACTAAATCTGCCGGTGCCCCTACCTCTAATCGACCATACGGAAAACCAAATACATCTGCTGGCTTTTTCGTCATGTAATCGATCAGCTGCTTCAATGTCCACTCCCCAGTTTGCACAAAATTTGTATACAAAAGTGGAAATGCTGTCTCTAGTCCGACAATTCCAAACGGAGCCTTTTCAAATGCGTTCGCTTTTTCCTCCTCTGTATGTGGTGCATGGTCGGTGGCAATAAAATCTATTGTCCCGTCTAGCAGTCCCTCTCGAAGAGCAAGCATATCCTCTCTTGCCCGAAGTGGAGGATTCATCTTCCAATTCGCATCATTCGAAGGAATGTCGTCCTCACATAATAAAAGATGATGCGGACTAACCTCTGCTGTTACATGGATCCCTGCTTTTTTTGCGTCTCTTATAACTCTTACCGATTCCTTCGTACTCACATGGCATACGTGATAGTGAGCGCCCGCTGCTTCAGCAAGAAGGATATCTCTTGCTATATGTACTGATTCTGAAACAGAAGGAATTCCCTTTAGTCCTAGCTCTTCATTTCGCTTCCCTTTATGCATCACACCACCATAGATCAACGTATTGTCTTCACAGTGTGCAACAATTGGGATTTGTAATCTTGCCGCTTCCTCCATTGCCTCTAACATCGTACCAGCCTGTTGAACCCCTACCCCATCGTCTGTTAAAGCAAAAACTCCTAACTCCTTCAACGCTGCGATGTCTGTTCTTTCTTTTCCAGCCTGGCGAATCGTGATAGACCCGTACGGTAGCACTCGTACTAGTGCATTCTTTTCCACTAAGTCCAATACTTTTTGAAAGTTCTCGGGTGTATCTGGTACTGGTCTAGTATTTGGCATTGCACAGATTGTTGTATAGCCGCCTCTAGCAGCAGCCTTCGTACCTGTTTCAATCGTTTCCTTATGCTCGCCACCCGGCTCCCGTAAATGGACGTGCACATCAATGAACCCTGGAGATAATAACATTCCTTTACCGGCGATTTCCTTTGCATTCTCTAGCTGGATATCTTTCCCGATCCCAGCTATCTTGCCATTTTGGATTGCTAGACTGGAAGACTCTAGCTCTCCCTTATCGTTTAGTAGCTGGATATTACGGATAATTTTTGTCATGTTATTCTCTCCCTTTCATTATCATTTCGAGTACTGCCATGCGAATAAATACGCCGTTTTTCATTTGCTTAAAGATTCTGGAGCGTTCACATTCCACCAGCTCACTTGCAATTTCTACCCCTCTATTAAAAGGTGCTGGGTGCATGATGATTGCGCCCTCCTTCATTCTTTTCTCTCTATCTACCGTTAATCCATAATTTTCGTGATAGATTTCTTTCGAAAAGCTCGTGATTCCGTCATGTCTTTCATGCTGTACTCGTAAAAGCATGAGGACATCTGTGCTTTCTATTACTTTATCTAAATCATGAATTGCGTTAAATTCCGCCTGCCATTCTGGTGGGCAAACAAATTGTACCTTGGCGCCTAGCCTTGTTAGCGCATCTGCATTTGACCTCGCCACTCTGCTATGGGCAATATCTCCAACAATCGTGATTACTTTATCCTGCAGTGTTCCATACTCCTGCCAAATTGTATAGATATCTAGTAGACTTTGAGTGGGATGATTTCCAGTTCCGTCTCCTCCGTTAATAATGGCCAGACGAACCTTCCCTACGAGTTCCTTAAAAAACTCGTTTTGTTCGTGTCTAATAACCAAAGCATCTAAGCCGATGGACTCCAAAACCTTCACCGTGTCGTATAGCGTTTCACCCTTCAGCGTGCTGGAGAAACCTGCATCAAATGGTACAACCTCTAAACCTAGTCTTCTCTCCGCCATCTCAAAGCTCATCTTCGTCCTTGTACTTGGCTCAAAAAATAAATTCGCCACATGATATTTCCTTGTTAGTGAAGAAGATGTACCGTCCTCAAAAGCCTGTGCCTGCTTTAAAATATCCATCATCTGCTCCACAGACAATTCCTTCATCGAAACAAGATCCGTTAAACGCCTTCCAGAAACTAGATTCACCACAAAATCCACCTCTCATTATTGAAATGCGCAAGCGCCTGCTCTGCCCCGACAAGCAAATGGGGACCGGCGAGGAGGCAGTCCCTCAGCCACCGCAGTCGGGGCACATTTGACCTCGAGGGGCAAGGCGCTGAAGCTGGACATATTGAAATGCGTAAGCGCCTATGTCTGCCCCGACAAGCAAATGGGGAGCTTTTTGCAAAAAGAGGCTATAAAAAAACCTCCTCGAGAGTCGTCGAGAAGGTTCGTGAAAGCATAGGCAAAGTAGAGTAGCTCCCCGTGCACACTCTTTACCTATTCTTAAACCCTTCGCAGACTCTCTGTTCTACTGTTAAAAGGTTACGCTATTTAGTTTATTTCCTCCGGCAGCTCTTTTTTTCTACCAGGAAGTATTAGATTTAAAATCACACCAATGATTGCAGCTAATGCCATTCCTTCGATACTGAATGCTTCATTAACTACAAATTTCGCTCCGCCAATTCCGATTACCAAGATAACCGAAGCGATGACCATATTACGGCTATCTCCAAAGTCTACTTTTGCATCCACCAGCATACGCAATCCGCTAGAAGCGATAATTCCGAATAGCAGGATGGAAACCCCACCTAGAACCGCTGTTGGAATCGTCGTGATGACTGCCATCACTTTTCCCATGAATGATAGGAGAATCGCTACAACCGCTGCACCAAGAATGACATAGACACTGTACACTCGAGTAATTGCTAGCACACCGATGTTTTCGCCGTAGGTCGTTTTCGGCGGACCACCGATCAGGGCACTTACAAATGTTCCAAGCCCATCTCCTAATAGAGATCTATGTAAACCAGGCTCTTTTATATAATCTTTTTCTACTACTTTTCCAAGAACAAGCTGATGTCCGATATGCTCTGAAATTGTCACAATAACCACCGGCACCATTGCTAGTAATATAGTAGAAGTTATCTGAAACTCATAGTCTATACCTGGAATCAAGAAGTCTGGCATTGCAAACCAGCCAGTTTCCTTGATTGGGTCAAAGTTTACGATTCCAATGATGATAGAGTAAATATATCCAACTACCAACCCTATTAAAATAGGCATTGTACTAATAATATTTTTAAAGTAGATGGTGCAGATAATCGCTGTGAACAAGGTAACTAACGCTGCTGAGAAATGAAGGAAGCTATACGCCTTTTCTCCTGCATCTCCTACTGGAATGTTCATCGCCATATCCACTGCTACTCCAGCAAGGCCTAGCCCGATTACCATGATTACTGGGCCAACCACGATAGCTGGTAGTAGCTTCATAATCCAGTTGTAGCCACTTTTCCATATAACCAGTGACACAATCCCATACACCAATCCGACCATCATGGCACCAATCATGGCATTTCCGGGATTTACAGACATCCCCGCTTGATCTATACCAGCTACATAAATGATTGGAGTAATAAACGCAAAGGACGAGCCTAAATAAGCTGGGACTTGAAACTTGGTGATTAGTAGAAAAATAATCGTTGCTATCCCACTTGTTAATAGCGCAATTGCCGGGCTTAACCCTACTAACTGCGGAACCAGAATAGTGGATCCGAACATTGCAAACATATGCTGAAAGCTCAGGGTGATTAATTGTCCTTTTGATGGTTTTTCATGAACATCTAAAATCGCATTTGACATGGGGAGTCCCTACCTTCATTTGTTTATTCGTAAATTGTGACAGCATCCTGCTGATCTGCTTCTACTACCTTTACGACGATTCTTTCATTACTAGAGGTTGGAATGTTTTTCCCAACATAATCTGCTCGTATTGGTAGCTCGCGATGCCCTCTATCTATTAGAACCGCAAGCTGAATTTGTGCAGGTCTTCCTAGATCCATCACTGCATCCATTGCTGCCCTCACCGTTCTACCGGTGTATAACACATCATCCACCAGCACGACTTTTTTATCTGTCACATCATGCGTGATATCTACCTGCTGCACTAACGGCTCCGAGCCATTTTTCAGAGAAAGATCATCTCGATATAAGGTAATATCGAGCTCCCCTGTTTTAATGGCCTTGCCTTCAATTCGCTCGATTCTTTCCGCAAGCCTCTTTGCTAGGAAAGCACCCCTCGTTTTGATTCCAACAAGGATACAATCTTCAATTCCTTTGTTTCGCTCGATTATTTCATGCGCAATCCTTGTTAGTGCCCTACTTATGGATTGCTCATCTAATATGCTTGCCTTTTCTTCCATGTGAACCTGACCTCCTTTTCGTGTAAATAAAAAACCTCTTGAGCTAGAGAAGCCCAAGAGGTTGTATGTGCGCAAGAAATTAGAGTGATTCCTATAAATCCGCAGATTGATAGTGAGTCACGTTCACATTGTACCTTCTCAGCCTCTCTGGACTGTTATTAAAGGTGAAGCTATTTACTTTTTTAACAGTATAAAGGATTAATCCTCATTATGCAATGACGTTTTTCGTAAATCATCCAATAAATGTTGAAAATCTTCCGGCAGCGGATATGAAAACTCTAGATATTCACCTGTTCTTGGCTGAATAAAACCAAGCACTCCAGCATGTAGCACTTGTCCATTGAAATCTATTGTTTTCTTCGGACCATACTTTGGATCTCCAGCAAGCGGGAATCCAATATACTTCATGTGCACACGAATTTGATGGGTTCTACCAGTCTCTAGCTGACATTCCACAAGCGTGTACTTTTGGAAGCGCTCCAGCACTCTAAAATGAGTGACTGCATGCTTGCCATTATCTACAACACCCATACTTTGACGATCCTTTTTGTCACGGCCGATTGGCGCATCAATCGTTCCCTTATCATGAGCAATGTGTCCATGAACAAGAGCAGTATACTTACGAGTTACGGTCTTTTTCACCAGTTGATCCACTAACGATACATGAGCCACATCGTTTTTTGCGACCATCAATAAACCAGACGTGTCTTTATCGATACGATGCACAATACCAGGGCGCATAACGCCATTAATACCAGATAGGTCTTTAATTTGATACATCAACCCATTTACTAATGTCCCAGAAGTATGACCAGGAGCAGGGTGCACAACCATTCCTCTTGGCTTGTAAACTACGACAACGTCCTCGTCCTCATAGATAATCTCCAGGTTCAAGTTTTCAGCTACGATATCTAATGGCACGGACTCTGGAGGAGATACAACAATCACGTCTCCCTCCTTTACCTTATAATTAGACTTGGCAGGCTCATTATTCACCAGAACATGGCCTTCTTTAATGAAGTTTTGAATCTGCGTACGAGACCAATCTGTTTCGAAGGACGCGATTGCCTTATCAATTCTTTCTTTTTCTAATTCCTTTTCTATTACATACGTTTGTTCTTCCATTATTTCACCTTTTTCTTTTCTGCTCGTTCAATACGTTCCTCTTTTAGGATGAACAAGATAATAAATATTACCCCAAAAGTTAATGCAGCATCTGCAATATTAAAAATCGGGAAATCATAGTTGATGATAGGGATTAATACATCTGCAAAATCCACTACCTCGCCTCTCCACATGCGGTCAATAAAATTCCCTATAGCTCCGCCTAAGATAAGCATCAACCCTGTTTGAAAGAAAGGTTTACCCTTTGCTTCCTTATGGAAATAATAAATAATCGCAGCAACCACCACAACGGTGATAACAGCAAACAATGCCATTTGCCCCTGTAATATTCCCCACGCTGCTCCACGATTTCTATGTGAGAGGAGCGCAAAATAAGGATCCCACAGAATAATCCGTTCTCCTAGCTCCATGTTTTTTACTACCAGCCATTTCGTCCATTGGTCCAGTAGAATGACAAACGCTGCAAGCCCATAAAATTTCCACACAGTAATTCCCCCGATAATTGTTCACATTGTCTATAATTTTGCTTTATATAAGTCAGAGCGCTCTAACAAGACTCAAATTTAACAATCTATTCTAGTTTACCATACATAGGGGAAGTTCGTAAAAAAGTATCATAGGAGAATTTATTCGCCCCTTCTTATTGCCTCCATGTTCTCTCTTACATGCTCTTTTCGTTTCATTCCAACCATGACCGCACTTACTTTTTTATTTTCAAGTATGCTTCTTAATGTTTGCCGCGCATCCATTCCATCATCAAAGGCTTTCCCTAAGTTGAAGGGTGCACTCGTTGTCACATGAATTTGAAGCATTTCAGCTGCTTTTAATAAAGAGCATTTCTGTGCACTAACTGTTTGATTGAACAGCGATTTTCCCTCTTGCATCGAAAAATTAAAGGGAAACTGAATGAACCTAAAATGGTGCTGCTCCCCTGCCACTAGTTCCGCCGTTTGAACCACTTTCTCTAACGAGAGATAACCTGCATCCTGAGGATTTCGCAAAAATCCATGCCACGTTGCCAACCCATAGTATCTAATCTTTTCCTTCTCCACCTGCTCCTCGAAAAATTGAAACAGCTTCTCTAACTTTTGATAGAACTTTGTCTCCCCAATTACCTCCAACGAAATTTCCGGATTATGAAGGTAATAGATATCTAGCGTTTCTACATGCACATTCCTTCTACTCTCCTCTATGGCAAATTGAAAATAGCTTGGCTCCAACACATGCTTACTGGTACCCATTACGTGAATATCCTTCTCCTGGATGATCTTTTCCTTTAGAAGGACTTGCTTTAAATACTCGGTAGGCACCAATTTGGCGTCAATATCACCTGGTATTAGGCCTGCCTTGGTAGATAGAATAATCTCTTCCCTTTTCAACACTTGATCTTCTACGATTATTTTTTTCAAAACCTGCCCAATATCTCTTTCCGATCTCTTTCCACGATAATTTAAGGCAGTATCCACAAAATTTATCCCATTTCGTAATCCGTATGTTAATGCCTCTTTATATAGCCTTGAATCCTCGTCATTCATTTCCCCAAGATGCGTTCCAATAGCTATAGGAGACGTACAAAACATCGGCAGCCTCTTCATTTCCACATAATGTTGTTGAAGATATCGAACAGTTTGCGCTACATTCGCTGACCCACTAATCAAACCATGCACCCCTTTTCTTTTATAAATGCTATCTTAGCTTGTAATTTATAGAATTATAAGACTTATATGCAAATAAAGCCCATGGTATAATTAACCTATAGAGACGGAGGGAACGGCATGGTGTATGTGAAATGGGGAGAAAATACAGTCAGACTTACTTGGAAGCCTGAATTGGTTCTGACAGAAGATAGAATTGTTACAAGTGTGCACGGTATTTGTGTATTGGACGGTAAAATCCTGTTAAGTCATATTGAAGGCAGGGGCTTTAATTCTCCTGGTGGTCATCTAGAAAATAACGAGACACCAGAAGAAACATTACACAGAGAAATTTACGAAGAAGCGTATGTACGAGGGACAGCTACTTACTTAGGCTGTATTGAAGTGAGCCATGAAGAAAACCCAACTTACAATGGTAAATATCCAAAGGTTGCCTATCAGGCATTTTACCGAGTGGACATTACAGAGTGCCTACCTTTCCTTAGAGAATTTGAGGCAAAGACACGCATATGGGTAGAGCCATCGGAAGTGATTCAAGTAGTAGATGATCACGAATTAATACTAGAGATTATAGAGGATGCAATGAAGGTTCGCTAAAAGGAAAAATGCTTGTGGAAAGGTCGTCATATGATGTTAATCTTGATAGTGTCAATCGCTTCTATCGTTATATGGAGCACAGTGTCTCAGGAACTCGGAAAGTCTTCGAAGGACCAGGACAATAGAAGAATTATTACCTTAATGTCCGCAGGTACTCTGTCCACGTTAATTCTTACGATTAAATTGTTTCAAACTATTCCATTTTCATGATAAATCGTTTGAAAATGTGTTTGATTATCCTTCATATAAGTTGACCTTGGGAGGTATTTATTTGTTATATAGTCCAAAATGGAGCAAAGCTAAAAAACAATTAAAAAGCTTCACTTGCGAATCCTTACGTTCAAGAGTGGACTTTCATGTCATTAATTATAGACGTGCACACGACCAGCTAGGTAGAGCTATCATTACTGTGGACAAAGTAGAAAAGTTAAATATGTGCACAATCACTGTGGAGAGAGAAGAATATTACAGAGGTAGAGCTATAAGAAAAGAATTAGACGACTTTAATTTTGATGATGTATCTAATAACCGTGCCATTCAAGATAAGGCACATCAAATACTTAAGAACGAAGCCATCTATGCACAATATGATTTCTTTTCTACTTTAGAAAAATATTTCAACACGTCTATAGAAGATTGTTTACGCTCATCCGATAGTTTAATGAAAATATTATGCCTGTTGGATCGTCGTATTGGGAAACGAACATTAATGAAAATGAACGACACAATTGCAAGTGAACATCCGTTAGTCCAAGACTTTTTTAAACTGCGCTGTGAAGCAGAAAATGTAAGAAGCTGCATTTGAGAAACCATGTCATAATGAAATAGCATACTTATCAGGAAACACACCTAAACTATCTTGAAGAACCTTGTTGAAAACATATTCTTCAGGGAGAAAGGACTTTGAATTTAGTAAGTGTGTAACCTTCTTATGAGTTTCCCTTCTTGAAGTAAAGTACCCGTTCGTTAAAGTACAATTTTTCACATTATCATTTTTCTCTTTTTTGTTTCTGGGACCTTTTGGTTACTAAGGACAAAACAAATAAATGCTGAAATGCTACAAACATATGGTAGGAAAGGATAACCCCAATTAGATATCACATAACCACCAATGATTGAACCGATGGTAATGCCAATATATAGAGCCGTATTATTCCACGCCATAACCATTCCCCGTTCTTTGGGATATTCAACTGTTAATCGTGCTTGATAGGATGTAAATCCTGCATACCCAACCAAAGCCCATATGAACAAAATGAAATAAATCCAACCCCCAGTTGAGAAGAAGATTCCTAAACAAACGAGTATAAGGGTTAATAAAACTAACGTAGCTTTAGAAAATTTCTTTTCCCCAAACCTGTCTGTGAATTGTCCACTTATAAGACTTCCTAAAACAGCACCAATCCCATAAAAAGTAACAGCTAATGCGATTTCTGATGATATGAATCTATTTTCGGAATAAAGAGCCGCACCTAAGTAAACATAAAGAGTATACATCGAAATTGCCCAAAAGGTGGTAACACTTACCGAACCGAGGATTCTCAGCAAATTTCCTTCTAATAGATTCCTTGTTAAATCATTCTTAGGAACACATTTCCATGTTTTATAATTCACTACCACCAATAAAGTTCCTATAACAGCCATTACAACAAAAACTGAACGCCATCCAAGAAAATTCTCTAGTAACGTACCGATTGGTGCTCCTGCCCAAAGAGCTGTTAAATGTCCTGAAATCACAATAGAAAGCCAAGTTCCTCTTCGATTAGATGGTGCAATATCCCCGATGATTGCATAAATCACAGGAGTGATGGCAGCAACCGCCAAGCCAGCTAAAATACGACTAATAATTAACCAAGTAAAAGAAGGAGAAAAAGCAGTTAAGATATTAGAGAAGGAAAATAACATTAACCCAAAGGTAATAAAAACTCCTCTTCCATTTTTATCTGAAGCCCAACCAAAGAAAGGTGTTGCAATAGCATAGGTTATAGCAAAAACAGTTACCATCCATCCTGTCATCGCTGAACTAACACTATAAGCTTCCGAAATGAAAGGTAGTAACGGAGATACTACAAATAAATCTGTACCCATTAGAAACAAGGTTATCCAACCAACAATCAAACTGGCTCTCCCTTGCAAATCCATTACACCCCCCAATTTGCAATTATTATATGTATATTTTTTAGAGTCGTTACTTCCATAAGTAATTCAATATAAAAAGGCATTAATTTCTCTTGGATTAACCGTTATATACTAAATGCCTAATCCGGTATTCTATAAAGAAAAATAGAATATGTTCGATTAGAAAAAAAGCTTTACTCCTTCTTGAAGTAAAGCACCCCGTCAGCTGAATGAGGTTACTTCACCCAATAGAAAAATCCATTATGACGAAGCATTCCCCTCTTGGTTTCTAAATAAATATTTTAATAAAGACATTCCAAGCCTAATTAGTAAAATGTAAATAAAACTTCGGCAAATACTTAGAACTAAGACAAATACATATATGCCAAAATCTTCGACTTCGTTTAATCCGTAATATTGCAGTTGCCAATCAAAAAAAATATTATAATAACTTATCCCTAATGATATAGGAATTAATAATACCCAATAAGCTTTAGGCAAACTGACTTTATACCCCTTAACTAACATTTAATCACCATCTCCATTTTTAAGTAAGAGTGTAAATCTTCTAGACCCTCCACGGTATGCTCAACCTTCATACTGTTTCATGTATTATACGAAAAAGATAAAAGGAAAGAAGATATAAGCGTCATCCACATTATGAACCAAGTAATACCATAAAGGATACGTTATACCGCATATCACGATTGATGTGATTAATGGAACTACATAATATTTCTGTTTTTTATATAATCCAAGATTCACTGCTATTCCAATTAACAATACAAAAATCGTAGGTAATAATATATATAATCCTATTGAGAAGCCCCCAAGAAAACTCATGAAGTAAAGTAGAAAAGCAAGAACATAAAACCTAATCGCAACCATCTTCATTGATCCCCCCCAATATCCCCTTAAGAAAAAAGTCGTCTAAGCTACCCATGATCTTGATTCAAAGCCCCTGTTAGCTGAAGAAGGAATTATTTTCTTTGATCATCCAACTTATTGATTCAATAATAATATCTGGTCTATCAATATGTATTGAATGACTTGCCTCTTGTGCTAATATCAATTTACTATTTTGAGAAAGATTAACTTGGTTCATAATTAGTTCTTGCCACTTTTCTTCAAATAACCTTAACTCCGACTCTGGTAAACCATCCTCAATTCCCAACCTAATATTATGTTCTTTATCTCGCCCAATTACCATTAAAGGTACATTAGGAAATTCACCTAAGTTCTTTATGGTATCTGCGTCCACCTTCCAATTGCTAATTTCAGAATGCATTGCTTTGTATAGCAAAGGATTTATCTGGAATTTTATTAATCGTTGTTGTACATCAAAAGGGAGTTGTTTTTGTTTTATTGAAAGAGTAGGATTAATGATTTCTCTTAATTCTTCCTGATTCATAAGAGAATAAGAAGCACATTTTTCCATCCAAATCTCATCGGTTGAACCTTCATTCAACACTGGTGTATCCAACTCGTCTAAGACCTTTAAATCAACAGAAGTTGAATCTACTAAAACTATTCCCGCCACCTTTTTAGGATGCTCTTTCACAAAATGCTGGGCACATAAACCACCATAGGAATGGCCAACTAATAATACGGGTTCAAATATTTCAAGTAAAAGCATCAACTCATTTATTTCGTTTACGACCGCCTGTGTATTACGGACTTCATTCCGAATTTCACTATTACCAAGTCCAGGTCTATTAAACATTATTACTCGATTTGATTTACTTAATGGGTCTATCACATCGTACCACTCATCAAATGAGCAACCCATCCCTGTAAGGATAATTATTGGTGTACCATTTCTTCCTTTTCGAAGAATTTCCATTTTATTATGATTAATTGTTAAGAATTCATTAATATTAATCACCCTTTGCATATTAATTATTGATATATTAGTCCTGTTGAAATCAACGTTCCTTTTACCTGGTTAATTTACTTTTACCTTAGAATTACTCTATTGTCGCTATATTTCGGACGATAAAACTTGCAATCTCAGATTTAGATAGGGTCCCATCTACAATGAGGTCAGAGTTCGGTTTTGTCGTATTTAACATATCCAGATACCCCCGCCTTCCTCTAAGAATGTAGTTTTCTAGATCCAGCTTTATATCCTCGGCAGAACTATTTTTAAAATCTCGCATTATTCTCCGTGCCATTGCAATATCCAATGGAGTATCAATAAACACTGCAAAATCAATAAATTCTCTTGTGTTAGTATGTAAATAAGCAAATGGAAAATCTAAAATTATGTAATCCAATGGTTCATTAACTAACTTCTTTATATCTCTAATTAGTGGCGATAAGTCCCATTCATCAGGATTACATCCATTATCAATCCATTCTATAATGTTATCAGGACCATCAAAATCATAATCATCAAAAGATATTGTTTTACTATTTTGCAACTGCCCTTTTAGGTAAGAGGTTATTGTAGTTTTGCCCCCACCCGAGACAGCAGCAATTGAAATCACAAACGGAAATTTCTTTTTCATAAAATCCTCCAAGTTTCGAATTTCTTCGTCCGCTAACCTGCTCCTTAAGCAACATATGAAAAAAGACCACTCTTAAAGCAGTCTAGTTCATAAATTCTATTCTTCATTGGAATAATCTATAAGGACTTTTTTACAACCCTCACATAGATAAGCATCTACATAATTAATTGAAAAGCGACTTTGATTCGATAATAGAACTGATTCTTTATTCAACCTGGGTTCAATACTCAACTTAGATACTTTTGGTACCCAAGCAAGTCTAGTACCACTCTGTATATACCCTTTTTTCATTTCACTGCCGCAGTTAGGACATTCATTCAAAAGCATCCCTCCTTACTGTACACTTTCTATATAATAACATCATTGTTATGTATTCTCTTAACCATCCCATAAATCCTTCTTCCGCTAACCTACTCCGTACCCGTTATTTGAGTAGCATGCATATGAAAATTCATTCGTAGACAATTAGTTACTATCTTTTAACACAAGTGTAGCGAATGCAAAATTACTGTTATTAATTTTCGTTCTAATTAACAAACAATGTATAAGGTTTCCGTCTATTGCATAATCCGTATATCTCCCAAAATCATGAGTTTGCTCGAATTGTAATTAAACGATTCCATTTTCTCCAACTCTTGGGACGACTGGGGCGATATCGTACTCGGAAATAATGTATCCATTCTCATCTAAAATGTAGTCATAAACCTCAAATTCATCAGATTCAAAGTTTATAGATTCAATTTGTATGATTTCACTATGACTAATGGAGGGTAACTCACTAAATTTTTTACCTACCATATAATCCCTGACTCTCTCTACAATTTCTTCCTTTTCTTCGTTATACAGATCTCCAAATGAAATAGTGGGTAATTGTTCAGAAGAATGGGTTATTCTAATTTCGGGTTCTTCTGTTCCTTGTTGACATGCAGCAAGAAGCATTATAGTAAATATAATAACAACCCACATTTTTGGTCGAGTTTTCAATTTTTCACTCTCATTTCTCATTTATGACTTTAAAAAATTCGATGAAATACTAGAATAACTCGTCATATTACTACTTCAAGCAATTCCAAGTTAACATTTTACTGAACTAGCCTGCCGTTTTAGTTAATTTCTAATAAAACTAACTCTTCATTCATATTAACATTCACGCCTATTATTAATGGTTCATATACAGCAAGTTCTTGCTTACTATATCCGACAGTATCAAATGTTATAAAGCCTTTTATATAAATATTGCCATCTTCCTTAGTAAACTCAGTTAATTCACTATTAATCTTTCTTTGATCTAGCCAATTGCTAGCTACTACTTCAATATCTTCTTCCAGCACTTCATTCTTGCCTATCTGGCCTATGGTGAAAGAGTAACTTAACTCAGTTACGTTTGAGTTGGATTCGTCTTCAAGAGTAATAAGATAATCTTGTATTCTCATATTTTCTTTATCTTTATGCTCAACGTTACAACCAACTAAAATGAATGATAAACACACCCACACTACTAATTTATTCATAACTTTCGTCCTTTTTATATTTACCTGCTTTTAAATAACTCAGCTTCACATTTCTCAATAAAATTATGTAATTCTGGCTCTATATTTACTTTTATTTCATGTAATATCTGGGACATTAGTTAAGGAATATCTTTATTTTCAACTTCTCTGTTTAGTGTTCGTTTTGCTAGTTTTACAATATTATTTTTCGCCTCTTCATTACCTCTTAAATAATATTTTAAATTTAATATCCATAATTTTAAAAAATGATGGTACTTATTAATTGGTACCTTTATCAAAGAAGGAATATGTGGGGTAGCCATAACTTGAATGTCTATTATCCAAAATATAGGTAGATCTCTATAGACAAAAGATATCACGTACTCTTTATGTAATCACGAAATCTACACCTATTTTAACATAAACATCCATTTAATGATTCGTAATTTTACAGAATTATAATACTTATTTGTAAATTAAATTTGCATTATAATTAAACTATAGAGATGGTGAGAAAGGCATAGTGAATGCGAAATAGGGAGGAAAAGCATGGTTAAATCGGAAACCACATTGGGAATAAATCATGGACCACACTTGGGGGTTGGTTATTGTAGAGGTTGAGAGATACAAGAAGCAAAAGAAATTGCCAAAAACGCCCCTCCTGTATCGGAAGAAAAGTTTGAGGATACAGTACATCCTTGGGAACCACTGGAAGGTTTATTTACTAAGAATGAGGATTAAACTAGAAAAGGCTTCGGGGCACTTCTATTGAAGGTCTGGTACGAACGAGAGTAAATCCATTGTCTGATAGATGGTCCTTCACGAAGGTTGCCTGCCTGTCAATAAAAAAGGCCTTCACCGATTTACTCGGTGAAGGCCTTTCTGTTGCCTAGCGACGTCCTACTCTCACAGGGGGAGACCCCCAACTACCATCGGCGCTGAAGAGCTTAACTTCCGTGTTCGGTATGGGAACGGGTGTGACCTCTTCGCCATCATCACTAGACTGCTTCGGCTTTCAATACGAGGCGCATTGAAACCCTCAATGAGTTGTTCACTCAAAACTGGATAAAGGACATCAGAAACAAACAAATTGGTTAAGTCCTCGATCGATTAGTATTCGTCAGCTGCACATGTCGCCATGCTTCCACCCCGAAC